>NZ_JASCQQ010000007.1:0-325728 GCF_030012485.1 Halomonas rhizosphaerae
CCGATCATCTTGCGCAGCACGTAGTGGAGGATGCCGCCGTGGCGGTAGTACTCCAGCTCGTTGGCGGTATCGATGCGGCACAGCGCCTCGAGCGTCTTCTCGCCCTTGTCGGAGGCGATGGTCACCTTGACCTTGCCGCCCGGGGTGAGCTCACCGAGCCCCTCGATGGAGACCGTCTCGTCGCCGGTCAGGCACAGCGTCTTGCGGCTCTCGCCTTCCGGGAACTGCAGCGGGACCACGCCCATGCCGATCAGGTTGGAGCGGTGGATGCGCTCATAGGACTCGGCCAGTACCGCTCGCACGCCGAGCAGGCGGGTGCCCTTGGCGGCCCAGTCGCGGGAGGAGCCCGTGCCGTACTCCTTGCCGGCGATCACCACCAGCGGCGTCCCCTCCTGCTGGTACGTCATGGCGGCGTCGTAGATCGCCATCTGCTCACCGGAGGGCACATGGCGGGTCTCGCCGCCGACCACGCCATCGAGCATCTCGTTCCTGATGCGCACGTTGGCGAAGGTGCCGCGCATCATCACCTCGTGGTTGCCGCGACGCGACCCGTAGGAGTTGAAGTCCACCGGCTTCACGCCCCGCTCCTGAAGGTAGCGCCCGGCGGGGCTGTCGGGCTTGATGGCGCCGGCCGGCGAGATATGGTCGGTGGTCACGGAATCGCCCAGCATGGCGAGTACCCGGGCGTCCTTGACGTCCTCGATGGCGGGAGGCGTGCGTCCCATGCCCTCGAAGAAGGGGGGATGCTGGATGTAGGTGGAGTCCTTTGACCACTGGTAGACCTTGCTCTGCGGCACCTCGATGGCCTGCCAGACCTCGTCGCCGTCGAACACCTCGGCATACTGCTTGCGGAACATGGCGGTGTTGACCTGCTCCACGGCCTCGGCGATCTCCGCCTGGCTGGGCCAGAGGTCCCTGAGATAAACCGGCTTGCCGTGATGGTCGATGCCCAGGGGATCACGGGTCAGGTCGAGCTGGACGTTGCCGGCCAGGGCATAGGCCACCACCAGCGGCGGCGAGGCCAGCCAGTTGGTCTTGACCAGCGGGTGCACCCGGCCCTCGAAGTTGCGGTTGCCGGAGAGCACCGAGGCCACGGTCAGGTCGCCCTCCTCGATGGCCTCCTCGATGGGGCCCGCCAGGGGGCCGGAGTTGCCGATGCAGGTGGTGCAGCCATAGCCCACCAGGTTGAAGCCCAGGGCATTCAGGTCATCCTGCACACCGCCGGCGACCAGGTAGTCGGTGACCACCTTGGACCCCGGTGCCAGGGAGGTCTTCACCCAGGGCTTGGTGTGCAGGCCCTTCTCGCGGGCCTTCCGGGCCAGCAGGCCGGCGGCCATCATCACGCTGGGGTTGGAGGTGTTGGTGCAGGAGGTGATGGCGGCGATCACCACGGCCCCCGGATTCAGCCGGAAGGCCTCGCCGTCGAGGTCCACGTCCTTGCTGTCATGGTGTTCGTAGCTCTCCTCGACGCCCACGGCAGTCTGGCCGCCCTCGGACATCAGCTTGCCCTTCTCGGTGGTGGAGAGCGGCTTGCCGTCGTCCTCCATGACCTTGGCGAAGACCGACTTCATGTCCTTGAGCGCCACCCGGTCCTGGGGCCGCTTGGGGCCCGCCAGGCTGGCCTCGACCTCGGTCATGTCCAGCGCCAGGGTGTCGCTGAAGACCGGCTCGTCGCCGGGCTCGCGCCACAGCCCCTGGGCCTTGCTGTAGGCCTCCACCAGTGCCAGCTGGGCGTCCTCGCGGCCGGTGAGGCGCATGTAGGTCAGCGTCTCGTCGTCCACCGGGAAGAAGCCGCAGGTGGCGCCGTACTCCGGGGCCATGTTGGCGATGGTGGCGCGGTCGGCCAGCGGCAGGTCCTTGAGGCCATCGCCATAGAACTCGACGAACTTGCCCACCACGCCGTGATTGCGCAGCATCTGGGTCACCGTCAGCACCAGGTCGGTGGCGGTGATGCCCTCGCGCAGCTTGCCGGTGAGCTTGAAGCCCACTACCTCGGGAATCAGCATGGAGACCGGCTGGCCCAGCATGGCGGCTTCGGCCTCGATGCCGCCCACGCCCCAGCCGAGCACGCCCAGGCCGTTGATCATGGTGGTGTGGGAGTCGGTGCCCACCAGGGTATCCGGGTAGGCCAGCGTCCTGCCGTCCTGCTCTTTCGTCCAGACGGTCCTGCCCAGGTACTCGAGGTTGACCTGGTGGCAGATGCCGGTGCCGGGCGGCACCACGCGGAAGTTGTCGAAGGCCTGCTGGCCCCAGCGCAGGAACTCGTAGCGCTCGTGGTTGCGTTCCATCTCGATGGCCACGTTGTCCTTGAACGCCGTGGGGTTGCCGAACTTGTCGACCATCACCGAGTGGTCGATGACCAGGTCCACCGGCGACAGCGGGTTGATGCGGGCCGGATCCTCGCCGAGGGATTCCACCGCGGCGCGCATGGAGGCCAGGTCGACGACCCCGGGCACGCCGGTGAAGTCCTGCATCAGCACCCGCGCCGGGCGATAGCCGATCTCGCGGTCGGAGTGTCCCTGTTGCTGCCAGTCGACCAGCGCCTGCATGTCCTCGCGGGAGACGCTCTCGTCATCGGCGAAGCGCAGCTGGTTCTCCAGCAGGATCTTCAGGGTCTTGGGCAGGCGGTCGATGTTGCCCAGTGCGTCGGCGGCCTTCGCCAGGCTGTGGTAGTGGTAGGTCGTGCCGCCGGCGTCCAGCGTCTGCAGGGTATCCGGTGTGGACTCGTTGCTCATGCTGTCTGTCCTCCTTTCGCATCGCGGGGAGTGAGGGCACCATCCTGGCACCTTGCTGATGACATGGTCATGATAGTTGGCCTTTTCAAGCGCCGCCTGGGAGCGTGCCGATCGGGTGCCCTTGAAATGCCGGCCCCGCCCCCGCATATTGCTGCAATACGGCATGATGGTCACGGGAGGCCGGATGCACGAGGAAGAGCTCGAGTCGCGGGCAGTGCACTGCCCCTACTGCGATACGCCGTTCGAACTGCTGGTCGACCTCTCCCAGGGCAGCCATGCCACCTGGGAGGACTGCCCGCAGTGCTGTGCGCCGATCCAGCTGCGCATCGAGGTGTCGCCGGCCAGTGGCGAGCTGGTCTCCCTCGACCTGGGGCGTGATGACGATGTGCTCTAGCCCGGCACGACCCGCGAGATTCGGGCCTGGGCTCCGCCTCGCCTGACAGCATCCTAGCCCCGCGCCCTCGCCGCGGGCTGCGCCATGCCGGCTCGTGTCGGCATCGCCCAGTCCACTGCGCCATTCCCGACTCCACGAGGTCATTTCATGAGCGACGCGCGTCACGAACGCCTGATCATCCTGGGCTCCGGCCCCGCCGGTTACACCGCGGCCGTCTATGCGGCCCGCGCCAACCTGAAGCCCCTGCTGATCACCGGCATCCAGGCCGGCGGCCAGCTGACCACCACCACCGATGTGGACAATTGGCCAGGGGACGAGTCCGGCGTCCAGGGCCCCGAGCTGATGGAGCGCATGAAACGCCATGCCGAGCGCTTCGATACCGAGGTGCTCTTCGACCATGTCCACGAGGTGGAACTGCGCCAGCGCCCCTTCACGCTCAAGGGCGACAATGGCACCTACACCTGTGACGCCCTGATCATCGCCACTGGCGCCAGCGCCCGCTACCTGGGCCTCGAGTCGGAGCAGAAGTTCATGGGGCAGGGGGTCTCGGCCTGTGCGACCTGCGACGGTTTCTTCTACCGCAACCAGGAGGTGGTCGTGGTGGGCGGCGGCAATACCGCCGTGGAGGAGGCGCTCTACCTCTCCAACATCGCCTCGAAGGTGACCCTGGTGCACCGCCGGGACAGCCTGCGTGCCGAGAAGATCCTCCAGGACAAGTTGTTCGAGAAGGCCGAGAACGGCAACGTGGTGCTGGAGTGGAACCAGACCCTGGACGAGGTGCTGGGCGACAACAGCGGCGTGACCGGGGTGCGCCTCAAGTCCACCGTGGATGGCAGCACCCAGGAGATCGCGGCCCCGGGACTGTTCATCGCCATCGGCCACAGCCCCAACACCGGTATCTTCGAGGGCCAGCTCGAGATGGCCGGCGGCTATATCAGGGTCCAGTCCGGCCTCGACGGCAACGCCACCGCGACCAGCGTGCCGGGTGTGTTCGCCGCCGGCGACGTGATGGATCATGTCTACCGCCAGGCCGTGACTTCTGCCGGTACCGGCTGCATGGCCGCGCTGGACGCCGAGCGCTACCTGGACGAGCTGTAAGCGCCCTTCGGGCAGCGCCAAGCCGCAAGCGCCCAGCGCCAAGCGGACAAGGGCGGGCAGGGTTGTTGGTGCTGAAACAAGATTGACCCCGTTGGTGGTGAAAGCCAACGGGGTCAATTGTTGACACAAGCTAGGTGTCAGCGATCATTCTGCGGCGCTCGGCGCTCGGCGCTCGGCGCTCGGCGCTCGGCGCTCGGCGCTCGGCGCTCGGCGCTCGGCGCTCGGCGCTCGGCGCTCGGCGCTTGTGGCTAGTAGTGCGGCGGCAGCTCGTCCTCGGGGCGAGGCGTCGCCGTGTCGTTCTCCTGCAGCGCCCGTTGCTGGTCGCGCAGTCGTTCCTTCATCAGCGCATTGAGCCGCTCGAGGCGTGATAGTCGCTGCTCCTGGCCGGCCACGGCCGCGTCCAGGGTGTCGAGCCAGTGCTCCTGGTAGGCGATGCGGCTCTCCAGGGCCTCGAGGCGCCGTGCCAGCTCGGCAGGCGTCGTATCGGTGCTCATGGTAGAATCCTCGCGCTGGGTGTCGCCGTTCATCGTGGCACCTTCATGATCATGATGGTTTCTTCCTTCCTTTCACCCCGACAAGAGAGTTTTACAGGTCCATGAATCGAAAGGTCGTGTTTCGTTGCAGTCTCATCAGCCTGCTGCTGGCCGCGCCGGCCCCGCTGCTGATTGCCCTGTTCGTCCATCTCACCGGCGGCGTGCTGTCCCGTGAGCTGTTTTCCAGCCTCCAGGTCGGCGGCGTGGCCGTGGTCTATTTCGCCGCCGCCGCCGCGGTATTCCTGGTGCTGCTGGTCGCCACCCTGGCGGTCAACGCCCTGACGCCCCAGCTGGTCAACCTGGCCGAGGTCGAGGATGACGATCGCGAGATCGGCGAGGTCAAGTGGTTCAACGTCAACAAGGGGTACGGCTTCATTACCCGTGACGACGGGGAGGATGTCTTCGTGCACTTCCGTGCCATCCGCGGGCGGGGGCATCGTACCCTGGCCGAGGGGCAGAAGGTGCGCTACCACGTCATCCAGAACGAGCGGGGGCTGCAGGCCGACGACGTTACCGTCATCACCTGAATCCCTCGCGATCCGTCGCCCCGACGCCCCGCACGCTCTGGTAGAGTGCGCGGGGCGTTGTCGTTCCGGGGAATCACTGGCCGGAGTCGGGCCAGTCGATCGGCTGCTCGGTGCCGTCGGGCAGCACCTGCAGGAAACGGTCCGGGTCGTCGCCGGGCTGCCAGCCACCCAGCGAGCAGCGTACCTCGCAGCCCAGCCGGGCGGCGGCCTCCCGGGCACACGCCGTGTCGGTCGCCCAGGGCGTCTCGGGGCTGTCGAGCCACAGGCTGGCGAAGCCGTCGGCGGCCTTCTCCACCACCAGCACGGGCACCTCGCCGGCCGCCGCGTGGCCGAGGGTGCGCCACTGGCGCTTGCCGGCGGGCGAGAGCGGCCCGGCGCCGATGGCCTGCCGGAGCCAGGCATCCAGACGCGCGATGTCGCAGTGGGCCAGGTAGATCTCGATATCGGGATAGGATTGCATGGGCGCCTCAGGGCCGTGCCGTGCCGTTGACGAAGAGTCTGGCGAGAATCGCCTCATAGACCCGGCTGAGGTCGTCGAGATCCGAGGCCAGCACTCGCTCGTTGACCTGGTGGATGGTGGCGTTGCAGGGGCCAAGCTCGACCACCTGGCTGCCCAGGGTGGCGATGAAGCGCCCGTCGGACGTGCCACCGGCGGTGGAAAGCTCGGGGCGGTGTCCCAGGGCATCCTCGACGCCGGTGACGGCGGCCTCCACGAGTTCGCCCTCGGCGGTGAGGAAGGGGTCGCCGTTGAGCGTCCAGTCCAGGTGATAGTCGAGGCCATGGGCCTCCAGCAGTGCCTCGGTGCGTTGCTTCAGCTGCTCATGGGTCACCTCGGTGGAGAAGCGGAAGTTGAATACCACCTCGACGTCGCCGGGGATGACGTTGGTGGCGCCGGTCCCCGCGCGGATATTGGAGACCTGGAAGCTGGTGGCGGGGAAGAAGGCGTTGCCGGCGTCCCAGTGCTCCCGCGCCAGGGCGTCCAGCGCCGGCAGCGCCTGGTGGATGGGGTTGCGCGCCAGGTGCGGGTAGGCCACGTGGCCCTGGATGCCCCTGATGTGCAGCACCCCGCCCAGCGAGCCGCGTCGACCGTTCTTGATCACGTCCCCGAGGCGGTCGGTGGAGGAGGGCTCGCCGACGATGCAGTAGTCGAGCCGCTCGTGGGCCTCGCGCAGGTGCTCGACCACGGCCCGGGTGCCATCCACCGCCGGTCCCTCCTCGTCGGAGGTGATCAAAAAGCCGATGCGCCCGTGGTGGTCCGGATGAGCCGCGACGAAGCGCTCCACCGCGGTGACCATCGCCGCCAGGCTGCCCTTCATGTCGGCGGCGCCTCTGCCCCGCAGCATGCCCGCCTCATCGATGCACGGCTCGAAGGGCGGGAAGTCCCAGCGGGTATGGGGGCCGCTGGGGACCACGTCGGTGTGCCCGGCGAAGGCCAGCAGTGGCCCATGGTGGCCGCGGGTCGCCCAGACGTTCTCCACGTCGCCGAAGGGCAGGCGCTCGACCCGGAAGCCGAGCGCCTCGAGGCGCTCGACCATCAGGTCCTGGCAGCCCAGGTCATCCGGGGTCACCGAGGGGCGCCGGATGAGCTCGAAGGCCAGCGCCAGGGTCGGGGAGAGCGCGGGCGGCTCAATTGTTGGCATGCAGCGCCTCATTGAGCGCGATGGCGCTCTTGTTGGTGAGGCACTCGATGCGCCCGTTCTGCGAGTTGCGGCGCAGCAGCAGGTCGTCCTGGCCGGCCAGTTCGCGGGCGGCCACGGTCTTGACCTCCTGGCCCTGGTCGTCGAGCAGGGTGACCTTGGCACCGGCGGTAATGTAGAGGCCGGCCTCCACGGTGCAGCGGTCGCCCAGCGGGATGCCGATGCCGGCATTGGCGCCGATCAGGCAGCCCTCGCCCACCTTGATGACGATGTTGCCGCCGCCGGAAAGGGTGCCCATGGTGGAGCAGCCACCACCGAGGTCCGAGCCCTTGCCGACCATCACGCCAGCGGAGATGCGACCCTCGATCATGCCCGGCCCCTCGGTGCCGGCGTTGAAGTTGACGAAGCCCTCGTGCATCACCGTGGTGCCCTCGCCGAGGTAGGCGCCCAGGCGCACCCGGGCGGTGTCGCCGATGCGTACGCCGCCGGGCACAACGTAGTCGGTCATCTTGGGGAACTTGTCGACGCAGTCCACGGAGAGCGGACGCCCTTCCAGGCGGGCCTTGAGACGGCGGGCCGGCAACTCCTCGATGTCGATCGCCCCCTCACTGGTCCAGGCGATGTTGCGCAGCAGGCCGAACATGCCGGTGAGGTCCAGGCCGTGGGGCTTCACCAGGCGGTGGGAGAGCAGGTGCAGCTTGAGGTAGACCTCCGGGGCGCTCTGGGGCGGGGTGTCCACGTCCAGGAACATGGCCACCAGCGGGCGCCGGCTCGCGGCCAGGGTCTCGGCCAGTTCGGCCTGCTCCTCGTGGCCGGCGGCCTTCAGCGCGCCGGCCAGCTCGCCGCACTGCTCGGGCAGGAAGCTGACCGCGGCGTTGCCGTCGGGGGCATCGAGCACCTTGGCGGCAGCGGCCACCAGGCCGGCGTCGGGGTCGAGCAGCGGGGCCGGATAGTAGATCTCCAGCCAGTCGCCCTGGGTATTCTGGGTGCCGATTCCGAGTGCAAAGCTCAGCATGGGGGTGGTGTCCTCTGGAAGCGTAGGGGAGGGCCCGGGTGGGCCCTAGAGTGAGTCGTAGTCGCCGTCGCGGTAGCCGACGAGGATCTCGTCGCCGGTATCGAGCAGCGGGCGCCTGAGCAGGGTAGGGTGGGCCAGCATCAGCTCGCGGGCCTTGTTGGCGTCGATGTCGGCCTTCTCCTCGTCATCGAGCTCCCGCCAGGTGGTACTGCGCCTGTTGAGCACCTCCATGACCGGCACGCGGTGCAGGATGTGCTCCAGCAGCGGGGCCGAGAGGCCGTCCTCGCGCAGGTCATGGACCTGGTAGGGGATGCCCTTGCCATCCAGGGCCTTGCGGGCGCGGCGACAGGTGTCGCAGTTCTTGATCACATAGAGCGTCAGCATCAGGAACTCCTCTCGATGAAGCGACGGATGCGCCAGGCGGCTTCCACCGTGGCCGCCGTATCGGCGACCAGCGCCAGGCGTAGCCGGCCGCTGCCGGGGTTGGTGCCGGTGCTGCCGACCCGGCCCATGTAGCTGCCGGGCAGCACGCTGACGTTCGCCTCGGCATGGAGCGCGCGGGTGAAGGCCTCGTCGTCCCCGCCGGGCACCGCCGGCCACAGGTAGAAGCTCGCCTCGGGGGCGGGGAAGTCCAGCACCGGGGCGAGGACCTCGGTCACCGCGGCGAACGTCTCGCGGTAGGCGTCGCGGTTGGCGCGCACGTGGGCCTCGTCGTTCCAGGCGGTGATCGAGGCCTGCTGAACGGGCAGCGACATGGCGCAGCCGTGGTAGGTGCGATAGCGCCGGAACGGGGCGATGAGCTCGGCGTCGCCGGCCACGAACCCGGAGCGCAGCCCCGGCAGGTTGGAGCGCTTTGAGAGCGAGTGGAACACCAGGCAGCGTCGGTAGTCGTGGCGGCCGAGGCGCGCGCAGGCCTCGAGCAGCCCCGGGGGTGGAGCGGCCTCGTTCAGGTAGAGCTCCGAGTAGCACTCGTCCGAGGCGATCAGGAAGTCGTGTTCATCCGCCAGAGCGATGAGCTTCTCGAACTCGGCCAACGGCGTGACCGCCCCGCTGGGATTGGCCGGCGAGCAGAGGAACACCAGCTGGACGTCGCGCCAGGTCTCGGCGGGCACGCTGTCCAGGTCCGGCCGGAAGCCGCTCTCGGCCGTGCCGTCCAGGTAGAGCGGCTGTCCGCCGGCGAGCAGGGTGGCCCCCTCGTAGATCTGGTAGAAGGGGTTGGGCATCGCCACGCCGGCCGGGCGGGTGCGGTCGAGCGCCGCCTGGACGAAGGCGAAGATCGCCTCCCGGGTGCCGTTCACCGGCAGCACCTGGCGGTCGGCGTCGAGGCCGGCCAGGGCGAAGCGTCGCATCGCCCAGCCGGCGATCGCCGCGCGCAGCTCGCTCGTCCCGGCGGTGGCCGGGTAGCGGGCGAAGTCCTGGCGGTGGGCCGTGAGCGCCTCGAGGGCCGCCGCGAAGGGCGCATGCTGCGGCTCGCCGATGGTCAGCGAGATAGGCGCCAGTCCCTCGGGCGGCGTCACGCCGGCCTTGAGGGCGGCGAGCTTCTCGAAGGGGTAGGGCTTGAGGGCGTCGAGGTCGGGGTTCATGGGTGTCCAGATGCGCCTGGGACAGAAGCAAGCGTCCGGCGTCGTTGTCGGTGATGGCCCGCGTGCCGGCGGCGGCGCGCGGGCGGGCAGGGCGTCGATTATAGGGAAGCCCCGGGGCGGCCTCAAACGCCGGCCCGCCCTCGTGCCCGGTGGTCGGCGTCAGCCGGGGATGGCCAGGACCTCGATGAGGCGCTCGCGCAGGCGCTGCTGGCGCTGCGGGTCGATGAGCGGCGCACCGGCCTTGTCGGTGATGAAGAAGACGTCCTCGACCCGCTCGCCCAGGGTGGCGATCTTGGCCGCCGACAGCGCGATGTCCTGTTCCATGAAGATGCGGCCCACCCGGGCCAGCAGGCCGGGGCGGTCGGGCGCGACGAGCTCGAGCAGGGTGCGTTCGTTGGCCGGGTCCTGCTCGATGCTGACCTCGGTGGGCACGCGGAAGTGCTTGAGCTGACGCGGGGTGTGCCGGGTGACGATCTGCGGATAGTCGTCCGGGTCGTCGAGCTCCTCCACCAGGTGGCGGCGGATCTCCTCGATGCGCTCGCGGTCGCGGATCGCCTGGCCGTGGTCGTCCAGCACGATGAAGGTGTTCAGCGTCCAGTCGTTGCTGGAAGTGGCGATGCGGGCATCGTGGATCGACAGCCCCAGCTGGTCCATGGCGGCGGCGGTGGCGGCGAAGAGGTCGTCCACCGAGCGGGTGTGGATGAAGACCTTGGTGCCGCCCTCGGCCATGTCGTCGGTGGGGGCGTTGATCAGGATCAGCGGCAGCTGGCTGTCGCCGTGGTCGAGGATGCCCTGGGTCTGCCAGACGATCTCGCTGGGCGCGTACTGCAGGAAGTAGTCCTCGCCCAGCGACTCCCAGAGCCGGTCGACCCGGGCCATGTCGGCGCCCACCGAGGCCAGCAGGGAGTGGGCCTCGCTGCGCGTTTCCTGCACCCAGTCGTCGCGCTCCAGGGGGTTCTCGAGGCCGCGGCGCAGGGCGCGCTTGGTCTCGCCGTGCAGCTGGCGCAGCAGCGAGGCCCGCCAGCCGTTCCACAGGGTCGGGTTGGTGGCGTTGATGTCGGCCACCGTCAGCACGTAGAGGTAGTCGAGTCTCGTCTCGTCGCCGACCAGGCGGGCGAACTCGGCGATCACGTCGGGGTCGGTGATGTCGCGCTTCTGGGCGACCATGGACATCATCAGGTGGTGCTCCACCAGCCAGCTCACCAGGCGCGTGTCGCGGCTGGAAAGCCCGTGGCGCTCGCAGAAGGCCTCGGCATCCCGGGCACCGAGGGTCGAGTGGTCGCCGCCGCGCCCCTTGCCGATGTCGTGGTAGAGGCCGGCGATCCACAAGAGCTCCAGCTTGGGCAGCTGGTGGATCAGGTTGGCGGCGACCGGGAACTCCTCCTTCGCCTCGGGCTTGCGGAAGCCGTGGATGCACTTGAGCAAGCGCAGCGTATGGGCGTCCACCGTGTAGATGTGGAAGAGGTCATGCTGCATCAGCCCCACCGCCTGGCCGAACTCGGGCAGGTACTTGCCGAGCACCCCATAGCGGTTCATGCGCCGCAGCTGGCGGGCCACGTTGCCGCCCGAGCGCAGCAGGGCCATGAACAGGCTCTGGTGGCGAAGGTCGTCGCGATAGAGGTCATCGATCTGGTGGCGGTGGTCGCGGATCAGGCGGATGGTGTCGGCACGCACCCCCTCGATCTCCGGGTGCTCGGCCATCAGCAGGAAGAGCTCGAGGAGTGCCGAGGGGCGCCGGCGGAAGACATGGCGCGAGCGGGCCTGGATATACCCCCCCTTGATCTCGAAGCGCTCGTTGAGGGGCACGGTGGTGAGCGCCTCGCCGGCGTGCAGGATCGCCTCGTCGAAGTGCTGCAGCAGCATGTCGTTGAGCCCGGCCAGCGCCGTGACATGGCGATAGTAGCGCTTCATGAACTGCTCCACGGCCAGGCGCTCCGGGGTGTCGCGATAGCCGAACAGCTCGGCGATGGTGCGCTGGTGGTCGAACAGCAGGCGGTCCTCGGCGCGGTCGGTGAGCATGTGCAGGGCGTAGCGCACCTGCCACAGGAAGGCCTGGCCCTGGCTGAGGATGCGCAGCTCCGGATCGTTCATGAAGCCGCCGGCGACCAGGTCCTCGTAGCGCTGGGTGCCGAAGTGGCGCTTGGCCACCCAGCCGATCATCTGGATGTCGCGCAGCCCGCCCGGCGAGCTCTTGATGTTGGGCTCGAGGTGGTACTCGGAGTTGTTGTAGCGGTAGTGACGGCTGATCTGCTCCTGCCACTTGGCCTCGAAAAAGCGGTCCGCCGGCCACAGCCGGTCGGTGGACAGGCGTGCCTGCATCGCCTCGCGCAGGTGCTCGGGCCCGGCCAGGGTACGGGTCTCGAGCAGGTTGGTGATCACCGTCACGTCGGCCTCGGCCTCGCGCTCGCAGTCGGCGAGCGAGCGCACGCTGTGGCCGATCTCCAGGCCGATGTCCCACAGGAAGGTGATGAAGGCCGTCAGCGGCTCGCGATACGGCATGTCGTCGTCCTGCTCGAGCAGCAGCAGCAGGTCGATGTCGGAGTGGGGATGCAGCTCGCCGCGGCCGTAGCCGCCCACGGCGAGCAGCGCCACCCCGTCGTCGGGCCAGTCGTGCTGCTCCCAGGCGATGGCCAGCAGGCGGTCCAGGCACCAGGCCCGGCCGTGCACCAGGTCGCGGATGTCGGCACCGGCGCGGAAGCGCTCGTCGAGGCGGGCCTGGATGCCACGCAGTGCCGCCTTGAAGGGGGCGATCGGCGAGCGCTCGCCGGCGAGCTCGGCGCGGAAGGCGTCGACAGCGAAGAGGCTGTCGTCGGGGACGAAACGGTAGTGGTGCAGGAGCATGGCGATCGACTCAGCGGTCGAGGAAGGAGAGGTCTTCGTCGTGGCGGGCGGTGAGCACCTCCACCCCCGTCGCGGTGACCAGCAGGGTGTGCTCCCACTGGGCGGTCAGGCTCCTGTCCTTGGTCACGGCGGTCCAGCCGTCGCGCAGTACCTTGGTGCGATGGTCGCCGACGTTGATCATCGGCTCGATGGTGAAGCACATGCCTTCCTCGAGGGCGATGTCGGCCTCGGGGGCATAGCCGTCGTAGTGCAGGATCTGGGGATCCTCGTGGAAGCCGGCGCCGATACCGTGCCCGCAGAAGTCACGCACCACCGAGTAGCCGTTGGCCTCGGCGTGGGACTGGATGGCGCGGGCCAGTTCCGAGAGGTGTACGCCCGGGCGCACCAGGGCGATGCTGCGGTAGAGGCACTCCTGGGTGACCCGGCAGAGGCGCTCGCCCTGGATGGTCTCGCCGATGATGAACATCATGCTGGAGTCGCCGTGATAGCCGTCGGCGGTCTTCACGGTGATGTCGATGTTCATGATGTCGCCCTTCTTGAGCTTCTTGGCGTCATCGGGGATGCCGTGGCAGACCACG
Source organism: Halomonas rhizosphaerae (assembly GCF_030012485.1). Lineage (NCBI taxonomy): Bacteria > Pseudomonadati > Pseudomonadota > Gammaproteobacteria > Oceanospirillales > Halomonadaceae > Halomonas > Halomonas rhizosphaerae. The sequence continues at coordinate 12,942 of NZ_JASCQQ010000007.1, forward strand.
TGGTTGATCGAGGTGCAGATCGACTTGGGGAAGCCGTGATAGTCGAGCGGCGCCGGGGTGGAGCCCAGTTCGTCGACGATATAGTCGTGGCAGAGCCGGTCCAGCTCGCCGGTGCTCACGCCGGCCTTGACGTGGGGGATGATCATTTCGAACACGCTGGCGGCCTGGCGGCCCGCCTCGCGCATCTTCTCGATCTCGTCGGGCGTCTTGATGGGTACGTTCATGGAATCTCGAATCAGGGGTGGTGTCGCCCGAGGGACGGCGGGCTCGAGCATCGGACGACTTCATCTCGGAGGCCATCCATGGTATAAAGCTGCGCGCTTTCCTGCAATCGCGGAGCCCTGTCGACCCGTCGGCGCCTCGGCGAAGCCCGGGAAGTGCGCTCAATCAATGCAATGCCTTGAAATCACACATGCACCGTCACATGGTCCCGGGTGCTGCCGGTTGCTCCGGCGGTCGGATCCATGGGGTGCGTGGAGGCCTAACCCGATTTTCCAGGAGTCATCCATGGCACACGTCAACATGCGTGACCTGCTGAAGGCAGGCGCTCACTTCGGTCACCAGACCAAGTACTGGAACCCAAAGATGAGCAAGTTCATCTTCGGCGCTCGCAACAAGATCCACATCATCAACCTCGAGCACACCCTGCCGGCCCTCAACGAGGCCATCGATGTGGTCGAGAAGATGGCAGCGGCCAACAACAAGATCCTGTTCGTCGGCACCAAGCGCAGCGCGAGCAAGATCATCAAGGAAGAGGCCAACCGCGTCGGCCAGCCGTTCGTCAACCATCGCTGGCTCGGCGGCATGCTGACCAACTACAAGACCATCCGCGTCTCCATCAAGCGCCTGCGCGACCTCGAGACCATGCACGAGGACGGCACCTTCGAGAAGCTGACCAAGAAGGAAGTGCTGATGGCGACCCGCGAGCAGGACAAGCTCGAGCGGTCCGTGGGTGGCATCAAGGAAATGGGCGGCCTGCCCGATGCCCTGTTCGTGATCGACGTCGACCATGAGCGCATCGCCATCAACGAGGCGAACAAGCTGGGCATCCCGGTCATCGGCGTGGTGGACACCAACTCCGATCCCGACGGCGTCGACTATGTGATCCCGGGCAACGATGACTCCATCCGCGCGATCCAGATCTACGTCAAGGCCATCGCCGACGCCTGCGCCCGCGCGAAGGAAGGTCGTCCCGACGAGTTCGTCGAGGTCACCGAAGCCGAAGAGAGCCAGAGCGACGCGGCCGCCGAGTGATCGTCGGCCCGCCTGGGCCGGTCGCCGTGCCGCCACCCCCACTCCGGTGGCGGCCCGCCGGACAGGCGCAAGGGGGCCCAGGCCCCCTTTCTTCTCTTCTTTTCCGCTACCCATTCCAGGTCGAACCATTCAGAGGACACTACCATGGCAGCTATCAGCGCCTCCCAGGTCAAGGAACTGCGCGAGCGCACCGGGCTCGGCATGATGGAGTGCAAGAAGGCACTCACCGAGACCGATGGTGACATCGAGCAGGCCATCGAGAACCTGCGCAAGAACTCCGGCCTCAAGGCCGCCAAGAAGGCCGGCCGCACCGCCGCCGAGGGCACCGTGGTCACCCGCGTGGCCGAGGACGGCAGCTATGGCGTGATGGTCGAGATCAACTCCGAGACCGACTTCGTCGCCCGTGACGACAACTTCAAGGCGTTCGCCGAGAAGATCGCCGATGCCTTCTTCGCCGCCAAGAGCGAGGACGTGGCCGCCGTCATGGACGGCGAGCTCGAGACCGCCCGCGAGCAGCTGGTGCAGAAGATCGGCGAGAACATCGGCGTGCGTCGCAGCGTCGTGGTCGAGGCCGGTGACGGCAACCTGGTCGGCGAGTACGTCCACGGCGGCCGCATCGGCGTGCTGACCGTGCTCAAGGGCGGCAACGCCGAGGTGGCCAAGGACGTCGCCATGCACGTCGCCGCCATCAACCCGGCGGTGGCCCGTCCCGAGGACATGCCCCAGGAGCAGCTGGACGCCGAGAAGGCGATCATCCTGGCCCAGCCCGACATGGCCGGCAAGCCCGAGCAGATCGCCGAGAAGATGGTCCAGGGCCGCCTGAAGAAGTACCTTGCCGAGAACAGCCTGACCGAGCAGCCCTTCGTCAAGAACCCGGACCAGTCCGTGGCCGAGTTCGTCAAGGCGGCCGGCGGCGAGGTGGTCGGCTTCACCCGTTTCGAGGTGGGCGAGGGCATCGAGAAGGAAGAGGTCGACTTCGCCAAGGAAGTGATGGAACAGGCCAAGCGCAGCTGAGGTCGCAGGTTCCAGTGTGACGATGGCGTGCGCGCGAGCGCACGCCTTCGCGTATCCGGCCGGTGAATCCGGCCATCCACCAGGTCCCATGCGTCGAGAACCCGGGAGACACCCCATGACCAGTGCCGATCACCCCGCCCCCAGCAAGCCCGAGAAGACCCGCGCCGAGGTGTCCAAGTACAAGCGTATCCTGCTCAAGCTCTCCGGCGAGGCCCTGACCGGCGATGCCGAGTTCGGCATAGACCCCAAGGTACTGGATCGCCTGGCGCTGGAGATCGGCCAGCTGGTGGGGATCGGCGTCCAGGTCGGCATCGTCGTCGGCGGCGGCAACCTCTTTCGCGGGGCGGCCCTGCACGAGGCGGGCATGGACCGGGTCACCGGTGACCACATGGGCATGCTGGCCACGGTGATGAATGCCCTGGCCATGCGCGATGCCCTGGAGCGCTCCAACATCCGCTCGCGGGTGATGTCGGCGATTCCGATGAGTGGCGTGGTGGAGCATTACGACCGCCGTACCGCCATCCGCTACCTGACGTCCGGCGACGTGGTACTGTTCTCGGCCGGCACCGGCAATCCCTTCTTCACCACGGACTCCGCGGCCTGCCTGCGCGGCATCGAGATCGACGCCGACGTGGTGGTGAAGGCCACCAAGGTGGATGGGGTCTACGACAAGGACCCGGTCAAGCACTCGGATGCGGTCAAGTACGAGCAGCTGTCCTATGATGACGCGCTCGACCAGAAGCTCGGGGTGATGGATTTGACCGCCATCTGCCTGGTGCGGGACCATGACATGCCGGTGCGGGTCTTCAACATGAACAAGCCGGGTGCCCTGCTGAACCTGGTGGTGGGTGGCAAGGAAGGCACGCTGATTGACAGAGGGTGAGACAGTGATCGACGACATCAAGAAGGATGCGCAGAGTCGCATGAAGAAGAGCCTCGAGGCCCTTCACCAGAACTTCAACAAGATCCGTACCGGTCGGGCGCACTCCAGTATCCTGGATGCGGTGACCGTGGACTACTACGGCGGCCAGGTGCCGCTCAACCAGGTGGCCTCGATCAACGTCGAGGACGCCAGGACCCTGAGCGTGGTGCCCTGGGAGCAGCAGATGGTGCCCAAGATCGAGAAGGCCATCATGACCTCCGATCTCGGCCTCAACCCGGCGAGCGCCGGCAACGTGATCCGCGTGCCCATGCCGATGCTCACCGAGGAGACCCGCAAGGGCTACATCAAGCAGGCCCGCCAGGAGGCCGAACACGCCCGGGTGGCGGTGCGCAACGTGCGCCGCGATGCCAACGGTGATCTCAAGTCGCTGCTCAAGGAGAAGGAGATCACCGAGGACGAGCAGCACCAGGCCGAGGAGGCCATCCAGAAGCTCACCGACAGCATCATCGCCGAGATCGACAAGGCGCTGGAGTCCAAGGAACACGACCTGATGCAGGTCTGATGACGGCGGGCGGCACCGGCGAACGGCGCCGCCGGCGACGGATCGCCCCTCGGCGAACCGCGGGCAAGGCGTCCGCGGTTCGACGGCCTTCATGCTCTTACCCGCCATGCGAGACATCATGACGTCACCGCAGTCTCCCCGCTCCGGGGTCACCCCCGACGACGGGCCCACCGCCGGCGAGGCCCCCCTGCCGCGCCACGTGGCCATCATCATGGACGGCAACAACCGCTGGGCGAGGGCGCGTGGCATGTCCGGCGTGCGTGGCCACCATGCCGGCGTCGAGGCGGTACGCGCCGTCATCCGCCGCGCCGCCGAGCGCGGCATCGAGACCCTCACGCTGTTCGCCTTCTCCAGCGAGAACTGGAAGCGGCCCGCCAGCGAGGTCAATGCCCTGATGGAGCTCTTCCTCATGGCGCTCAAGCGCGAGGTCAAGAAGCTTCACCGGCACGGCATCCGCCTGTCGGTGATCGGTGACCGCAGCGGCTTCTCCTCCTCGATCCAGAAACACATCGCCGGCGCCGAGGCGCTGACGCGGGACAATACCGGCCTGCACCTGGTGATCGCGGCCAATTACGGGGGGCGCTGGGATATCGCCGGTGCCGCCCGTCGCCTGGCCGAGCGGGTCGCCGCCGGCGAGCTCGATCCCGAGGAGGTCGACGAGCAAGCCCTCGACGAGGAGGTGAGCCTGTCCGGCGATGCGCCGGTGGATCTGTGCATCCGCACCAGCGGCGAGCAGCGCATCTCCAACTTCCTGCTCTGGCAGATGGCCTATGCCGAGCTCCATTTCACTCCCGTGTTGTGGCCCGACTTCGATGGCGCCGCCTTCGACCGTGCACTGGCCGACTTCCAGGGGCGTCAGCGGCGCTTCGGCATGACCGACGAACAGGTCGAGGCACAGGGTGCTTAGACAACGGATCCTCACCGCGGCCTGGCTGATTCCCCTGGCCCTGTTCGGGCTGTTCGGCCTAGAGGGCGAGGGGTTCCGGCTGTTCACCGCCGCCATCGTGCTGCTCGCCGCCTGGGAATGGGCCAACCTCGCCGGCATCACCTCGCCGGGCCGTCGCCTGCTCCCGGTGGCGGGCCTCGCCGTGCTGATGGCGCTCTGCTGGGCGACCGGCGTCGTGCTGTCGACCTGGCCGCTGTGGCTCGGCGCGCTGGGCTGGCTGGTCAACCTCTACTGGGTGACCGGCTACCCCGCGCGTCTCGCGCAGTGGCAGTCGACCGGCATGCGCCTGGCCATGGGGCTCTGGGTGCTGCTGCCGACCTGGGTGGGCTTCAGCGTGCTGCGCGAGGGCGGTGTCGTCTGGCTGCTCTTCGTGCTGCTGCTGGTGTGGGGCGCCGACATCGGCGCCTACTTCGTCGGTCGGGCCCTCGGCCGACACAAGCTGGCCCCCAGCGTCAGCCCCGGCAAGACCTGGGAGGGCGTGGCCGGGGGCCTGGCCTCCACTTCGCTGCTGGCGGTCGGCTTCGCCGCCTGGCAGGGCCTCGGCGTCGCCGGTGGCCTGCTGTTGCTGCTGGCGACGGCGGTGGTGACCCTGGCCTCGGTGCTGGGCGACCTGCTCGAGAGCATGCTCAAGCGCCATCGCGGGATCAAGGACTCCAGCCGGCTGCTGCCGGGTCACGGTGGGGTGCTCGACCGGGTCGACAGCCTGACCGCGGCGGTGCCGCTGTTCGCCCTGCTGCACGGGGGGCTGCTGTGACACCGCGTCGCGTGACCGTGCTGGGCGCCACCGGCTCCATCGGCTCCAGTACCCTGGACGTGCTCGGCCGTCATCCGGAACGCTACCGGGTGCATGCCCTGACCGCCCACCGCTCACGGGAGGCGCTGCTGGCCCAGTGCCGGCGCCACCGGCCGGCGGTGGCCGTGCTCGACGCCGAGGAGGATGCCGCCTGGCTGCGCGGGCAACTGGCCGAGGCGGGGCTCGCCACCACCGAGGTGCGGGCCGGCCGCGAGGCGCTGGTCGAGGTGGCCGAGGCCCGCGAGGTGGATACCGTGATGTCGGCCATCGTCGGCGCCGCCGGCCTGCTGCCGACGCTGGCCGCGGTGAAGGCCGGCAAGCGGGTCCTGCTGGCCAACAAGGAGGCCCTGGTGATGTCCGGGGCGCTGTTCATGGACGCCGTCACGCGCCATGGCGCCACCCTCCTGCCCATCGATTCCGAACATAATGCCATCTTCCAGTGTCTACCCGTCGAGCACCGCGGTGGCCTGGGGCGCCATGGGGTGAGGCAACTGCTGCTGACCGCCTCGGGCGGTCCCTTCCGTGGCTGGTCGCGGGATGACCTGGCCCGCGTGACCCCGGACCAGGCCTGTGCCCACCCCAACTGGTCCATGGGGCGCAAGATCTCGGTGGACAGCGCCACCCTGATGAACAAGGGACTCGAGCTGATCGAGGCGTGCTGGCTCTTCGAGGCCCGTCCCGACCAGGTCCAGGTGGTGGTGCACCCCCAGAGCGTGATCCACTCCATGGCGGCCTACAGCGACGGCTCGGTGATTGCCCAGCTGGGCAACCCGGACATGCGGACCCCCATCGCCTACGGCCTTGCCTGGCCCGAGCGCATCGACGCCGGGGTGGAGGCGCTGGACCTCTTCCAGGTCGCGCGGCTCGACTTCGAGCCCGCCGACGAGACGGCCTTTCCCTGCCTGCGCCTGGCCCGGGAGGCCATGGCCGCAGGCGGCACGGCACCGGCGGTGCTCAATGCCGCCAACGAGGTGGCGGTGGAGGCCTTCCTGGCCGGCCGCCTCGGCTTCACCGATATCGCAGAGCTGGTGGCCCGGGTGCGTGATGAGCGCCCGGTCGTGCCGGCGGGGGACCTCGAGACCATCCTCGAGGCCGATGTTATCGCCCGGCGGGCGGCACACGCCTGGCTGGCGCGGCAATGATGCGCGCGCCTCGACGCTGTTGACTGCAAGGAGATTGCCTTGGGCCTGATCCAGAACGTGCTGGCCGTGATCGTGGTGCTCGGCCTCTTGATCACCTTCCACGAGTTCGGCCACTTCTGGGTGGCCCGGCGCTGCGGCGTGAAGGTGCTGCGCTTCTCGGTGGGCTTCGGAAAGCCGCTGTGGTCGCGCCGCGATCGTCACGGCACCGAGTTCGTGGTGGCCGCCATCCCGCTGGGCGGCTACGTAAAGATGCTCGACGAGCGCGAGGGGCCCGTCGACCCCGCCGAGCGGCAACAGGCCTTCAACAACAAGACGGTCTGGCAGCGCATCGCCGTCGTCGCGGCCGGCCCCCTGGCCAACTTCCTGCTGGCCATCGTCGCCTACTGGGCGCTGTTCGTGGCCGGCACCACCACGGTGGCGCCGGTGATCGGCAGCGTGACGCCGGATTCCCCGGCCAGCCGTGGCGGCCTCGAGGCGGGCCAGGAAATTACCGCGGTACGGGGCGAGGCGGTGCGCTCCTGGGACGAGATCAACCTCAAGCTGGTCGCGGCCATCGGCGAGAGCGGCGAGCTCGAGGTGCAGGCCCGGGACGAGGCCACCGCCGACCCACGGACCTATCGCCTGCCGGTGGAGGAGTGGCTGGTACGCCAGGATCCCCCGCGGCCGCTGCCGAGCCTGGGGCTGACCCCCTGGCAGCCCGAGATCCCGGCGGTGCTGGGTCAGCTGGTCGAGGGCGAGGCGGCCGCCGAGGCCGGCCTGCAGGTAGGCGACGAGGTCGTGGCGGTGGACGGCGACCCGGTGACGGACTGGATGGCCTTCGTCGACCGGGTCCGCGCCAGTCCGGGTGAGCCCCTCGACCTCGAGGTGCTGCGCGACGATGAGCGCCTCTCGATCACCGTCACGCCCGGCCGCAACGAGCTGGAGGAGGGCGTGGCCATCGGCTACATCGGCGCCGGTGTCGAGGCCGTCAGCTGGCCCGACGAGTACCGTCGCGAGATCCGTTACGGCCCGGTGGCCGCCGTGGGCCAGTCGCTGGCGCGTACCGGCGAGATGACGGTGCTGACCCTGGGGGCCATTCGCAAGATGGTGGTGGGGCTGATCTCGCCGTCCAACCTCTCCGGCCCCATCACCATCGCCCGGATCTCCGGCGACTCGGCGCGGGCGGGCCTGGAGAGCTTCGTCAGCTTCCTGGCCTACCTCTCGATCAGCCTGGGGGTGCTCAACCTGCTGCCGATCCCGGTGCTCGACGGCGGCCACCTGCTCTATTACCTGCTCGAGGTGGTGCGCGGTCGCCCGGTGTCCGAGCAGGCCCAGGCCGTGGGCCTGCGCATCGGCCTGGCGCTGGTCGGCACCCTGATGCTGATGGCGCTCTATTTCGACCTGATGCGGCTCTGGTAGCCGGGCGCCGGCTTGTCAGTGGCCAGTACAAATGTATAAGGTGCCTGTCTGGACAGGACGGCAGATCAACGCGAGCGAATCGACTGCATGAAAATCAAGACCATCGGACTGGCGGCGCTGCTGCTCGTAGGTGCCCAGGCGGCACAGGCGGAACCTTTCGACGTTTCCGACATAAGGGTAGAGGGGCTGCAGCGGGTTTCCCCCGCCTCGGTGTTCAATGCCTTTCCTGTCAGCGCCCGCGACCGGGTCGACGAGCGCGAGCTGGCCGAGGCGGCCCGCGAGCTCTTCGCCACCGGCCTGTTCGAGGACGTCAGCCTGGCCCGCGAGGGGGACGTGCTGATCATCCAGGTGGTGGAGCGCCCGACCATCGCGCGCCTCGATATCGAGGGCAACGACCAGATCCCCGATGAGGACCTGCGCGACGGCCTCAAGCAGGCCGGGCTGGAGGAGGGGCAGGTGCTGCAGCTCTCCACCCTCGAGGAGATCCAGCGCGAACTCGAGGGGGTCTACCAGTCCCAAGGGCGCTACAGCGCCCGGATCGAGACCTCCGTCGAGGAGGTCAGTGAGGGCCAGGTCCAGGTCAACATCGACATCGACGAGGGGGCGGTGGCCAAGATCCGCCAGATCAACATCGTCGGCAATCGTGACTTCGACGATGAGGAGCTGCGCGAGGTCTTCGAGCTCGAGGACAAGCCGGGGTTCTTCTTCGGCTGGTTCTCCAGCGACGAGTACTCCCGCGAGGCCCTGGCCGGTGACCTGGAACGGCTGCGCTCCTTCTACCTGGACCGCGGCTACGTGAACTTCAACATCGAGTCCTCCCAGGTCTCGATCAGCCCCGACAAGTCGCGGATCTTCGTTACCGTGAACATCGACGAGGGGCGGCAGTACCGGCTGGGCGACATCCGCTTCGCCGGCGATCTGCGGATCCCCGAGCGCGAGGCCCGTGAGCTGCTGGACGTGGAGAGCGGCGAGATCTTCTCTCGCAGCGACGTCACCGCCTCCTCGGAGGCCCTGCGCTCGCGGCTGGGTGCCGAGGGCTTCGCCTTCGCCAACGTGGACGGCATTCCCGAGGTCGCCACCAGCGGCGACACCGTGGACCTGACCTTCCGCGTCGAGCCCGGCCGCCGGGCTTACGTGCGGCGCATCGAGTTCGCCGGCAACACCACCACCCAGGACGAGGTGCTGCGGCGCGAGATGGTCCAGATGGAGGGGGCGCCGGCCTCCACCGAGTCGATCAGCCAGTCGCGCCAGCGCCTGGAGCGCCTGGGCTTCTTCAAGCAGGTCGACGTGGAGACGCGACCGGTGGCCGGCGAGCCCGACAAGCTCGACGTCACCTACACCGTGGAGGAGCAGCCCTCCGGCTCGATCTCGGCGAGCATCGGCTTCTCCCAGAGCGCCGGGGTGATCTACGGTGCCTCGCTGTCCCAGAACAACTTTCTCGGCACCGGCAACCGGGTCAACCTCGGTGCCCAGCGCAGCGACACCTTCACCAGCCTCAACTTCGGTTTCACCGACCCGTACTGGACCCTCGACGGCATCTCCCGCGGCTATAACCTCTACTACCGCGAGACCGACTACGAGGACTCCGACATCTCGACCTACTCCACCGACGCCTTCGGTGGGGGCATCAACTTCGGCTACCCGATCAACGAGCTGACTCGCCTGAACTTCGGGGCTGCTCTCGAGGACCTGTCGCTCAAGACCTATCGCGATACGCCGGCCGAGATCATCCAGTATGAAAATGACCAGGGCAGCGATGCCCAGAGCCTGAAGCTCACCGCCAGCTGGACCCGCAACAACCTCAATCGCGGCATCATGCCCACCGCCGGCAACTACCAGCGCCTGTCGCTGGAGAGCGCGGTGCCGGGCAGCGACGCCGAGTACTACAAGCTGCGCGCCCAGGCCCGCCAGATCTTCCCCTTCAACGAGGAGCAGACCTGGGGCCTGAAGTTCAGCGGCGAGCTGGGCTATGCGGACACCGTCGGCGGCGACGACCCCTATCCGTTCTACGAGAACTTCTTCTCCGGCGGCCTGGGCTCGGTCCGCGGCTTCACCGGCAACACCCTGGGGCCGGCCACCACCGAGCGCAACGGTGGCGACGACCGCACCCTGGGCGGCAACGTCCTGGTGGAGGGCAGCGCCGAGGTGCTCTTCCCGGTGCCCTTCGTCGAGGACCAGCGCTCGCTGCAGGCCTCGCTGTTCCTGGATGCCGGCAATACCTTCCTGACCGACTGCTACGACGTGCCTGAGGGATTCACCTCGACATGCGACTCCGGCGTCGACCTGGGCGAGCTGCGCTACAGCGCGGGGGTCGGCCTCTCCTGGTTGACCCCGGTGGGGCCGCTGACCTTCAGCGTCGCCGAGCCGCTCAACGACGAGGACGGTGACGACACCCAGTTCTTCCAGTTCTCGCTGGGTCAGACCTTCTGATCCGGCCCCCTATCGAGGAGTCTCCCCCATGCGCAAGCTGTCCGCCGCTCTCTGCCTCGGCCTGCTGGCCGCCGTGACCCTGCCGGCCCAGGCCGACGAGGTGGCCGTGCTCGACTGGCGCGCCGCGCTGATGGAGACCGATGCCGCCCAGCGCTCCATGAACGAGCTGCGCAACCGCCTCGCCGGTCAGCAGCAGGAGGCCGAGTCTCTGGGCCAGGAGCTCCAGCAGACCCAGCAGCGCCTGCAGCAGCAGGGCGAGAGCATGACCGAGACCGAGCGGCGCACGGCCATGCAGGAGTTCCAGCAGAAGGGGCAGCGCTTCGAGCAGCTGCGCCAGGAGATCGGCCAGGCGCGCCAGCAGTCCGAGCAGCAGTTCCTCCAGCAGGCCGAGCCCAAGCTGGACCAGGCCGTCCAGCAGGTCATCGACCGCCACGGGGTCGAGGTGCTCGTGGACCCGAACGGCGTGCTGCATTCCGAACGGGAGCTGCAGAACCTGACCGGGGAAGTCACCGAGATCCTCAACACCCTCTACTGAGCCGGCCGCCCCACGACAGCGAGGCCCCATGAACCAAGACGCCCGAACCCTCACACTGGCCGAGATCGCCGAGCGCCTGGGAGCCCGCCTGAAGGGTGACGGCGGCCGGCGGGTGAGCGGCCTGGCCACGCTCAGGGAGGCCGAGCCGGACCAGGTGGCCTTCCTCGCCAATCGCGCCTACCTCAAGGACCTGCCGGGGACCCGGGCCGCGGCGGTGCTGCTGGCACCCGGCCATGCCGGGACCTGCCCGGTGGCGCGCCTGGAGATGGACAACCCCTACCTCGGCTACGCCGAGCTGTCGCGGCTCTTCGATCCCCTGGCCGGGCGTACCCCGGCCGGTATCCACCCCACGGCGGTGGTCGCCGACGACGTCCGCCTGGGCGCGGAGGTGGCCATCGGCCCCCAGGCGGTGATCGAGTCGGGGGTCGAGCTGGGTGACGAGGTGGTGATCGGCCCGGGCTGCGTGGTGGGCGCCGACTCGCGCATCGGTCCCGGGTCGCGCCTGCACGCCAATGTCACCGTCTGCCATGGCGTGGTGATCGGCGCCCGGGCCATCCTGCACAGCGGCTGCGTGATCGGCGGCGACGGCTTCGGTTTCGCCCACGACGGGGCGCGCTGGCACAAGATCGCCCAGCTGGGCGGCGTGGTGCTGGGCGACGACGTCGAGGTGGGCAGCTGCTCGAGCATCGATCGCGGCGCGCTCGGCGACACCCTGATCGGCGACGACGTCAAGATCGACAGCCAGGTGCAGATCGCCCACAACGTGCAGATCGGCGACCACAGTGCCCTGGCCGGCTGCGTGGGCATCGCCGGTTCCACCCGGGTGGGCCGACACTGCATGCTGGGGGGCGGCGTGGGGCTCTCCGGCCACCTGACCATCGCCGACGGGGTACAGGTCACCGGCATGAGCCTGGTGACCAACTCGATCCTCGAGCCCGGGATCTACTCGTCGGGGACCGGCGCCATGGACAATGCCCAGTGGCGCCGCAACGCGGTGCGCTTCAAGCAGCTCGACGACATCGCCCGGCGCCTGGCGCGGCTCGAGAAGGCCGGCCGCAGCGGTTGAGGCCGTGTCGCAGGGCGGTATAATCCACCGCCTGTCTGCGCCGGCCCCTGCTGCCGGCCATGCCCTTCCGCGGGACGGGCATCCTGTCATTTCAGAGGTTGCTACGATGGTAATGGACATCAACGAGATTCGTGAGTATCTGCCCCACCGCTACCCCTTCCTGCTGGTGGATCGGGTGACGGAGATCACCCTGGGCGAAGCCATCGTTGCCTACAAGAATGTCAGCATCAATGAACCCTTCTTCAACGGCCACTTCCCGCATCACCCGATCATGCCCGGGGTGCTGGTGATCGAGGCGCTGGCCCAGGCCTGTGGCATCCTCGGCTTCAAGACCGTCAACAAGCTGCCCGCCGACGGCTACGTCTACTACCTAGTGGCCAGCGACAACGTGCGCTTCAAGCGCCCGGTGATGCCCGGCGACCAGCTGGTGCTGGAGGCCAGGGTCGAGCGCACCAAGCGGGGCATCTGGAAGTTCGCCTGCCGCGCCACGGTGGATGGCGAGCTGATCTGCGAGGCCGACATCACCTGCGCCGAGAGGAAGGTCGCTTGATACACCCTACCGCCCTCATCGATCCCGCGGCGCGCCTGGCCGACGATGTCGAGGTCGGGCCCTTCACGGTGATCGGGCCCGATGTCGAGATCGGGCCCGGCAGCCATATCGGCCCCCACGTCGTGCTCAAGGGCCCCACCGTGCTGGGTGCGCGGACCCGCATCTTCCAGTTCGCGTCGGTCGGCGAGGACTGCCAGGACAAGAAGTATGCCGGGGAGCCGACCCGCCTGGTGATGCGCGATGACAACGTCATCCGCGAAGGGGCGACCCTGCATCGCGGCACCGCGCAGGATCGCGGCGAGACCACCATCGGCTCGCGCAACCTCTTCATGGCCTACGTGCACGTCGGCCATGATTGCGTGATCGGCGACGACTGCATCCTGGCCAACCAGGTGACGCTCGCCGGCCACGTACATCTGGGCGATTTCGTCATTATCGGCGGCCTCTCGGCCATCCATCAGTTCTGCCACTTCGGCGACCACGCCATGGCGGGTGGCGGTTCGATCATCACCAAGGACACCCCGGCCTATGTGATGATCAACGGCAATCCGGCCCAGGTCCACGGGCTCAATCTGGTGGGGCTCAAGCGCCGCGGCTTCTCCCGGGAGGCCATCCGTGCGCTGGGCGAGGCCTACAAGCTGGTCTATCGCCAGGGGTTGACCACCGAGCAGGCTCTGGATCAGATCCGGGAGCGCTTCGCGCTGCCCGAGACCGAGGCCTTCGCCGCCTCCATCGAGGCCTCGACCCGCGGCATCATCCGCTGAGCATGGCGGCGTCATGACGGTCCGTCGCGTCTACCTGGTCGCCGGCGAGCTCTCCGGCGACATCCTGGGAGCCGGCCTGATGCGTGCGCTGAAGGCGTGTCATCCGGGGGTCGCGTTCCGTGGCATCGGCGGCCCGCGCATGATCGCCGAGGGCATCGACAGCCGCTTTCCCCTGGAGACCCTGTCGGTGATGGGCCTGGTCGAGGTGCTCAGGCACCTGCCCGGGCTGGTCCGGGTGCGGCGTGAACTCAGGCGCGATGCCCTGGCCTGGCGGCCCGATATCGCCATCGGCATCGATGCCCCGGATTTCAACCTCGGGCTGGAGCGGCAGCTGCGCGAGGCGGGCCTGACCACCGCCCACTACGTCAGCCCCTCCGTCTGGGCCTGGCGGCAGGGGCGGGTCAAGGGCATCGCCCGCTCCGTCGACGCCATGCTCACCTTCCTGCCCTTCGAGGCCGCCTTCTACGCCCGCCACCGCGTGCCGGTGGCCTTCGTCGGCCATCCCCTGGCCGACGAACTGCCCCTCGACAACGACCGCACCGCCGCGCGTGCCGAGCTGGGCCTGCCCGCCCACGGCCCGGTGCTGGCCGTGCTGCCCGGTTCCCGGGCCAGCGAGATCCACTTCCTGGGCGAGACCTTCCTCGCCGCCGTCGAGCGGCTCTGCGCCTCGCGCCCCGGGCTGCGGGTGGTGGTCCCGGCGGCGACGCCCGAGCGCCGCACCGAACTGGAGGCGCTGATGGCCGAGCACCCCGCCCTGGTGGACCGCCTGACCCTGGTCGACGGCCGGGCCCGGGAGGCCATGGTGGCAAGCGATGCGGTGCTGCTCGCCTCGGGCACCGCGGCCCTGGAGGCGATGCTCTGCCATCGTGCGATGCTGGTCGCCTACCGGATGGCGCCCATGACCCACTGGCTGGCGAAGCGACTGGTGAAGACCGAGTGGATCTCGCTGCCCAACCTGATCGCCCGCGAGGCCCTGGTGCCGGAGCTGATCCAGGATGCGGCCAACCCCGAGGCGATCGCCGCGGGACTAGGCGCCATGCTCGATGATCCCGCGGGTCGTGCGGCCCTGGAGGCGCGCTTCGCCGCCATGCATGCCGGCCTGCAGCGCGATGCCAGCCGCCGGGCGGCCGAGGCCATCGAGGCCCTGGTGGCGGGCCGTCCGCTGCCGGCCAGCGTGGCCCCGGAGCTGGCCGACGAGGTGTCGCCGTGACGGTCAAGGCGCGCGCGAGTGGGAAGGGGGGCCGCGAGCTGCCGCCGCTGGTGATCGACTATCCGGGAGACCGCCTGGCCGGTGTCGACGAGGTGGGGCGTGGCCCGCTGGTCGGCCCGGTGGTCGCCGCCGCGGTAATCCTCGACCCGGCACGGTCCATCGCGGGCCTTGCCGACTCCAAGGCGCTCACCGCCCGGCGTCGCGAGGCCCTGGCGCTCGAGATCCGCGAACGGGCGCTGGCCTTTGCCGTGGCCGAGGCGTCGGCCGCCGAGGTGGACGCGCTCAATATCTACCATGCCACCCACCTGGCCATGCGCCGTGCCATCGACGCCCTGGTGCCGGCGGCCGAGTACCTGCTGGTGGACGGCAACCGGTTGCCCGGGCATCATGTTCCCGGCCAGGCGGTGGTCAAGGGCGATGCTCGCCATCCGGCCATCGCCGCCGCCTCGATACTGGCCAAGGTCGCCCGCGACGCGGGCATGGTGGCCCTCGATGCCCGGTATCCCGACTACGGTTTCGCCCGCCACAAGGGCTACCCGACCCGCGAACACCTGGCCGCCCTGGAGCGCCTGGGGCCGCTGCCCGACCATCGTCGCTCCTTCGGTCCGGTAAAGCGCCAGCTGGCACTGTTCTGATTCACCAATCCCGAGCCCATCATGACCACGCCCTTCGTTCATCTTCGCGTCCACAGCGAGTTTTCCCTGGTCGACGGCCTGGTGCGTCTCAAGCCGCTGGTCCAGGCCGCCGTTGACCAGGGCCTGCCGGCCCTGACGCTGACCGACGAGGCCAACCTCTTCGGCCTGGTCAAGTTCTACAAGGGCGCCCAGGGGGCGGGGCTCAAGCCGATCATCGGCAGCGACCTCTGGCTGGCCAATCCCCATGACGAGGGGCATCCCTATCGCCTGACGCTGCTGGCCATGGACGAGACGGGCTATCGCAACCTCACCGAGCTGATCTCGCGGGGATGGATGCACGGCCAGCGCCAGGGCCTGGCCCTGCTGGACAAGGCCTGGGTGCTCGAGCAGAGCGCGGGGCTGATCGCCCTGTCCGGGGGCCGGGAAGGGGAGGTCGGCCGACACCTGTTGAGCGACCATCACGACGAGGCTCGCGCCCTGCTCGAGGAGTGGAGCGCCGCCTTCCCGGGACGCTTCTACCTGGAGCTGACCCGTACCGGCCGGCCGCTGGAAGAGGAGTGCGTGCACCTCTCGGTGGACCTGGCCGTCGAGACCGGCATTCCGGTGGTGGCCACCAACGACGTGCGCTTCCTCGCGCGCGAGGACTTCTGGGCCCACGAGACCCGGGTGGCCATCGGCGAGGGCAAGGCGCTGGACGACAAGCGCCGCGAGCGGCGCTACACCGAGGAGCAGTACCTCAAGAGCCCCGCGGAGATGGCCGAGCTGTTCGCCGACATCCCCGAGGCGCTCGAAAACAGCGTGATGATCGCCGCGCGCTGCAACGTGGAGGTGCGCCTGGGCGAGATCTTCCTGCCGGAGTTCGCGATTCCCGAGGGCATGACCCAGGACGAGTACTTCCGCAAGATCTCCCATGACGGCCTCACCGAGCGCCTGGACGTCCTCTATCCGGCAGAACGTTATCCGCGCGACGGGGCGGAGTATGCCGAGATCGACGCCCGCTACCGCAAGCGGCTCGACTTCGAGCTCGACATCATCATCCAGATGGGCTTCCCCGGCTACTTCCTGATCGTGATGGACTTCATCCAGTGGGCCAAGGACAACGACGTCCCGGTGGGGCCCGGGCGCGGCTCCGGTGCGGGCTCGCTGGTGGCCTACGCCCAGAAGATCACCGACCTCGACCCCATCGGCTACGACCTGCTGTTCGAGCGCTTCCTCAACCCGGAACGGGTCTCGATGCCCGACTTCGACGTCGACTTCTGCATGGAGAAGCGCGACCGGGTGATCGACTACGTGGCCGACCGCTACGGGCGCGACGCGGTGTCCCAGATCGTCACCTTCGGCACCATGGCGGCCAAGGCGGTGGTGCGCGACGTGGCGCGTGCCCAGGGCAAGCCCTACTCGCTGGGCGACAAGCTCTCCAAGCTGATCCCCTTCGAGGTGGGCATGACGCTGGCCAAGGCCATCGAGGCCGAGCCGGCGCTCAAGGAGTTCCTCGACAACGACGAGGAGGCCGCCGAGATCTGGGAGATGGCCAAGAAGCTCGAGGGCGTCACCCGCGGCACCGGCAAGCACGCCGGCGGCGTGGTGATCGCGCCGACCAAGCTCACCGACTTCTCGCCGCTGCTCTGCGACGAGGACGGCAACGGCCTGGTGGTGCAGTTCGACAAGAACGATATCGAGGAGGCGGGGCTGGTCAAGTTCGACTTCCTCGGCCTGCGCACCCTGACCATCATCGACTGGGCGCTGGAGATGGTCGACAAGGTCCGCGCCACCGAGGGCCAGGGGCCGCTGGACATCGACACCATCCCGCTGGATGACGTGCCGACCTTCGAGATGCTCAAGAAGGCCGAGACCACGGCGGTCTTCCAGCTCGAGTCACGTGGCATGAAGGAGCTGATCAAGCGCCTGCTGCCCGACTCCCTGGAGGACATGATCGCCCTGGTGGCGCTGTTTCGCCCCGGCCCCCTGCAGTCGGGGATGGTCGACGACTTCATCAACCGCAAGCATGGCCGGGCGGAGATCTCCTACCCCCACCCGGACTACCAGCACGAGCTGCTCAAGTCGGTGCTCGCCCCCACCTACGGCATCATCCTCTACCAGGAGCAGGTGATGCAGATCGCCCAGGTGATGGCGGGCTACTCGCTGGGCCAGGCCGACATGCTGCGCCGCGCCATGGGCAAGAAGAAGCCCGAGGAGATGGCCAAGCAGCGCGCCGGCTTCATGGAGGGCTGTGCGGCCAACGGCATCGACAAGGACCTCGCCGGCAACATCTTCGACCTGGTGGAGAAGTTCGCCGGCTACGGCTTCAACAAGTCCCACTCGGCGGCCTATGCGCTGGTCTCCTACCAGACCGCCTGGCTGAAGGCGCATTATCCCGGCCCCTTCATGGCGGCGGTGATGTCCACCGAGATGGACAACCTCGACAAGGTGGTGCCGCTGATCGAGGAGTGCCGTCACCTCTCGCTCACGGTGACCCCGCCCGACGTCAACGTCGGCGGCTACAAGTTCACCGTCGACGACCAGGCACGGGTCGTCTATGGCCTGGGGGCGATCCGCGGGGTCGGCGAGGGCCCCATCGGCGCCATCGTCGAGGCCCGCGACGCGGACGGCCCCTTCGAGGATCTCTTCGACTTCTGCCGCCGGGTCGATCCCAAGCGCATGAACAAGCGCACCCTGGAGGCGCTGATCCGCTCCGGCGCCCTGGACACCCTGGGGCCGAGCCGTGCGGTGCTCAGCGCGGCGCTGGAGGATGCCCTGAAGGCGGCGGTCCAGACCCAGACCAATCAGAACCTGGGCATGATGGACATGTTCGGCGAGGCCTTCGTCGACGAATCGGCCGCCGATGCCTACGGCGATTACCGCCAGGCTCGGGAGTGGAGCGACAAGGAGCGCCTCGCCGGCGAGAAGGAGACCCTGGGCCTCTACCTCACCGGCCACCCCATCGACGAGTACGAGGGCGAGCTCGCCCGCTTCGTCTCCACCCGCATCAGCGACCTCAAGCCCTCCCGGGAGCCCCAGCGGGTGGCGGGCCTGGTGGTCGGCGTGCGGACCATGAAGTCCAAGCGCGGCGATACCATGGCCTTCATCACCCTGGACGACCGCACCGGGCGCATCGAGGCGTCGCTGTTCGGTGAGCTCTATGACCGGCTGCGCGGCCGTCTCGAGGCCGACCAGGTGATGATCGTCGAGGGCGAGGTCTCCAGCGACGACTACTCCGGCGGACTGCGTCTGCGCGGCAAGGAGGTCACGCCGATGGTCGAGGCGCGCAGCCGCTTCGGCCAGGCGGTGGAGCTCTCCCTGGACGGCGGTCGCCTCAACGGGCGGCTGGTGGATTCGCTGCGCGCGAGCCTCGCCCCCTTCTGCGACGGGGAGGGCCTGCCGGTCCGGCTGCGCTACCGCAATGCCGAGGCCTCGGGCTGGCTGGAGCTCGCCGAGGAGTGGCGCGTCACCCCCAGCGACGAGCTGCTCACCGGCCTGCGCGAGGTGCAGGGACAGGATGGGGTAAGACTGAAGTATCGGTAAACTGGCCGTGGCCTTCAGCATGTCCGCGAGGGGCCCCGGGGGCAGGCCGTAGAGGAGGTCCTACGCCAGGGGTGAGAAGGATCCCTCCGAACGGGCTGGTCAAGGATGGCCAGCACCGGACCTGCAAGCGAAGCGGGACGCGAGAGCGAAGCAGGGCGTCGGTAGCGCCCAGGGAGGGGTTCACAGCGCCTCCTCGACGGTCCGGCGTTCCGGGGCCTTCCGCCGGATCAGTCCCGAGCAGTCGCCAGCAGTAGCTGTGTCGCCTTGCGTGGCGCGTTGAGGGTGCGATAATGCCAGCCACTTCACTTTTCGCGCCGCGCCTGGCCTCGACGGGCAGGGCGGTGAAACACGACAAGGCATCCGGCCAATGAATCCGAACTATCTCGACTTCGAACAGCCCATCGCCGAACTCCAGGCCAAGATCGAGGAGCTGCGGCTGGTCGGCAACGACAGCCAGGTCAACCTCAGCGACGAGATCGGCCGGCTCGAGGAGAAGAGCCGCAAGCTCACCGAGTCGATCTTCAAGGACTTGAGCCCCTGGCAGGTCTCGCAGCTCTCGCGCCATCCCCAGCGCCCCTACACCCTGGACTACCTGGTGCACGTCTTCAGCGACTTCGACGAGCTGCATGGCGATCGCAAGTTCGCCGACGACGCCGCCATCGTCGGCGGCGTGGCGCGCCTGGATGACCGGCCGGTGATGGTGATCGGCCACCAGAAGGGCCGCGACGTCCACGAGAAGGTGCGCCGCAACTTCGGCATGCCGCGCCCCGAGGGCTACCGCAAGGCCTGCCGCCTGATGGAGATGGCCGAGCGCTTCCGCATGCCGGTACTGACCTTTATCGATACGCCGGGGGCCTATCCCGGCATCGACGCCGAGGAGCGCGGCCAGTCCGAGGCCATCGCCTACAACCTGGCGGTGATGTCGCGACTTCGCACGCCGATCGTCGCCACCGTGGTCGGCGAGGGCGGTTCCGGCGGGGCGCTGGCCATCGGCGTCTGCGACGAACTGGCCATGCTGCAGTACTCCACCTACTCGGTGATCTCCCCCGAGGGCTGCGCCTCCATCCTCTGGAAGAGCGCCGAGAAGGCCTCCGACGCCGCCCAGGCGATGGGCATCACCGCCGAGCGTCTCAAGGAGCTGGGGCTGGTCGATACCCTGATCCCCGAGCCCCTGGGTGGTGCCCATCGCCACCCGGTGTCCACCGCCGAGCGGGTCAAGGCGTCGCTGCTGGCGAGCCTCGACCGCCTGGAGGCGATGGACACGGACCGCATGCTGGAGCGTCGCTACGAGCGCCTGATGAGCTACGGGGCACCTGTCTAAGGGGCCTTGCTGCGTTCGGCCATGTCCCTGCAACGTCTGATCGATGACGCCCTGGCCCAGACCCCGCCGGGGCGTTGTGTCTGGGTGGCCCTCTCGGGGGGGCTGGACTCCTCGCTGCTGCTGACCCTGGCGGCCACGGCCGGTCGTCGTCATCCCCGCCCCCTGCGGGCCCTGCATGTCCACCATGGCCTGCAGCCCGCCGCCGACGGCTTCGAGCGTCACTGCCGGCGGCTCTGTTCGCGACTCGGCGTGCCGCTGTTCGTGGAAGGTGTCGCCGTCGACCGATCCGCCGGGCAGGGGCTGGAAGGGGCGGCCCGGGCGGCGCGCTTCGCCGCCTTCGCCGGGCGAGTGGCCCCGGGGGAGACCCTCTGGCTGGCCCAGCATCGGGATGACCAGGCCGAGACCTTCCTGCTGGCCGCCCTGCGTGGCAGCGGGGTGCGCGGCCTGGCCGGGATGACGATGGGCCGCGACTGGCGGGGCCGGCGGCTCGAGCGCCCCTTTCTGGCTATGGCGCGGCCGACCCTCGAGGCCGAGGCGGGGCGCCGGGGCCTGGCCTGGGTGGAGGACCCCTCCAACGACGACGAGACCCTGGACCGCAACTTCCTGCGCCACGCCGTGCTGCCGCTGCTGGCGTCCCGCTGGCCCCATGCCGGCGAGGCCCTCTCCCGCAGCGCGGTGCTGGCCGGTGAGGCAGATACCCTGCTTGGCGAGCTCGCCGGGCTGGATCTCGAGCGCCTGGGTGGCGACCCTGCGCGTTTGA
The DNA here is from genome assembly GCF_030012485.1 of Halomonas rhizosphaerae. Lineage (NCBI taxonomy): Bacteria > Pseudomonadati > Pseudomonadota > Gammaproteobacteria > Oceanospirillales > Halomonadaceae > Halomonas > Halomonas rhizosphaerae. The sequence goes on from NZ_JASCQQ010000007.1 coordinate 33,727, forward strand.
AGCTTGATGGGCTGGCCTGGCTGTCGTCGGATGCTCGCCGGCGTCTGCTGGTGCGCCACTGCTGCGCACGGCTGGGCCTGCCGACGCCGCCGGCGCGGCGGCTGGCGACGCTGCTGGCCCAGCTCGGTGCCAGGCAGGATGCCGAGGTGCGGGTGGCCTGGCCCGGCGCGGAGGCCAGGGTCTGGCGAGGGCAGCTTTATCTGCTGGCGCCTCCTGAGCCGCTGCCGGTCGACTGGCAGGCCGGGTGGGATGGCCGCTCACCGCTGGTCACGCCATGGGGAGAGGTGCGGGTCTCGCTGGGCCGGGGCGATGGTGCACCGGTCCGTCTGCAGGTAGTACCGCGGCGAGGGGGAGAGCGGCTGCGGCTGCCCGGCCGTGGCCGGCGCGACCTCAAGCGGCTGCTGCAGGAGCTCGACGTGCCGCCCTGGGCGCGTGGGCGGCTGCTGGTGGTTCGGCTGGGAGAAACCGCGGTGGCGGTGCTCGATCCGGTGGATGAGGCGTGGCTGGCGCTCGGCGAGGGCTGGGTCAGCCGCGGCGCAGCACCAGGGGGAAGTCCGCGGCCTGCTGGTAGGCCGCCTCCTGCTCCAGATCGTTGAGCAGCAGCGCCGGGGTCTCCTCGCCGACCAGCGTCAGCGTCAGCGCCTCGCCCTCCGCTTCGAGCCGCGGCACGGCCGGGGGCTGCTCGGGACGGGAGTGATTGAGGATCACCGCCAGGCGCAGCAGTCGGGCCAGCCGGGCGTGGGGACGGCGCTCCGACTCGGGCAGCGCCTGCCACTCCTTGACCGGGAACTTGCGGCGGTGGGCGCGCACCAGGAAGGCCAGCAGTCGTTGTTCCGGCCGCGAGAAGCCGGCCAGGTCGGAGTACTCCAGCAGGTAGGCGCCGTGGCGATGGAACTGGCTGTGGGAGATGGCCAGGCCGATCTCGTGCAGGCGGCTGCCCCAGTCGAGGAAGCGCGCCTGGTCGTCGTCGAGGCCCCAGGTCCCGCGGACCTGGTCGAGCAGGGCGCCGGCGGTGGCCGCCACGTTGTCGGCCTGCCGGCCGTCCACCTGGTAGCTGCGGGCCAGGCCGTCCAGGGTCTTGAGGCGCGAGTCCTCGGGACTGTTGCGCCCCACCATGTCGTAGAGCACCCCCTCGCGCAGGGCGCCGTCGGCATAGCGCATCCGCTCCAGGTCGAAGGCCTCGAAGACCGCGCCGAGAATCGCCACCCCGGCCGGAAAGACCCGCGAGCGGTCGGCCTTGAGTCCCTCCATGGCCACCTTGTCGAGCTTCCTGCACTTGATCAGGCGCTTGCGCAGGGCGGCCAGGCCGTTGCGGGTGATCACCCCGTCGGGGGCATCCCCGGCGGCCGCGATCACCGCGGCCGCCGCCTTGATGGTGCCGCTGGACCCCACCGGGTCGACCCAGCCCAGGCGCTGGTAGGGGCGCTGGATGTTGGCCAGCTCCGAGAGGGCGGCAAGCTCCGCCTGGCGCATGCGCTTCTCGCTGATCTCGCCCCCCTCGAAGAAGCGGCGGGTGAAGGTCACGCAGCCCATGCGCAGGCTCTCCAGCGCCAGGGGCTCGAAGCGCTCGCCGATGATGAACTCCGTGGAGCCGCCGCCGATGTCGACGATCAGTCGGCGGCCGTCCTCGGCCAGGGCGTGGGCCGCGCCCAGATAGATCAGGCGGGCCTCCTCGCGGCCGGCGATGATCTCGATGCGGTGGCCGAGCAGGGCCTCGGCGCGCTCGATCAGCGCCTGGCTGTTGATCGCATCGCGCAGCGCGTTGGTGCCCACCACCCGCAGGTGCCCCGGGGTGATATCCTCGAGGAAGGGGGCAAAGCGTGCCAGGCAGTCCAGGGCGCGCTGCATGGCCTCCTCGCCGAGCCGGCCGTCCTCGTCGAGGCCGGCGGCCAGCTGGACCTTCTCGCCGAGGCGGGCCACCACCTGCAGGCGGTCGTCCTGATAGTTGGCCACCAGCAGGTGGAAGCTGTTGGAGCCGAGGTCAATGGCGGCGAGCCGGGTGGGATCGCCGGCCACGGCAGCCGTAAGTGGGGCGGCAGCGGAGGGCGCCGGGTCCTGTGGCGAGGTCATGGCAGTTCCTTCGGATCGGTCAGGGGCAAGGGTGCGCGGCGCTCCCGATCGTGTCAATTGTCGCGGGTCCCAGGGCTTGCGTTCGCCCGCCGGCTTGACTAGTATCGGGTCGTTCGCCTGTTCCGAATGCTTCCCGACCGTCTCGCGGCGATCCCGTCACGGTCAGTTTCCAAGTCGTCAGACAGCCCACTGCTTCAGCCCGCGATCCCGGCCGCCTGGCCCGGACCCGCAGGTCAGGCGAAAACGAACCTGCTTCCTCGCTTCCGATATCGGCCCGGCAACCCAGAATGCGGTCGCCCGCCCATGGCCATACGATGCAGCATGACGAGAGGTAGCCTGTCCGGGCTCTGAACGCATCCACAGGGCGTCATCGTCTCGCCTCCTGTCTTTCCTCACGGCGCACTGCCGCCCGGCTTCCACGAGCGAATTCTGAACACACCGATGAATCTTACCGAACTCAAGCAAAAGCCAGTGCCGGAGCTTCTGGAGATTGCCCGCGAGATGGGCATCGACAACCTGGCACGTTCCCGCAAGCAGGACATCATCTTCGCCATCCTCAAGAAGCATGCCAAGAGCGGCGAGCCGATCTTCGGTGATGGCGTGCTGGAGATCCTGCAGGATGGATTCGGCTTCCTGCGCAGTGCCGACAGCTCCTACCTGGCCGGTCCCGACGACATCTATGTCTCGCCCTCCCAGATCCGGCGCTTCAACCTGCGCAAGGGCGACTCCATCTCCGGCAAGATTCGCCCGCCGAAGGAAGGGGAGCGCTACTTCGCGCTGCTCAAGGTCAGCGAGATCAACTTCGACAAGCCGGAGAACGCCAAGCACAAGATCCTGTTCGAGAACCTCACGCCGCTGTTCCCCCAGGAGCGGCTGCGCATGGAGATCGGCAACGGCTCCACCGAGGACCTCACGGCGCGGATCATCGACCTGGTGGCGCCCATCGGCAAGGGCCAGCGCGGCCTGCTGGTCTCCCCGCCCAAGGCGGGCAAGACCCTGATGCTGCAGAACATCGCCACCTCCATCACCCGCAACAACCCCGAGTGCCACCTGATCGTGCTGCTGATCGACGAGCGCCCGGAGGAAGTGACCGAGATGTCGCGCACGGTGCGCGGCGAGGTGGTGGCCTCGACCTTCGACGAGCCGCCGGCGCGCCACGTGCAGGTCGCCGAGATGGTGATCGAGAAGGCCAAGCGCCTGGTCGAGCACAAGAAGGACGTGGTGATCCTGCTCGACTCCATCACCCGCCTGGCGCGGGCCTACAACACCGTGGTGCCGAGCTCCGGCAAGGTGCTCACGGGCGGCGTCGACGCCCATGCCCTGGAGAAGCCCAAGCGCTTCTTCGGTGCGGCCCGCAACATCGAGGAGGGCGGCAGCCTGACCATCATCGCCACGGCGCTGGTCGATACCGGCTCCAAGATGGACGAGGTGATCTTCGAGGAGTTCAAGGGCACCGGCAACATGGAGGCGCACCTGGACCGCAAGCTGGCCGAGCGCCGCGTCTACCCGGCGATCAACATCCGCCGCTCCGGCACCCGCCGCGAGGACCTGATCGCCTCCGAGGACGAGATGCAGCGCATGTGGATCCTGCGCAAGCTGCTCAATCCCATGGAGGATACCGCGGCCACCGAGTTCCTGATCGACCGCCTGAAGGATACCAAGACCAACCTCGAGTTCTTCGAAGCGATGAAACGCCGCTGACCATGGCTGCCGGGAATGCCACTGCGCGGCTGACCCGGCGACAGGCCCCGGAGCGCCGGACCGTCGAAGAGGCGCTGTAACCCCCTCTCCGGCCTGTCCCCGGCGTCGCTTGCCAGGGCAACACAGCAGACGTATTCAAGGGGCATGCTATGCTGCCCCTTTCGTCATTCTGGAATCGGGAAATCCGAATGAAGTACAAGGACCTGCGCGAGTTCATCGCGGTGCTCGAGGCCCAGGGCGAGCTCAAGCGCATCACCGCCGAGGTCGACCCCTACCTCGAGATCACCGAGATCTGCGACCGTACCCTGCGTGCCGGGGGCCCGGCGCTGCTGTTCGAGAACGTCAAGGGCCATGCCATGCCGCTGCTCGGCAACCTCTTCGGCACGCCGAAGCGGGTGGCCATGGGCATGGGCCAGGACTCGGTCGCCGCATTGCGCGAGGTGGGGGAGCTGCTCGCCTTCCTCAAGGAGCCCGAACCGCCCAAGGGGTTTCGCGACGCCTGGAGCAAGCTGCCGATCTTCCGGCAGGTGATGAGCATGGGGCCGAAGACGGTGCGCTCGGCACCGGTGCAGGCGCTCGCCTACGAGGGCGACGAGGTCGACCTCGACCGCCTGCCGATCCAGCACTGCTGGCCCGGCGACGCCGCGCCGCTGGTCACCTGGCCCCTGGTGATCACCAAGGGACCCCACAAGACCCGCCAGAACCTGGGGATCTATCGCCAGCAGAAGCTCGGGAGGAACCGCCTGATCATGCGCTGGCTCTCCCATCGCGGCGGGTCGCTGGACTTCCAGGAGTTCCAGCAGGCCCATCCCGGCGAGCCCTTCCCTGTGGCGGTGGCGCTGGGCGCCGACCCGGCCACCATCCTGGGGGCGGTGACGCCGGTGCCCGACAGCCTCTCCGAGTATGCCTTCGCCGGCCTTCTGCGCGGCTCACGCACCGAGCTGGTCAGCTGCGGCCATGCCGACCTCCAGGTACCGGCCTCCGCCGAGATCATCCTCGAGGGGTTCATCTACCCCGACGACATGGCCCCCGAGGGTCCCTACGGCGACCATACCGGCTACTACAACGAGGTCGAGCAGTTCCCGGTGTTCACGGTGACGCGCATGACCATGCGCGAGAACGCGATCTACCACTCCACCTACACCGGCCGTCCGCCCGACGAGCCGGCGATCCTGGGCCTGGCGCTGAACGAGGTGTTCGTGCCCATCCTGCGCCGCCAGTTCCCCGAGATCGTCGACTTCTACCTGCCGCCTGAGGGGTGCTCCTACCGCATGGCGGTGGTGACCATGAAGAAGCAGTACCCGGGCCACGCCAAGCGGGTGATGATGGGCGTGTGGAGCTTCCTGCGCCAGTTCATGTACACCAAGTTCGTGGTGGTGCTCGACGACGACGTCTGTGCCCGCGACTGGAAGGACGTGATCTGGGCCATCACCACGCGCATGGACCCCGCCCGGGATACCGTGATGGTGGAGAACACCCCCATCGACTACCTGGACTTCGCCTCCCCCGTGGCGGGACTCGGCTCCAAGATGGGCCTGGACGCCACCAGCAAGTGGCCCGGCGAGACCGACCGCGAGTGGGGCACTCCCATCGTCATGGACGAGGCCGTCAAGGCCCGCGTCAGCGAGCGCTGGAACGAGCTGGGCATCGAGCTCCCCGACAACGCGACATTCTGACTACTTCATGAGGCTTTCATGACGCCAAGGACCCTGACCTGCCTGGTCACCGAGGTCGAGGATCTCACCCCGGACGTCTTCCGCGTCCAGTTGGAGGGCCGGCCCGAGGCCGTGGCCCATGATCCCGGCCAGTACCTGGAGCTGAAGCTGGAGGAGGACCTCTGGGTGCCGTTCTCCATCGCCAACGCCCATGCCGGCGATGGCACCATCGAGCTTCACATCCAGCACTGGCCCGAGCGGGAGAACTCCGCCCGGCTGCGCGAGCTGATGCAGGTGGCCGAGCGGCTGACCCTGCGCCTGCCCGGCGGCGACTGCATCCTCGACCCGGACAGCACGCGACCTTTGCTGCTGGTCGCCGCCGGCACCGGCTTTTCCCAGATGAAGGCGATCGTCGAGGCGGCGCTGCACGATGACCCGGCACGCGAGATCGACCTCTGGTGGGCGGCCCGCGAGCGTCGCGACCTCTACCTGGAACGCCTGCCCCGGGCGTGGGTAGAAGCGCATGCCAATGTCCGCTTCCACGCCGTGACCGAGGTCGCGCCCGAGGAAGCCGTGGCGGGGGAGCGGGTCATCGGCCACCGCGGCCGGATCGACCAGGCCCTGGCGACGACCCTCGATGACGTCTCGGGGCATGACGTCTACGTCTCCGGCTCGCCGGGCATGGTCTATGCCTGCGTCGACGTGCTCGCCTCGCTGGGCCTGGCGCCCTCTCGGGTCTTCTCGGATGTCTTCGCCTATGCGCCGCGGGACCCTATCGTGCCCACCGCGGGCAGCCTGGTGAGGGAGGGGCGGTCATGAGCGCCTCGCCGATCCTGATCACCGGTGGCGCCCAGCGCCTGGGACGCCACTGTGCCGAGCGGCTGCGCGACGACGGCCATCCGGCGATCATCAGCTATCGCCGCGAGCGGCCCGAGCTGGACGCGCTGCGTGAGCGGGGCATCGTCACCCTGCAGGCCGACTTCTCGACGGAGGCGGGCATCCTGGCGTTCCTCGCCAGGCTGAAGGAGGCAACCCCTTCCCTGAGAGCGGTCGTCCATAACGCCAGCGATTGGGCGCCGGACTCCAGCGGCCCCGAGGCGGGAGCTACCTTCGAGCGGTTGTTTCGCATCCACATGCTGGCGCCCTACCTGATCAACCTGCATGCCCGGGCGCTGCTCGAGGCGTGCAGCGAGCCCCAGCGCGACATCGTGCACCTGACCGACTATGTGGTGCAGAAGGGCTCCAGGAAGCACGCCGCCTACGCCGCCACCAAGGCGGGACTGGACAACCTGACGCTCTCCTTCGCCGCCATGTACGCCCCGATGATCCAGGTCAATGCCATCGCTCCGGCGATGATCATGCTCAACGAGGGCGATGACGAGGCCTACGCCGAGAAGGCCCGCGCAAAGTCGGCGATGGAGATGATTCCCGGCCCCGGGGTGATCTATCAGAGCCTGCGCTACCTGCTCGACAATCGCTACGTCACCGGCGTGACCCTGCCGGTGGATGGCGGGCGCCACCTGCGCTGAGCCTGCAACCACCGGGGAGTATCAGTCAGGAAGGGGCGAGGCGCTGGATCAGCCTCTAGCGAACCCTGGCTGCGACCATCGGTGTCGTGCCGGATGCGGCCATCTTCGCTAGAATGCGGCTCTACCCTGACACGATAAAAGGAGCGACACATGGCGGGACACGACACGAACTTCAAGGACGACAGCGGCCTGCTGTCCGTGGTGCTGGGCCTGGTGGTGCTGGTGGCCATGAGCGCCCTGCCGGCCACCATCGGCTGGTACCAGCTGTTCGCCGGCTGAGCGGAGGCCCTTGCCAGCCATGCCGCAATGCGGCAGGATGAGGCGAAACCTCAGGAGCGACCCATGATCATGACCCACCGCGTCAAGCCCGCGTCTCACGTTGCCCGCAATGGCAGCGAGGCGTTCGCTGTGTGCGGCTATTGGTCTGGTTACTGGTTTATTCCCGGGGTGCCCGTGGCCATGTCCTGAACGCAAGACGCGACATCGCCGGGAGGCACCTCACCAGGGCCGCCTCCGCCAGAACCCCCGGACGGCCGCCCCGCCCGGGGGTTCCGCATTTCACGGCCCCCGTCCATACAACCGACATCCAGGAGAGAGACCATGACCGCATCCATCGCCATCCGCCAGACCCGGGGCTTCGCGGGCTATTATGGCTACTGGCGATTTAGCGAGCTGCGGTCGGCTCACTCCGCCACGCCCGGCCGTAGCGAGATCGGTGGCACCCGACCGACACGATGTATGACCGCTACCCGGAGTTGATGACGCCATGAACGCTTCCCTTGCCGCCGCCCCCCTGGCCGAGCCCCTGCGCTCCGCCGCCAACCCGGCCCGGCCGCTGCCCACCCCCGGCGAGCTGCGCCGCGAACTGCCGCTTTCTCCCGAACTGGTGGCCCGGATAGGGGCCCAGCGCCGAGCCATCCACGAGATCCTCGCCGGCCACGACGACCGTCTGCTGGTGGTGGTGGGCCCCTGTTCCATCCACGAACCCGAGGCGGCCCTGGAGTACGCCCGCCGCCTGGCCGCACTGGCGCCCCGGGTCGATGACCGACTGCTCCCGGTGATGCGCGTCTACGTGGAGAAGCCGCGCACCACCGTGGGCTGGAAGGGGCTGGCCTACGACCCGGACCTCGACGGCAGCGGCGATATGGCCCGCGGCCTAGAGGTGTCGCGGCGGCTGATGCGCGAGGTGGCCGAGCTGGGGCTGCCGGTGGCCACCGAACTGTTGCAGCCGATGCTGGCGCCCTACCTGGAGGACCTGCTCGCCTGGGTGGCCATCGGGGCCCGCACCACCGAGTCGCAGCTTCACCGCGAGCTGGCCAGCGGCCTCGAGGCGGCGGTGGGGTTCAAGAACGCTACCGGCGGCGACATCGGCGTGGCGCTCGATGCCATGCGCGCCTCGGCGCACCCGCACAGCCACTTCGGGCTCGATGAAGAGGGGCGTCCGGCGGTGCGCGATACGGCAGGCAACCCTCATACCCAGCTTGTGCTGCGCGGCGGCCACGGCGAGCCCAACTACCAGGCCTCCCATGTCCAGGCGGCACGCCGCGCCCTGGAGGACGCCAACCTGTCGCCGCGGCTGATGGTCGACTGCAGCCACGCCAATGCGCTCAAGGACCACCGCCGCCAGAGCGAGGTGCTGCTCGACGTGCTGGCCCAGCGCCTGGCCGGCGAGACGGCGTTGGCGGGGCTGATGCTGGAGAGCCATCTCCACGAGGGCAAGCAAGCGCTTGCGCCGGGCCGGCTGCGCCATGGGGTCTCGGTCACCGATGCCTGCATCGGCTGGGAGACCACCGAGCATCTGCTGCTGACGGCAGCCGAGCGACTTCGCTAGCCCTGTACCCCGGATGGCGATGTCGGGATAATCAGTCCCGATTTCCGACTCGCCACCCAGGACGCACAGATGACCTTCCAGTTCGAAGAGCACGACCCCGAGGCCTATCGCCGCAAGGCCAAGCTGATCAGCCTGGCCATGGCCGGCCAGCTGATCGTCTTCGGGCTGGTGTTCTCGCAGCTGCTGACCACCACCTTCGGCTCTAGCTTCTGGCTCAATGCCCTGGGCGTGCTGCTGGGGCTGGTCGCGACCAGCCTGGTGTTCGCGGTGCTGCGCGAGCGCCCCTGGATGACCGAGATGCGCTATGTCTGGCAGCTCAAGCACCAGCTGTCCCGGGTCAGCGGCTACCTGCCGGCGCTGCGCCGCGGCATGGCGGAGGGCAACGACACGGCGCTGGCGGTGCTCGCCTTCTACCACCAGGGCATGGCCCAGCTCGCCGAGCTCAATGGCCGCACCCTGGACGACGATGCCGAACTGCTCGCCGAGCGCGAGGTGGTGCGTACCGCCCGTCGCGAGCGCGGCCTGCCCGAGCGCGTATCCGGGCTCGACCCCCATGACCTGGATGCGTTCCGCAAGGGCTGAGTCAGGCCCTGGCGGCATAGGCGAAGAGCAGGGTCTCCTGGGCGCTGATCGGGGCCGCACCGCCGGGCTGCTGCTTGACGTAGAGGCCGTCGCTGCGCAGCAGCCAGCTCTGGCAGTTGTCCACCAGGTAGGTCTCGAGGTCCTTGCGGACCCGGGCGGCCAGCTTCCTGTCCAATAGCGGGAAGCAGGTCTCGACCCGATGGAACATGTTGCGCGCCATGAAGTCAGCGCTGGAGCCCCAGGTCTCCGGCTTGCCGTCGTTGTGGAAATGGAACACCCGGGTGTGCTCCAGGAAGCGGCCGATGATCGAGCGCACCCGGATGTTCTCCGAGATGCCGGGAATGCCCGGGCGCAGGCAGCACATGCCACGGATGATCAGGTCGCACTCCACCCCGGCCCGCGAGGCCCGGTAGAGGGCCTGGATCAGCTTCGGCTCGGTGAGCGAGTTGCACTTGATGATCAGGTGGGCGCGCTTGCCCTTGCGGGCATGTTCGGCCTCCCGGTCGATCTTGGCCACCATCTGTTCGTGCAGGGTGAAGGGGGCGTGCAACAGCTGCTCGATGTGCCGGGCCCGGCCCATGCCCGAGAGCTGCTGGAAGACCTTGTGCACGTCGGCGCAGAGCACCGGGTCGGCGGTGAGCAGGCTATAGTCGGTGTAGAGCTTGGCGGTCCGCGAGTGGTAGTTGCCGGTGCCCAGGTGGGCATAGTGGCGCAGCTTGCCCCGTTCACGACGCACGATGTGCATCATCTTGGCGTGGGTCTTGTAGGCCATCACCCCGTAGATGACGATGGCCCCGGCTTCCTGCAGGCGCGAGGCCAGGGCCAGGTTGTCGGCCTCATCGAAGCGTGCCCGTAGCTCAATCACCACCGTGACCTCTTTGCCGTTGCCGGCGGCCTCGACCAGGGCGTTGACGATGGGCGAGTCGGCGCCGGTGCGGTAGAGGGTCTGCTTGATGGCCAGCACGTCCGGGTCCCGCGCGGCCTCCCCGAGCATCTCCTCCACCGGGGAGAAGGACTGGAAGGGATGATGGAGCAGGATGTCGCCATCGGCGATCGCGGCCAGCACGCTGTCGGCCTTGCGCAGTGCCTTGGGCAGGCCGGGGGTGAAGGGGCGATAGAGCAGCTCGGGACGCTCCACGTCGCCCAGCACCGACATCATGCGGGTCAGGTTCACCGGGCCGTTGACCCGGAAGAGGTCCGGCTCCTCGAGCTGGAACTGCCTGAGCAGGAACTCGGCCAGCTCGTCGGGGCAGTTGTCGGCCACCTCCAGCCGGACCCCGCTACCGTAGCGCCGCGACAGCAGCTCTCCGCGCAGCGCCGAGGCGAGGTCGGAAACCTCCTCGGGGTCCACGGCGAGGTCGGCGTTGCGGGTCAGTCGGAACTGGTAGCAGCCGAGTACCGTCATGCCGGGAAAGACCTCCTCGGCATGGGCATGGATCATCGAGGAGAGGAAGACGTACTCGCTGAAGCCCGCCTCGCAGAGCGCCTCGGGCAGGGCGATCACCCGCGGCAGCGAGCGGGGTGCCGGCAGGATGGCCAGGCCCCCCTCGCGGCCGAAGGCGTCCTTGCCCTCGAGCTGGACGATGAAGTTGAGGCTCTTGTTGACCAGGCGTGGGAAGGGGTGGGAAGGGTCCAGGCCGATGGGGCTGATCACCGGCATGATCTCGGTCTCGAAGTAGTCGCGCACCCAGGCGCCCTGGGCTTCGGACCAGTCCCCGCGGCGACGGAAGCGAAGCCGCTGGGCCTCCAGGGCGGGGATCAGGACCTCGTTGAGGATCTGGTACTGGCGCGCCACCTGGGAATGGGCGATCTGGGCGATCTCGGCCAGCACCGAGCGGGGCGAGCGACCGTCGGCGCCGGTGGCATCATCGCCGAGCAGCACCTGGTTCTTGAGGCCCGCCACGCGGATCTCGAAGAACTCGTCCATGTTGGACGAGAAGATCAGCAGGAACATCAGCCGGTTGAGCAGCGGATGAGCCTCGTCCAGGGCCTGTTCCAGCACCCGGACGTTGAACTGAAGGTGGGAGAGCTCGCGGTTGAAGTAGAGCCCGGGGTCGGCCAGGTCTGCCTCCGGATCCGGCAGCGCCTTGGGCTTGATGCCGGTGCGGGTCTGGTTCAACCGCGGGGCGGGAGGCTCGGGGGGCTCGCCGCCCCCCGTCTGGGTGGGCATGTCGGGCTGCCGGTCGGGACCGCGTGTCTCTTCCATGGGGTTTCCCTGTCGTCGGGCGGAAGGGCGCTGTCCCTCCCGTCGGCTATGTCGTCGCGAGCAGCCTGGCCGCGCGCTTGGCGAAGTAGGTCAGCACGCCGTCGGCGCCGGCGCGCTTGAAGCAGAGCAGCGATTCGAGAATCACCGCGTCCGCCTCCAGCCAGCCGTTCTCGAAGGCGGCCATGTGCATGGCGTACTCGCCGCTCACCTGGTAGGCGAAGGTGGGCACCTTGAGTTCGTCCTTCACCCGGCGCACCACGTCCAGGTAGGGCATGCCGGGCTTGATCATCACCATGTCGGCCCCCTCGGCCAGGTCCAGGGCCACCTCGTGGAGCGCCTCGTCGCCGTTGCCCGGGTCCATCTGGTAGGTGGTCTTGTCGGCCTTGCCCAGGTTGCCGGCGGAGCCCACGGCGTCGCGGAAGGGGCCGTAGTAGCGCGAGGCGTACTTGGCGCTGTAGGCCATGATCCGGGTGTTGACCAGCTGCTCCTGCTCCAGCACGTGGCGGATCGAGCCGATGCGGCCGTCCATCATGTCCGAAGGGGCCACCATATCGGCGCCCGCCTCGGCGTGGGAGAGCGCCTGCTTGAGCAGGGTCTCCACGGTGCGGTCATTGTGGACGTAGCCCGCCTCGTCGAGGATGCCGTCCTGGCCGTGGCTGGTGTAGGGGTCGAGCGCCACGTCGGTGATGATGCCGAGCCCGGGGATCGCCTCCTTGAGGGCGCGCACGCTGCGCTGGACGAGGCCCGAGGCGTTGTAGGCCTCCTCGGCCAGTTCGCTCTTCAGCGCCGTGCCCACCACCGGGAAGAGGGCGATGGCCGGGATGCCGAGCGCAAAGGCCTCCCGGGCCTCCTCGATCAGCAGGTCGAGCGACAGCCGCTCGACGCCCGGCATGGAGGGCACCGCCTCGCGCTGGCCCTCGCCCTCGAGCACGAACACCGGCCAGATCAGGTCGGCCGCGGTCAGGGTGTGCTCGCGCATCAGGCGGCGCGAGAAGTCGTCGCGGCGCATGCGGCGCAGGCGTGAGGTCGGGAACTGGCGTGTGGTCATGAAGCTCAAGGCGTCTCTCCGGATAGGGGGATCGGGACCGCCGCCCCCGTCATTATGGCGATGCCGGATGACGGCCTGATGACAGCGGGAGTCGAATGCCTCGAGTATATCAGTGTCGCCCGGCGTCGAAAGCCGCGCCTTGTCGCACCCTGGCCGACTCTCTAAAGTGAAGGCTTGCGGATTTCAGGGCCTGGCTTCGCCGGGCGCCTACCTTCAAGGAGAAAGGCATGAGCAAACAGGTGGCGGTCATCCTCTCGGGATGCGGGGTGCAGGACGGTGCCGAGATCTACGAGACCACCCTGACCCTGCTGCGCCTCGATCAGCTGGGCCTGGGCTATCGCTGCTTCGCCCCCGACATCGAGCAGCATCATGTCGTCGATCATCGTCGCGGCGAGGTGGCCGACGGCGAGCGTCGCAATGTGCTGACCGAGTCGGCGCGCCTGGCCCGCGGCGAGATCGCGCCCCTCGACGAGCTCGAGGCCGACGACTTCGATGCGATCATCCTCCCCGGCGGCTTCGGTGTCGCCAAGAACCTCTCGAACTTCGCCGAGGCTGGGGATGGCATGCAGGTGCTCGACGAGCTCACCGAGGCGCTGTCCGGCTTCCATGAGGCGCGCAAGCCGATCGGCCTGATGTGCATCAGCCCGGTGCTGGTGCCGCGCCTGCTCGGCCCCGGCATCGCCGTGACCGTGGGGCACGATCCGGGCGTCGCCGGGGCGATCAGTGCCATGGGCGGCCTGCACCGCAGCTGCGGGGTCGAGGACATCGTGGTGGATTTCGAGAACCGCGTGGTGACCACCCCGGCCTACATGCTGGCCACGCGCATCAGCGAGGCCGCCACCGGCATCTTCAAGCTGGTCGACCGCATCGACGAATTGATGGACCTGTAAGTTTTAAGCGCCGAGCGCCGAGCTACAAGCAAGCCCCGAAGTCTTCGAGCTTCGGGGCTTGCTTTTGCCGGGTTGGGTCTTAGTCGGGTCTTATCGTGCTGGCCTTGGCCGCTTGGCGCTATGCTTCCTCGTCTTCCTCGTCCTTCTCCCGCTTGCGGCGGACCAGGCGACCGAACAGCAGACCGACCTCGTAGAGCAGGTACATCGGCACCGCCAGCAGGCTCTGGGAGACCACGTCTGGCGGGGTGAGCAGCATGCCGATGACGAAGCAGCCCAGCACCACGTAGGGGCGCTTCTTCGACAGGCTCTCCACCGTGGTGGCGCCCGAGAGGATCAGCAGGAAGGTGGCGATGGGGATCTCGAAGGCCACCCCGAAGGCGAAGAACAGCTTGAGGACGAAGTTCAGGTACTGGTTGATGTCGGTCATCACCGCGACGTTCTCCGGCCCGGTCTGGGTGAAGAACTGGAACAGCAGCGGGAAGACGACGTAGTAGGCGAAGGCGGCGCCACCGTAGAACAGCGCCACGCTGGAGGCCAGGATCGGCAGCGCCAGCGCCTTCTCGTTGTCGTAGAGCCCCGGGGCCACGAAGGCCCAGGCCTGGTGCAGCACGTAGGGAATGGCGGCGAACACCGCCACCACCAGGGTCAGCTTGAAGGGCGCGAGGAAGGGAGAGGCCACCTCGGTGGCGATCATCTGCGATCCTTCCGGCAGCAGCGCCATCAGCGGCTGGGCGACGAAGGAGTAGATGTCGTTGGCAAAGGCATAGAGGCCCAGGAAGATCACCAGGATCGCGATCACGGCGCGCATCAGTCGCGAGCGCAGCTCGATCAGGTGCTCGATCAGCGGGGCCTGGTTCTGCTCCTTGGGGTCACCGGTCTTGCTCATCGGGGGGCAGAATCCTTGTCGGCGTTGGAGGCATCGGCGGGGCGCTGGGAATCATCTGCCTCGCTGCCCGTGCGGGCCCTGGCGAGGGCGTCGTCGAGCCGCTTCTCGGGCGGGGCTGCCGGCGGGGCCTCGCCGGTGTCGTTGGCACGCGAGGCCGACGGGCGCTTGTCGCTCTCCTCCTCGGCGATGCTCTCCACGCCGCGCTTGACCTGCTGGACGCCCTCGTCGAGTTTCTTCTGCTGCTCGTTGAGCTTCTGGCGCAGCTCCTCCGCCTCGAGCTGGGCACTGATCTCGCGCTGCATGCCCGAGACGGTGCGCTTGATCTTGCCGATCCACAGCCCCAGGGTGCGCGCCGCCTTGGGCAGGCGCTCGGGACCCAGCACCAGCAGGCCCACCACGCCGATGAGCATCAGTTCGAGAAAGCCCATATCGAACATGGCGGGTTACTTGCGCTCTTCCTGGTGCTCTTCCTTGTCATGGGCCTTCTGCTCGGCCTTGACGTCGTAGGTATTGACCTCTTCGTCATGGCTGACGCGGGCCTGGGGGTCGTCCGCCTTCTCGCCCTCGTCCTTATCCTTCTCTTCCTCGTGCATGGCCTTCTTGAAGCCCTTCACGGCGCCGCCGAGGTCACCGCCGACGTTGCGCAGCTTCTTGGTGCCGAAGATCAGGATGATGATGCCGAGAACGATCAGCAGCTGCCAGATACTGATACCACCTAACATAGTTGCTTCCTCAGGTTGGGGCTCCGGGAGGTCCCGGAAGGGCCAGTTGACGCTAGGGTTGCCGTGCGGCCTTCTCGTCGTGTCCGGAGACGCCGAAGCGGCGGGCCAGCTCATCCAGGACCTGGCGGTGGTCGAGGCCCAGGTGCGAGAGCATTACCAGGCTATGAAACCACAGGTCGGCCGTTTCGGCGATCAACGCTTGGCGTGCCGACTCGTCGCCATGCTCGGCGTCCTTGGCGGCCAGCAGGGTCTCGGTGGCTTCCTCGCCGACCTTCTCGAGTATCTTGTTCAGTCCCTTGTGATGCAAGGCCGCCACATAGGAATCCTGTGGCTCCGCCCGGCGGCGTTCTTCGAGCACAACGTGAAGACGGTCGAGGATATCGCTCATGGGAGAAGGTTCCGTTGCAGTGGGTGGAAGAGCGGGGCGGACATCAGTGCCAGGCCAGCAGCAGCACGCCGAGGGCGGCGGCGGCCAGGGCCGGCCAGGGCTGACCTGCGGCCCACTCGCTCAGCGGCTGCCAGGCGAGAGCGGCGACCAGCAGCAGCAGGCCCAGCCGAAGCCGCCGCTGGCTCCTGCCCCGCTGGCTCAGCGCTCGGGAGATCCCGCCCATGGCGTCGACCTGGCGGCGCCGCTGGCGGTGTTCCAGCTCGGTTCGGGTGAGGACCTGGTGGGCGAGCACCGGCAGCTCGGGCAGTTGACGAGAGAGCTCCGGGGCCTGTCGCTTGAGCGACTCCCAGAGGCCGCTGGCGCCGGCGCGCTCCTTCATCCAGCGCTCCAGGTAGGGCTTGGCGGTGCTCCACAGGTCCAGGTCGGGGTAGAGCTGGCGGCCGAGCCCCTCGATGTTGAGCAGCGTCTTCTGCAGCAGTACCAGCTGCGGCTGGACCTCCATGTTGAAGCGTCGAGCGGTCTGGAACAGGCCCAGCAGCACCTGGCCGAAGGAGATGTCCTTGAGCGGCTTCTCGAGGATCGGCTCGCACACCGTGCGGATCGCCGCGGCGAACTCGTTGGCGCGGGTCCCCTCGCCCACCCAGCCCGACTCGATGTGCAGCGCCGCCACCTCGTAGTAGTCCTGGTGGAAGAAGGCCAGCAGGTTGCGTGCCAGGTAGTCCTGGTCCTCGCGGGTCAGGCTGCCGACGATGCCGCAGTCGATGGCGATGTACTGCGGGTCGTGGGGATGTTCGAAAGAGACGAAGATGTTGCCCGGGTGCATGTCGGCATGGAAGAAGTTGTCGCGGAACACCTGGGTGAAGAAGATCTCCACGCCGCGTTCGGCCAGCTTCTTGAGGTCGGTGCCCTGGGCGAGCAGCGCCGCGGTATCGGCCACCGGGACCCCGTAGATGCGCTCCTGCACCATCACCCGGTGGTGGGTCAGCGCCCAGTGGATGGCCGGCACGTAGAGCAGCGGCGAGCCCTTGAAGTTGCGCTTGAGCTGGGAGGTGTTGGCGGCCTCCTTGGTGAGGTCGAGCTCGTCGAAGAGCGTGGCCTCGTAGTCGCGAACCACTTCCACCGGGCGCAGTCGGCGGGCCTCGGGAATTCTTGCCAGCACGCTGGCGAAGCGATACATCAACGCCATGTCCTGGCGCATCACGCGCTCGATCCCCGGACGGATGATCTTGACCACCACGGCTTCGCCCCCGTGCAGCCGGGCGGCATGCACCTGGGCGACGGAGGCCGAGGCCAGGGGCTCGGGCTCGAAGCTGGCGAAGGCATCCTCCAGCGACATCCCCAGCTCCTCCTCGACCAGGGCCATGGCCTGGTGGCCGGGAAAGGGCGGCACCTGGTCCTGGAGCCGCTGCAGTTCGTCGGCTATGTCCTCGGGCAGCAGGTCGCGGCGGGTCGAGAGCATCTGGCCGAACTTGACGAAGATCGGCCCCAGCGACTCCAGCGCCAGGCGCAGGCGCACGCCCCGGGAGCGGTCGCCGATCGGCACCAGGCGCAGCGGTGAAAGCGTGAACAGGCCGCGCAGCCACCAGGGCATCCGCTCCAGCGGCAGCAGGGTATCGAGCCGGTAGCGGGTGATCACCCAGAAGATGCGCGTGAGCCGCAGGATCATCGAGTCGTCTCCGGCGGGGCCAGGCGACGTCGCAGCCGCGCCAGGCGCGCCTCGAGGCGGTCGGTGGCGATCTCCACCTCGGTCAGCTGGTCGCGCAGCGCCTCGAGCTGGTGACGCCCCGGCAGCAGCCGTGCCTCCTCGAAGACATATTCGCCCACGTCGGCGCAGAACTCCTGGCGGGTGCGCAGGCCCCATCGGGAGAGGCTGCGCAGCCCCTCGGCCAGGCTATGGGCCGGGATGTCGCCGAGCCAGCGGGCGAGTTCCGCCTCCCAGTCCAGGTCGAGGTCGAGCAGCAGGTCGCGGGTCGCTTCCAGCAGATGGGTGCGCCCCCGCACGGCGAGCTTGCCCTGGAACATCAGGCGCTCGACGGAGGCCCCGCCCAGCAGTTCGCCGAGAGTCTCGGCATCCAGCTCGACCACGGCGTCGAAGCCCTCCTCGGCGGTGTCGACGGGGCGCAGCAGGTCGAGGCCGGCCGGGTGGAAGTGGATGGCCAGCGCCAGGGCGGGGCGCTCCAGGCGCAACAGGATGCGCTGGCCAGCCAGCCGGGCCAGCCGCGACGGCGCCGCCGGATCGCGGGCGAGCAGGGCGTTCAGGGTGCGTTCCAGGCCGGCCAGCAGCAGGGTGGGAGACAACGCCATCATGCCCTCACAGCTTGATGCCGCGGTGCAGGGCGACGATGCCCCCGGTGAGGTTGGTGTACTCGACGCGCTCCAGCCCGGCGGCCTCCATCATCGCCTTGAGGGTCTCCTGGTCGGGGTGCATGCGGATCGACTCGGCCAGGTAGCGGTAGCTGTCGGCGTCGCTCGCCACCAACTCGCCGATCTTCGGCAGCAGGCGGAAGGAGTACTCGTCGTAGGCCCTGGAGAACAACGGGTTGCCCGGCTTGGAGAACTCCAGCACCAGCAGGCGTCCGCCGGGCTTGAGCACTCGGGTCATGGAGCGCAGCGCGGCGTCCTTGTCGGTGACGTTGCGCAGGCCGAAGGCGATGGTGATGCAGTCGAAGGTGTTGTCGGGGAAGGGCAGGCACTCGGCGTTGGCCTGCACGTACTCGACGTTGCCGCCGATGCCCCTGTCGAGCAGCTTGTCGCGGCCGACCCGCAGCATGGACTCGTTGATGTCGGCCAGCACCACCCGGCCGCGGGGGCCCACCATGCGCGAGAACTTTCCCGTCAGGTCGCCGGTGCCGCCGGCGATGTCGAGCACGCTGTGGCCCGGGCGCACGCCGGAACGCTCGATGGTCAGGCGCTTCCACAGGCGATGGATGCCCATCGACATCAGGTCGTTCATGACGTCGTAGCGGGCCGCCACCGAGTGGAAGACATGGGCCACGCGCGAGGCCTTCTCCCCGACCGGGACTTCCTGATAGCCGAAGTGGGTGGTGTGCTTGTCACTGGCGCTCATGCCGTGGGGGCTCCCGAATCGCTGTGATGGGGGAGGCCTGGCGGCCTCGCAATGGGCGCCATTGTAGCCTCCCCCGGCGACGATTGTCTTGACGCCACCCCTACAGCTGCTTGATCTCGATGCCCAGGGGCTCCCGGGAGGCGCCGGCCTCTTCCAGTCGGCGCAGGTAGTCGGCCCAGTTGGCCTCGCGCCGCCGGATCAGGTCGTAGAGGTAGTCCCAGCTGAAGAGCCCGCTGTCGTGGCCGTCGTCGAAGTGCAGCTTGAGGGCATAGCGGCCGGTCTGGGTGATGTCCTTCAGGCCGACGTGCTTCTTGCCCACCTGCAGGGTGGCGGTATCGGGGCCATGGCCGCGTACCTCGGCGGAGGGCGAGAAGACCCGCAGGTACTCCACCGGCAGCCGGTAGCTCTCGCCGCCTTCGTAGGTGAGCTCGAGCTCGCGGTCCTTCTTGTGGTAATGCACCCTGGTGGGAATCGGGGCTGTCATGGTACCTCCTGGCTTGTTTCGCACCTCGAGCTTCGCGCGGCTCGAGGTGCGAAGCCCGTGGCTTAGAGAATATACCGCGACAGGTCCTCGTCCATCGCCAGCTCGCCGAGCTGGGAGTCGACGTAGGCGGCATCGATCGACAGCGGGCTGCCGAAGTCGCCACCCAGGTACGAGGCCTCCTCGAGCAGGCGCTCCATCACGGTGTGCAGGCGGCGGGCGCCGATGTTCTCGGTGCCCTCGTTCACCTTCCAGGCGATCTCGGCGATGCGCGCGATGCCGTCCTCCGTGAAGGCGACCTCGAGCCCCTCGGTGGCCAGCAGCGCCTGGTACTGCTTGGTCAGCGCGGCGGAGGGCTCGGTGAGGATGCGCTTGAAGTCCTCCGGCGTCAGGGCGTTGAGCTCGACGCGGATCGGCAGCCGGCCCTGCAGCTCGGGGATCAGGTCCGACGGGCGCGACAGGTGGAAGGCACCGGAGGCGATGAACAGGATGTGGTCGGTGCGCACCATGCCGTACTTGGTGGAGACCGTGGAGCCCTCGATCAGCGGCAGCAGGTCGCGCTGGACGCCCTCGCGGGAGACCTCGCCACCGCTGGACTGGCCGCTGCCCTTGCAGACCTTGTCGATCTCGTCGAGGAAGACGATGCCGTTCTGTTCCACCGCCTCGACGGCGCGGCTCTTGATGTCGTCCTCGTTGACCAGCTTGCCGGCCTCCTCGTCCCGCAGCAGGCCGAAGGCGTCCTTTACCGCCACCCGGCGGATCTCGCTCTTCTGCTTGCCCATGCCGGCGAACAGGTTCTGCAGCTGGCTGGTCATCTCCTCCATGCCTGGCGGGGTCATGATGTCGACGCCGGAACCCTGGGGCGTGACCTCGATGTCGATCTCCTTGTCGTCGAGCTGTCCCTCGCGCAGCTTCTTGCGGAAGATCTGGCGGGTCGAGCTGTCCTGGCGGGGCTCGTCCTCCTGGCCACGGGGCGGTGGCAGCAGGGCGTCGAGGATGCGCTCCTCGGCGGCGTCCTCCGCACGGTGGCCCACCTCGGCCTTGGCCTGCTCGCGCACCAGCTTGATGGCGGCCTCGGTCAGGTCACGGATGATCGATTCGACGTCGCGGCCCACATAGCCCACCTCGGTGAACTTGGTGGCCTCGACCTTGATGAAGGGGGCGCCGGCCAGCTTGGCCAGGCGGCGCGCGATCTCGGTCTTGCCCACGCCGGTGGGGCCGATCATCAGGATGTTCTTGGGCGTCACCTCATGTCGCAGCTCACCGTCGAGCTGCATGCGACGCCAGCGGTTGCGCAGGGCAATGGCCACGGCGCGCTTGGCGTCCTGCTGGCCGACGATGTACTGGTCCAGGGCGTGGACGATCTCGCGGGGGGTCATCCGGGTCATGGTCAGAGCTCTTCCAGGGTGACGTTGTGGTTGGTGAACACGCAGATGTCACCGGCGATGGTCAGGGACTTCTCGGTGATCTCGCGGGCACCGAGTTCGGTGTTCTCGAGCAGGGCACGGGCGGCGGCCAGGGCGAAGTTGCCGCCGGAGCCGATGGCGATGATGCCCCCCTCGGGCTCCACCACGTCACCGTTGCCGGTGATGATCAGCGAGGCATCCTTGTTGGCCACGGCGAGCAGCGCCTCGAGACGGCGCAGGGCACGGTCGGTGCGCCAGTCCTTGGCCAGTTCCACGGCGGCCTTGACCAGGTTGCCCTGGTACTTCTCGAGCTGCGCCTCGAAGCGCTCGAAGAGGGTGAAGGCATCGGCGGTGCCGCCGGCGAAGCCGGCCAGGACCTGGCCGTGGTAGAGGCGGCGCACCTTGCTGGCGTTGCCCTTCATCACGGTATTGCCCAGCGAGACCTGGCCGTCACCGGCCAGCGCCACCTGGTCACCGCGGCGCACGGAAACGATCGTGGTCATGGAGGGGACTCCTTGGGGGAGCACAGGGCTCCCGATGACTGGCGGCGCCGCGGGCGGGGCCGGGGCGCCGTGGATGAACTCAGGGAGTGACGTGCGGGCGGGGGGCGAGGAATTCAACCTTGGTCGTGCCTCCCTCGCCCGGTCGGGCGGGTCAGTTCTGCAGCTGGATCAGCAGCGGCTCGATGCCCTGGGTGACCATCAGGTCCTGGGCGCGGTTGAGCTCGCGCCGGTCGCTGTAGGGGCCGACCTGAACCCGGTGCCAGGTGTCGCCGCCACCGGCCTTGACCTCGCTGATCTTGGCGAGCAGGCCGAAGTCACGCAGCCGGCCCGCCAGCCTGCTGGCATCGCCCGCCTCGCGAAAGGAGGCAGCCTGCAGCATGAAGCGGGCATCGGCCGGCGGGTCGTCCGTCGCCTGAGTGTCCGGGCGGTCGTCCGGCGCCGTGGCGTCGGCGTCCAGGTTGGCGGCGATCACCTGGGCGATGGGGTCGTCGCCGGTGGTCGCCGCGGGCGTCTCGGGGCGCTCCGGCGGGGTGGCCGTGGAGGCCGGCACCTTGCCCCCGGGGGCAATCACCTCGGACTCCGGCAGCAGGGTGTAGAACTCGAAGGTCGGCATCGGCGGCTCCTCGGGGGTGGCGGCAGGTTCGCCTCCCCGGGATTCCTGGCGGTCCCCGGGTTTGGTCAGCACCGTGGCCAGCGGCGAGTCGCTGCCCTCCTGCCAGGGGGCGATGCCCTGCTGGTGCTGGGCCAGCAGGAAGCCTGCCACCAGGCCGACCAGGCCCCACAGCCAGCCCGGGATGCCGCGGCGCGGGGGCGGGGCGGAGCGGCGCCGCGGGCTGCTGGTGGCGCCGCGCTTGCGGGGGGCCGGTTTGCGGCTGCTGGCCATGGCTTACATCTCCTCGGGCGCGCCGACACCCATCAGGTCGAGGCCGTTGCGCAGGACCTGGCGCGTGGCCAACCCCAGCGCCAGCCGGGCGTTGCGCAGGGCGTCCTCGTCGACCATCACCTTCACCGCGTTGTAGCAGGTGTGGAAGTCGGCGGCGAGGTCGAGCAGGTACTGGGCGATCTGCTGGGGCTCGTGGGCGGCGGCGGCGTGCTGGACCACCTCGGGATAGCGGGCCAGGCGGTTGAGCAGCGCCTTCTCCTGGTCGGCCTCCAGCAGGGGCAGGCTCTGCATGGCCAGGGCGGGATCGAACGGCTTCTCCTCGGCCTCGGCCTTGCGCAGCATGCTGCACACCCGGGCGTGGGCGTACTGCACGTAGTAGACCGGGTTGTCGTTGGACTGGGAGCGGGCCAGGTCGATGTCGAAGGTGAGCTGGGAGTCCGCCCGGCGGGCGGCCAGGAAGAAGCGGGTCGCATCGCGGCCCACCTCGTCGATCAGGTCGCGCACCGTGACGTAGCTGCCGGCGCGCTTGGAGAGCTTCACCTCGACCCCGGAGCGGGTGACCATCACCATCTGGTGCAGGACGTAGTCGGGCCAGCCTTGAGGGATGCCGGCCTCGAGGGCCTGGAGGCCGGCGCGCACTCGGGTCACGGTGGAGTGGTGGTCGGCCCCCTGCTCGTTGATCACGGTCTCGAAGCCGCGCTGCCACTTGTCCAGGTGGTAGGCGACGTCGGGCAGGAAGTAGGTGTAGTGGCCGTCGGACTTGCGCATCACCCGGTCCTTGTCGTCGCCGAAGTCGGTGGTGCGCAGCCACAGGGCGCCGTCCTGCTCAAAGGTATGGCCCTTCTCGATCAGCCGCTGGACGGTGGCCTCGACCTTGCCCTGCTCGTAGAGGGAGGACTCCAGGAAGTAGACGTCGAACGTCACGCCGAAGGCCTTCAGGTCGAGGTCCTGCTCGCGACGCAGGTAGGCCACGGCGAAGTCGCGGATGGCGTCGAGGTCGTCCGGGTCGCCTGCCGCCGTAACGTGACGGTCATCGGCATGCACCGTCTCCCCGGCCAGGTAGGCGTTGGCCACGTCGATGATGTAGCCGCCGCGGTAGCCGTCCGCCGGCCAGCCCGGGTCGCCGGGGTCGATGCCCTTGACCCGCGCCTGCACCGAGCGCGCCAGGTTGCTGATCTGGGCGCCGGCGTCGTTGTAGTAGAACTCGCGGGTCACCTCGTGGCCGGTGGCCTCGAGCAGGCGACAGATGCTGTCGCCGATGGCGGCGCCGCGGCCGTGGCCGACGTGCAGCGGCCCGGTGGGGTTGGCGGAGACGAACTCCACCTGCACCTGGCGGCCCTGGCCGATGAGGTTGCGGCCGAAGGCATCCCCGGCCTCGAGCACTTGGCGCACGACCTGGGCGGCGGCGTCGGTGGCGGCGAAGAAGTTGACGAAGCCCGGGCCGGCGATCTCCACCTTCTGCACGGCGTCGCTCGCCGGCAGGGCCGCGACCAGCGCCTCGGCCAGCTCGCGGGGCTTGCGGCCGGCCGGCTTGGCCAGCATCAGCGCCAGGTTGGTGGCGTAGTCGCCGTGGGCCTTGTCGCGGGTCGGGTCGACCTTGATGGTCGGCGCGAGATCGGCGGGCAGCACGCCCTGCTTCCGGAGGTTGTCCAGGGCGCCCTCGAGCAGCGCGATGATGGTCTCTTTCATGGAAGTGTCCGGTGTCCTGTGGCGTGGGCGGTGCGGGGCGACCGCCGGGCGAGTCTGGGGCGCCATTATCGGCAATCGGCGCCGGGCTTTAAAGGTGTGTGGTCAGGCCAGGGTCTGCGGGTCGATGTCCAGTGACCAGCGCACCCGTCGCGCCTCGGGGCGGCCCTCGAGCCAGGCGACCAGCCAGGCGCCGGCCTCGTGCAGCTGGCTGCGGCGGTCGGCGGCCAGCATCAGCTGCAGGTGGTAGCGGTTCTGGCGCCGCTCCATGGGGGCCGGGACCGGGCCCAGGCAGTCGACCGCGAGGCCGCGCTCGCCGATCCGCTGGCGCAGGGCCTCGGCGGCCAGGCCCCCCAGGGCGACCACGGCCGGCTCGCGGGGCGCCTCGAGGCGCAGCAGGGCGAGGAAGCGGAAGGGCGGCAGCCGGGCGGCCCGCCGCTCCTCCAGCAACTGGCCGGCGAGGGCGTCGTAGCCCCGCTCGGCCAGCAGGCGCAGGTGCGGGTCGTCGGTGTGCAGGGTCTGCACCAGCACCCGGCCGGGGTGCGCGGCGCGGCCGGCGCGGCCCGCCACCTGCTCGAGCAGCTGGGCGCTATGCTCCAGCGCCCGGAAGTCGCTGGCATAGAGGCCGGCATCGGCATTCACTACCACCACCAGGGTGACGTGGGGCAGGTGGTGTCCCTTGGCCAGCATCTGGGTCCCCACCAGCAGGCAGGGGTCGCCGCGGCGTACCTCGGCCAGCATCTGCTCGAGGGCGTCGCGGCGTCGGGTGCTGTCGCGGTCGATGCGGTGCACCGGCACCTCGGGGAACAGCGACGTCAGGGTCTCCTCGGTGCGCTCGGTGCCGCTGCCCAGCGGGCGCAAGTCGACGCTGCCGCAGGTTGGGCAGGCGTCGGGGAGGGCGCGGCGCCGGTCGCAGTGGTGGCAGGCCAGCAGCGGCGGCTGCCGGTGCAGGGTCATGCGCGCATCACAGTGGTCGCACTCGGCCATCCAGCCGCAGGCATGGCAGGCCAGGGTGGGGGCAAAGCCGCGTCGGTTGATGAAGACCAGCACCTGGTGGCCGGCGGCCAGGGTGTCGCGGACCGTCTCGATCACCGGCGGGATCAGTCCGCCCTGGCGGCGGCGGCCGCGCAGGTCGACGAGCTCGAGGCGCGCCGGGGCATGGCGGCTCGCCCGACGGGTCAGGCGCAGGTGGCGGTAGTCGCCCTGCAGCGCCCGCTGCAGGGACTCCAGCGACGGGGTGGCGCTGCCCAGCACCAGCGGGATGCGATGGTGGTGGGCGCGGGCCACGGCCAGGTCGCGGGCATGGTAGCGCAGGCCGTCCTGCTGCTTGTAGGAGCCGTCATGCTCCTCGTCGACGATGATGACCCCGGGGCGGGCCAGGGGGGTGAAGATGGCCGACCGGGTACCCAGCACGATGGGCGCCCGGCCGCTGGCGGCGGCTTCCCAGGCATCGAGGCGCTCATGGTCGGTGAGCCCCGAGTGCAGCGCCACCACCGGCGCCCGGAAGCGGCGGCGGAAGCGGGCGAGGGTCTGGGGCGTCAGGCCGATCTCGGGGACCAGCACCAGGGCCTGGCGATGACGGCCGATGACCGCCTCGATCAGCTGCAGGTAGACCTCTGTCTTGCCGCTGCCGGTGACGCCATGCAGCAGGCAGGGATGGAAGCCGTCGAGCCGCTCGTGGATGGCGGCCAGCGCCACGGCCTGCTCCCGGTTGAGCGGCAGGGCGGGGTCGGCCAGCCCCGCGTCGCCCTGGGCCGGCGGCGAGGCCGCCAGGGGTTCCTCGTGACGGGCCACCAGGCCCTTGTCGGCCAGGGCCCGCAGCTGGTCGCGGCTGAACGACTGGGCGAGGATCGCCTGGCTGACCAGCCCGTGGGGGTGCTGGCGCAGCATGGTCAGCAGTTCGGTCTGGCGGGGGGCTCGGGCGAGGCCCGGCGGAGCGTCCTGGCGGCCGGCCGCGGTGACGCTCCAGCGCTCGCGGGTGCGGGCCTCGAGCGCCCGGCCCTGGCGCAGCAGCCCCGGCATCGCCTGGTGCAGGGTGTCGCCGAGGGCATGCTGGTAGTAGCGGGCGGCGAAGCGGCACAGCCACAGCCAGTCGGCCGGCAGCGGGCCCTCGTCGAGGCAGCCCGCCACCGGCCTGAGGCTCGCGAGCGGCAGCTCACTCTCGTCGCGGCACTCCACGACCACGCCGACGACCTCCCGGCGGCCGAAGGGTACCTGCACCCGCAGGCCGGGCTGCCAGCCCCCCGGGGGAGAGTCGCGGCAGGGGCGGTAGTCGAATAGCCGGCGCAGCGGCGAGGGCAAGGCAACGCTTAGTACGCGTGGCACGGGCGGGCAGGGGGAATCGGGCAATTGGCCTCCGGCGTCGGCTCTGCTAGAATGCTTCGCCGCTGCGGACACCCCGAGTGCGTGGCGGCAACCGGTTCGCATCTACAGACAACCCGTATGCGGTGCCTGGCAGAAGATCAGGTGGCGGCATACAGCTTCATGAGGCTCAAGATGAAACAAGGTATCCACCCGGATTACAAGACGGTCAACGCGACCTGTTCCTGCGGCGCCACCTTCGAGGTCGGTACCACCGCCGGTCATGACTTCTCCCTGGACGTCTGCTCCCAGTGCCACCCCTTCTACACCGGCAAGCAGAAGCAGGCGACCACCGGTGGTCGCGTCGAGCGCTTCAACAAGCGCTTCGGTGCCGCCATCAAGCGCTGAGCCGCCAGGCAAGACGCAGCGAGAAACCCGCCCATCGTGGCGGGTTTCTTTATGTCCGGCTGTCGGCGCTCACGTTGGCTGTCTGCCGGCCGTCAGGATAAGCAAAGCGTTATGGCTGGCGGGTTCAGCCATAAGTGTCGCCAAATGGTCGACAACGTCTTCAAACGAGCGTACAACAGGGTGGATGTCTGCCGAGTTGAGCGCGACGGGCTTTTTGTATACGCTAGCCGACCTCCCACTGTTTACCGGATCCTCTCAGCATGACTGACGCGAAGAAGAAGGCGGCGCTGGACTACCACGCGAAACCCATCCCCGGGAAGCTGTCGGTGGAGCTCACCAAGCCGACCGCCACCGCCCGCGACCTCTCCCTGGCCTACAGCCCGGGCGTGGCGGAGCCGGTTCGCGAGATCGCCAGTGACCCGGAGAACGCCTACCTCTACACCGGCAAGGGCAACCTGGTGGCAGTGATCTCCGACGGCAGCGCCATCCTCGGTCTCGGCAACCTGGGCCCGCTGGCCAGCAAGCCGGTTATGGAAGGCAAGGGGGTGCTGTTCAAGCGCTTCGCCGGCATCAACTCGGTGGATATCGAGGTCAACGCCGAGAGCCCGCAGGCCTTCATCGACACCGTGGCGCGCATCGCCGACACCTGGGGCGG
This sequence comes from Halomonas rhizosphaerae, assembly GCF_030012485.1. NCBI lineage: Bacteria > Pseudomonadati > Pseudomonadota > Gammaproteobacteria > Oceanospirillales > Halomonadaceae > Halomonas > Halomonas rhizosphaerae. The sequence goes on from NZ_JASCQQ010000007.1 coordinate 60,625, forward strand.
CATCAACCTCGAGGACATCAAGGCCCCGGAGTGCTTCGAGATCGAACAGGCGCTGGTCGAGCAGTGCAGCATCCCGGTGTTCCATGATGACCAGCACGGTACGGCCATCGTCACCGCCGCGGGCATGCTCAATGCCCTGGAGATCGCCGGCAAGTCGCTGGACAGCGCCCGCATCGTCTGCCTGGGGGCCGGCGCCGCGGCCATCGCCTGCATGAAGCTGCTGGTCTCCTGCGGCGCGCATCCCGAGAACATCGTGATGCTCGACCGCAAGGGGGTGATCCACAGCGGTCGCGAGGACCTGAACCAGTACAAGGCGATGTTCGCCGTGGAGACCGACAAGCGCACCCTGACCGACGCCATCGAGGGGGCCGACGTCTTCGTCGGCCTCTCCGGCCCGGGACTGATGAGTGCCGACCACATCCGCAGCATGGCCCCCAGCCCGGTGGTCTTCGCCTGCACCAACCCGGACCCGGAGATCCACCCCGACGTGGCCCGGGAGGCGCGCCCGGACGTGATCATGGCTACCGGCCGCTCCGACTACCCCAACCAGGTCAACAACGTGCTGGGGTTTCCCTTCATCTTCCGCGGGGCGCTCGACGTGCGCGCCACCCGCATCAACGAGGAGATGAAGGTCGCCGCCGTCCACGCCCTGAAGGACCTCGCCCGCGAGCCGGTACCGCAGGAGGTACTGGAGGCCTACGAGATGGACGAGATGAGCTTCGGGCCGGAGTACATCATTCCCACTCCCGTGGACATCCGCCTGCTCGACCGGATCTCCTCGGCGGTGGCCCAGGCCGCGGTGGACTCCGGGGTGGCGCGCAAGCCCTATCCCTCCCACTACCCGCTGAAGAGCGTGGATGACGTCTACGGCGGCTGAGCCGCGGAGGCCTTCCCCGTTGCACGACGCCGCCGGCCCTCGGGCCGGCGGCGTCGTCTGTGGCGTGCGGGACGCGGGTGGCTACCAGTCGTAGAGGAGGGAGGCGCTGGTGGTATGGTCGGTGCGGGCCTCGGCGCCCTCCGGCGGTCGGGAGTTGTCCCGGATCTCGTGGGAGAGCCGCAGGGCCAGATGGGAGTTGAGCCGTGAGGTGAGCGACGTCAGCGAGCGCGAGGTGGTGTTGTCATCGGTCGCCTCCACCGAGAACTCCTGCTCCAGGCTGGAAGTCTCCGAGAAGGACCACTCGTAGGCCAGCGCCCCGTAGGCCACGCCCAGGGAGGCGTTCTCCTCCCCCTCGATGCGGTCGTAGCGGTAGCCCGGGCCCGCCTCCAGCGAGAGCCGGTGTCGTCTGCCGTCGAGCAGGTCGCGGCCATAGCCGCCGATGGTGGTGAACTGCTGGTCGTAGCCGCTGAACAGGTCCTTCTCCCAGCGGGCGAAGCCGAATATATAGTGGGGGCCGTCGAGCTCGTAGCGCTCGCGGCCGGCCACCAGATATTGTTCGGCGCTGGTGTCGCCGTTGCGCGAGACGTTGCGCACCTCGCCGCGCAGGCTTTGGGTCCAGTCGCCGGTTACCCAGATGAGCCGGCCCTTGCCGATCAGGGTCTGGCTTTCGGTGTTGCCCGAGAGGTGGGTATAGCCCAGTTCGGCGCTGCCGCTGAAGCCCTGGTCATCCTCCTTGGGCGGTGGCGGGGCGTAGAAGGGGCCGGCCTGAGTGCCGCCGGCGATCGTCAGCAGGCCGCAGAGGGCCGCCCATCGAATCATCGAAGGGAGTGTCGCGGTATGCGGCATGGTGTCAGTCTCCCCGGGTTGCCGGATGTCGGTAGCTGCCCGAAGCGGCGTGCGAGGTTGCGCTGCCCGGACGGCGTCCCTGCCGCCCGGCGCGGGTTACGGGTGTCGGCCTAGAAGATGGCCTCGTAGGCGCCGGTGCCCTGGGAGCCACTCTCGCGCTCGACCTCACGCTCGACGCGACGCGACTGGAAGTCGGGCAGGTGGTCGGCCATGAACAGCTCCTCGATGCCGCCGCCCTGGCCATCGCGCAGCAGGCGTCCGGTGTCGGGGTCGACCCGCTCGGTGACCACGCTCTCCGGCCGCTCCGGCCAGCGCTCCGGCTGGTCCTCCAGGGCCTGGCCCATGAAGTCCATCCAGATCGGCAGGGCGGCCTGGGCGCCGTACTCGGCGGTGGAGGAGTTGTCGTCCTTGCCCACCCAGGCGGTGGACACCAGGTCGCTGTTGAAGCCGGCGAACCAGGCATCGCGCTGGTCGTTGGTGGTGCCCGTCTTGCCGACGATGTCGCCGCGGCCGAGTTCCAGGGCCTTGCGCGCGGTGCCTCGCTCGACCACGTCGCGCAGCATGTCGCGCAGGATGTAGACGGCGGCGGGATCGGCGACCCGGGGAGCGACCTCGAAGGTCTCGCCGTCGAGCTCGACGGTCTGCTCACCCTCGCGGCAGTCGCGGCAGGCGACGCGCGGGCTGGCCTCGTCGACGACCGTCGTGTCATCGCCGCGGGTCACCCGCTCGATGAACCAGGGTGACACCTGGAAGCCGCCGTTGGCCAGCACCGCATAGGCGTTGGTCATCTCCAGCGGGGTCAGGCTCGCGCTGCCCAGTGCCAGGGAGAGGCCGCGCGGCAGCTGATCGCCGGCGAAGCCGAAGCCCTGGAGGAACTCGATGGTGCGATCCAGTCCCAGGGACTGCAGCACGCGGATGGTGACCAGGTTGCGCGACCGCGCCAGGGCATCGCGCAGCCGGATCGGGCCGAGGAAGTCGCCGCTGGAGTTCGCCGGGCGCCACAGGTCGTTGCTGCCGTCCTGCATCACCACGGGGGCGTCATTGACCACGCTGGCCGGGTTCATCTCGCCGCTGTCCAGCGCCGCCAGGTAGACGAAGGGCTTGAAGATCGAGCCGGACTGGCGGCGGGCCTGGGTGGCGCGGTTGAACTTGCTGGCATCGAAGTCGAAGCCGCCCTGCAGGGCCAGGATGGCCCCGGTGTCGGGATCCATCGCCACCAGCGAGCCCTCGGCGTCGGGGCGCTGGGAGAGGCGCCAGCTGCCGTCTTCCCGCTGCAGGATGCGCACCAGGTCGCCGCGGCTGGCGATCTCGCCGGCCGCGCCCGGGGCGGCGCCCCGGCTATTGGCGCTGCGATAGGGGCGCGCCCACTCCAGGCCGGCCCAGTCGAGGGTGTGCAACTCGCCGCCGCGGGCCAGCACCCGCATCTCGCGGCCTTCGCTCTCCACCACGATGGCCGGCTGCAGGGGGCCATAGGCGGGGGTGCGCTCGAGCACCTGCAGCCAGTTGCTGACGTCGCCCTCGATACCCTCGACCTCGGTCTGGCTGCGCTCGGCGGCGCGCCGGGCGGTCTGCATGATCTCGGGCGACTCGGCGAGTTCCTCCTCCAGGCCCTCGCGTCCGGTCTGTTCCTGGGCCTCGGCCAGGCTGCGCGGGATGTCGGTCTGCTCTGGGCCGCGCCAGCCGTGCCGTGTGTCATATTCGATCAGGCCGCCGGCCAGAGCCTGGCCCGCCAGCGGCTGCAGCTCGCTGTCTAGGGTGGTGTGGATGCGATAACCGCCGGTGTAGGCCCGGTCGCCATAGCGTTCCACGGCGAACTGCCGGGCCATCTCGGCGACGTAGTCGGCCTCCACCTCGAGCTGGGCGAGGTGGCGCCGCGCGGTGACCGGGGCCTGCACGGCTTCCTCGTAGGCCGCCTGGTCGATGATCTCGAGCTCCCGCATGCGGAACAGGATCCAGTTGCGGCGGATCAGCGCCCGTTCGGCGTTGGCCAGCGGGTTGAAGGCGGAGGGCGCCTTGGGCAGGCCGGCGATCATCGCCGTCTCGGCCAGGGTCAGCTCGGCCAGCGGCCGGTCGTAGTAGACCTCCGCGGCGGCGGCGATGCCGTAGGCACGGTTGCCCAGGTAGATCTTGTTGACATAGAGCTCGAGGATCTCCTCCTTGGAGAGGATCTGCTCCATCTGCAGCGCCAGCAGGATCTCGCGGATCTTGCGGGTGAAGGTCCGGTCCAGAGTCAGCAGATAGTTGCGCGCCACCTGCATGGTGATGGTCGAGCCCCCGGACTGGATGTCGCCGCCGCTCGCGGCCAGTTCCACCGCGGCACGCGCCAGGCCCTTGGGGTCGACGCCACGGTGGTCGAAGTAGGTGGCATCCTCGGCGGCCAGCAGGGCCCCGATGAGCTCCTGGGGGATCTCCTCATACTCCACCGGCGTGCGGCGCTCCTCGCCAAACTCGCCGATCAGCTTGCCGTCGCGCGTGAGGATGCGCAGCGGGGTCTGCAGCTCGAAGTCCTGCAACTGGCGCACATCGGGCAGGCCGGGCGCGAAATAGAGCGCGGCACCCACCACGCCCAGCACCCCGGCGGCGGAGAGCGAGACCAGCAGCCAGAGGACGGAGACAACCAGGGTTCTGAGTAACTTCATGAAAACGCGGTATCCATGCTGGGAACGGGGGCGGAGTGGTGGCGATGAAAGTGGCCTTCCCTTGCGGCCGCCATTATAGGAAGCCGAGGGAGTGGTCACCAGCGTTGACGCGTGGCGACACCGTCATTCGTGTGAGATCCGGAAATATCATGTAACCTTCGATTACGGATCGGGTATGATGAGTTTCATCTGTTCCGCCCCGGTTCGGAGTGGATAATCATAATGAGCGGCACGCCGCATGGATCAGGCAGGGGCATGACTCAAGATGCGACTGAGAGCATCCGGCAAGGGACTGGTCGGTGTCGATATCACCTCGGCAACCGTCAAGGTCATCGAACTCAAACGCGCTGGTAGTCACTACCAGGTTGAAAGCTACGCCGTGCGGCCCCTGCGCGAAGGCGCCGTGATCGAGCGACGGATCCGCGACATGTCGGCCGTGGTGGACGCCCTCAAGCGCGCCGTGGACCATGCCCGGCCGGGGTCGCGCAACGCCGCCGTGGCCGTGCCGGCCAGTGCCGCCATCACCAAGACCCTTACTCTGCCCGCCTCGCTCGATGACGACGAGATCGAGGCGCGCATCCAGCTGGAATCTGACAAGCACATCCCGTTTCCGTTCAGCGAGGTCGCCTTCGACTTCCAGCGGCTGGGACTCAACTCGCGCTACGGCGACCAGCAGGACGTGCTGCTGGTCGCCTGTCGCCAGCAGGACGTCAACCAGCTGACCGAGGCCGTGCTGCAGGCCGGGCTCACCCCGGCGGCCGTGGATGTCGAGACTTTCGCCATGGAGCGCGCCTTCCAGGAGCTTCGCCACCAGCTGCCCACGGCCGAGGGCGAGCAGGAGTGCGTGGCCCTGGTGGACATCGGCGCCACCATGAACGCCTTCCATGTGCTGCGCGAGGGGCGCGTCACCTACAGTCGCGACACCGTGTTCGGTGGCCGCCAGCTGACCGACGAGATCCGCAACCGCTACGGGCTGACCCTCGAGGAGGCCGGCCTGGCCAAGAAGCGAGGCGGCCTGCCCGATGACTATCAGCGCAGCGTGCTCGACCCCTTCCTCGACACCCTGGTCCAGCAGGTGGGGCGCTCGCTGCAGCTCTACTATACCGCCGGGCGCAAGCAGGAGGTGCGGCGGATGATCCTGGCGGGCGGCACCAGCGTGCTGCCGGGGCTGGCGGAACGCCTGGCCGAGGAGAGCGGCATGGAGGTGGTGATCGCCAACCCCTTCCGGCGCATGAAGGTGAACCCCCGCATCGACGTCCCGACCCTGGCCGGTGATGCCCCGGCCATGCTCACGGCCTGCGGCTTGGCGATGAGGGTAGGCAAATGACCATCGAGATCAACCTGCTCCCCTGGCGGGAGGAAGTGCGTGCCCGGCGCAGCAAGCGGTTCTACCTGGCGCTGGCGTTGATGGCGCTGATCGGCCTCGGCGGCGGCTTTGGCATGACCTGGTACTACGAACAACGGTTGGCCGACCAGCAGCAGCGCCATCAGCTGATCAGTGCCCGCACCGCCGAGCTGGACCGTGACATCCGCGCGGTGAGCCAGTACGAGGAGCAGGTCACGTCGCTGAAGCGACAGATCGAGGTCTTCGAGCAGCTGCAGGTGGGGCGGCCGCAGACGGTTCATGTCTTCAACGCGCTGGCGGCGAGCCTGGAGGAGGGCGTCTACTACTCCGGGCTCAACCGCCAGGGCAGTCAGCTGCGGCTCACCGGCCTGGCCGAGGACAACCGTCGGGTCTCTGACCAGCTGCGCCAGCTGGAGGCCTCTCAGGTCTTCGACGTCCCGGTGCTCTCCGAGGTGGAATCCACCGACAACGAGATGCGTCGCTTCAACCTCAGCGTGAACCAGCAGATGCCCGACGGGGAAGGCACGGAGGCGCCATGAATCTGTCCACGGAAGTTCGTCGACTGCGCGACATGGATTGGGGGGAGCTGGACATCAAGGAGTCCGGTGGCTGGCCCTTCCTGCTGCAGCTGATCTGCTGTGTGCTGGTGCTGGGCCTGACCCTCGCCGGCATGTACTGGTACCTGGCCGCACCCAAGGTCGAGGAGCTCGAGCAGGCCCAGCGCGAGGAGCAGCGCCTGCTGCGCGACTACCGCAGCAAGTCGGCCCAGGCCGCCAACCTGCCGGCGCTGCGAGAACAGGTCGAGGAGCTCGACGAGCGGCTGGCGGGGCTGGTGGCCATGCTCCCGGGCGGTCCCGAGATCCCGTCGCTGATCGACGACATCAGTGAAACGGCCCTCGACAACCAGCTCTCCATCGACTTCATCCGCCTGCGCAGTCCCTCTCTCCAGGAGTTCTACACCGAACGCCCCTTCGATATCCGGGTGAACGGCGACTACCACCGCATCGCCTCCTTCATCGCCGGCGTCGCCGATTTGCCACGCATCGTCACCCAGCATGACTTCAGCCTGGCGCCGGTCGATGACGGCAACCGCCTGCAGCTGTCGATGCTGGCCAAGACCTACAGTTACCGCCCGCCCCAGGCCACCGCCGAGGAGGGAACGCCATGACTCACTGGCTGGCCAGAGGCGCCCTGGTGGCACTGCTGTTCACCCTGGGGGCCTGCCGCGACGCGAACCTGCCCGGCCTCGAGCGGGAGCTCGAGGCGATGCGGGTCGACCCCGGCGAGGTGAATCTGGAGCCGGTGCCGCCCATGCCGACCTACACCTCGGTGGATTACGACTTCGCCGACGAGCGCAGCCCCTTCCAGGCGCGCCTGCCGGAGCCCGAGGAGCTGCCCGGAGGCGGTGCCGACAGCGACCTGGCGCCGGACGAATCGCGCCCCAAGGAGCCGCTGGAGGCCTATGACCTGAGCGAGCTCGAGCTGGTGGGCACCCTCACGGTGGGCGGGCAGCCCTCGGCCCTGATCCAGGCGCCGGACGGCAAGGTGCATCGCCTGCGCACCGGCAACTACATGGGGTCCGACTTCGGACGCATCATCGGCATCACCGGAGCCTCGGTCCAGCTGGTGGAGATCGTGCCTACCGGGCGGGGCGGCTGGACCGAGCGCAGCACGCGGCTGACACTCGACGACTCGACAACATGACGCCATGCCGCCGGGCTGGAGGCGGCAGAGGCCAGCAGGGGGAAGGGAACAATGCAACCGATGATTCGTGGTCTCGCAATCGTGGCACTGCTGGCGGTCTCCACGGCCGCCATGGCGGCCTCCACCCTCACCGACCTGGCGTTCCGCCAGGGCAGTGACGGGGCACTGGAAGTGGATCTCGACTTCCGGGGTCCGGTGCCCGAGGTCCGCGGCTATCGCCTCGACGACCCGGCGCGGCTGACCATCGACCTGATGGAGACCGACAGCGCCCTGGAGCGCCGCCGCGAGGAGCTCGGCATCGGCGGGGTCGAGCGGGTCACGGCCCTGGAGGCCGGTTCGCGCACGCGGCTGGTCTTCGAGCTCGAGGGGCCCCTGCCCTACGACACCCGTCAGCAGGGCGACCGCCTGCGACTCTCCATCGGCGGCGGGGCCGGCCAGTCGCCGGCGGCCACGACCGCCTCGACCCCGGCATCCTCGACCGCCGCCGTCTCGGCGAGCCCGAGCCGGGATACCTCCTCGGCGTCCGGCGAGCCGAGCATCCAGGACATCGACTTCCGTCGCGGCGATGACGGGGCCGGGCGACTGGTCGTGACCTTCGACCGCAGTGGGGTGGATGCCCGGGTGCGCGAGAGTGGCCGCAACCGCATCGTCGCCGAGCTGCGCGGGGTCGAGCTGCCGTCCTCCCTGGACCAGGTCTATGACGTCAGCGACTTCGGCACGCCGCTGCGGCGCGTCACTCCGCGGGTGGGGCGTGATGGCGTCACCCTGGACATCAAGGGCGAGGGCGGCTTCGCCATGGTCTCTACCCAGAGCGGCCGCCGGCTGACCATCGAGGCCCAGCCGGTCACCCAGGCGGAGCGCGAGGAGCGCGTCCGCGAGCAGTTCCCCTACACCGGCGAGCGCATCACCCTGAACTTCCAGGACATCGAGGTGCGCTCGGTGCTGGCGATCATCGCCGACTTCACCGGCCTCAACCTGGTGGCCAGCGACAGCGTGACCGGTCGCGTCACCCTCAACCTGCAGGACGTGCCCTGGGACCAGGCCCTGGACCTGGTGCTCAAGAGCCACGGCCTGGCCAGCCGCCAGGAGGGCAACGTCATCGTGGTGGCCCCGGCCAGCGAGCTGGCGAACCTGGAGCGCCAGGAGCTGGAATCCCGCGAGCAGCTCGAGACGCTGGCCCCGCTGGAGACCGAGTACATCCAGGTGAAGTATGCCAAGGCCGAGGACATGGCCAATCTGCTGCGCGGTGGGGAGGGTTTCGGCCTGCTGACCGAGCGCGGGCGGGTAGCCGTCGACTCGCGCACCAACACCCTGCTGGTCCAGGATACCGCCGACCAGATCGGCAGCATTATCCAAACCCTGGAGCGCCTGGATATCGCCGTGCGCCAGGTGCAGATCGAGGCGCGCATCGTCATCGCCCGCGACAGTGCCACCCGCGAGCTGGGAGTGAACTGGGGTGTTTCAGGAAACCGTCCCCCTGGCAGTCGAGGTTTTAATGTAGGGGGAGCGGCATCTGGTAACAGCCCGGAGCAAGTATTTTTTGACCCCGTGGATGAAGAGCTCGTGTATCGCGAGAGAGGAGGGTTGGCAGTGGATCTTGGTGGAGATGGCCGCAATAACCTCTCATCCTTTGCCTTTGGCTATCTCTCCGGCGATATCTTGCTCGACCTGGAACTGCGCGCCCTGGAGAGCGAGGGCAAGAGCCAGACCATCTCCCAGCCGAGGGTGATCACCGCCAACCAGCGCACCGCGGTGATAAAGCAGGGTACCCAGATCCCCTATCAAGAGTCCGCTTCCAGCGGCGCCACCAACGTGGAGTTCGAGGAGGCGGTGCTGGCGCTGGAGGTGACGCCGCAGATCACCCCGGACAACCGCATCATCATGGACCTGGTGATCAACAACGATACGGTGGGGGAGCTCTTCAACGGTGTGCCCTCCATCGATACCAACGAGATCACCACCCAGGTGCTGGTGGACAACGGCGAGACCGTGGTGCTGGGCGGGATCCTCACCACCGAAGAGGTGCGCAGCCTGTTCAAGACGCCCTTCCTGGGGGATCTGCCGGTGCTGGGGAACCTCTTCCGCTATACCGAGAACACCAATGATAAGGTAGAGTTGCTGGTATTCATCACGCCCCGAATACTGGACGACAACCTGGCCATTCGCTGATGCAGGCACTTCCCAACCTGATACTGATCGGCCCCATGGGGGCCGGCAAGAGCACCATCGGCCGCCTTCTGGCGGCCGAACTGTCACGCGAGTTCTACGACAGCGACCACGAGATCCAGGCGCGCTGCGGCGCCGACATCCCGTGGATCTTCGATGTCGAGGGCGAGGCGGGCTTCCGTGACCGCGAGACCCAGATGATCCGCGAGCTGACCCGTCGCGAAGGCGTGGTCATCGCCACCGGTGGCGGTGCCGTGCTGCGCGAGGAAAACCGCCGGGTGCTGCGCGAGAGCGGTACCGTCATCTATCTGCTCACCACCGTGGAGCAGCAACTCAGGCGCACCGCCAAGGACCGCAACCGGCCGCTGCTGCAGCGCGGCGACCGTGAGCAGCTGCTGCGCGACATGTTCGCGCTGCGTGACCCCCTCTACCGCGCCACTGCCGATGTGGTGGTGCGCACCGACCGGCGCGGCCCCCGCGCCGTGGTCAACGAGATCGTGCGGCGCGTCACGCGCCTGGTCGATCCCCTGCAATGCAAGGCCTGACGCCATGAGCGATTCCCGCAATACCCCGTGCACCCTCGAGGTGGCGCTGGGCAGCCGCAGCTATCCCATCCATATCGGCCCCGGGCTGCTCGGCGATCCCCGGTGGCTTGCGCCGCACCTGGCCGGGCGCCAGGTCATGGTGGTCACCAACGAGACGGTGGCACCCCTCTATCTGTCGCGTCTCCGTCAGGGGCTCGCCGCCGACCTCGAGGTCCGCGAGCTGGTCCTGCCCGACGGCGAGGCCACCAAGACGCTGGCCAGCGTCGAGCGGATCTGGGATGCCCTGCTGGCGGCCGGGTTCAATCGTCGCTGCACCCTCATCGCCCTGGGCGGCGGGGTGATCGGCGACATGGTCGGCTTCGCCGCGGCCTGCTACCAGCGCGGCGTGGCCTTCGTGCAGGTGCCGACCACGCTGCTCGCCCAGGTCGACTCCTCGGTGGGCGGCAAGACGGGGGTCAACCATCCGCGGGGCAAGAACATGATCGGCGCCTTCTGGCAGCCGCGGGTGGTGCTGGTCGATACCGATACCCTGGTGACGCTACCGCCGCGGGAGCTCTCCGCGGGGCTCGCCGAGGTGATCAAGTACGGGCTGATCCGCGATGCCGACTTCCTGGCCTGGCTGGAAACCGAGATGGACGCGCTGCGCGGCCTCGATCCCGCCGCCCTGACCCGGGCCATCGAGCGCAGCTGTACCCTCAAGTCGCAGATCGTCGCCGAGGACGAGACCGAGCAGGGGGTGAGGGCACTGCTCAACCTGGGCCATACCTTCGGCCACGCCATCGAGGCCCACCAGGGCTACGGCAACTGGCTGCATGGCGAGGCCGTGGGCACCGGCATGCTGATGGCCGCCGAGCTCTCCTGCCGGCAGGGCTGGCTGAGCGACGAGGAGGTGGCGCGCACCCGGGCGATCATCGAGGCCGCGGCGCTGCCGTTGGCCGCCCCGGCCGAGATGTCGGTGGAGGACTTCCTCGCCATCATGCGCCTCGACAAGAAGAACCTCGACAGCCGCCTGCGCCTGATCCTGCTGCGCACGCTGGGCGAGGCCTGCATCCATGACGCGACCCCGCCCGAGACTCTGGCCGCCCTGCTCGAGGCGTTCCCGCGCCGCTGACGCCCGCCTGCACCTGCGTGTCCGCCGACGCCCGCCCTGTGCGGGCGTCGTCGTGTTAGGGGGGGAGCGGCGACTTTCGGGCACAAGTATCTGCATGGCATATGCCGGATCGGCATGGGGAAATGGCAAGCATATAGACCAAAGTCTAATGCGCTTTCCAGCGCGTTGAAGGAGCGTCGTTGGGCCTTGCAAGCCATTGAGTTAATGGGTTTTTTTGATTTACTTGCGGTGCAAGTGGTGGATTTGTCGATGGTTTTTCATGGCGTTCCCGGGGCGAAATATTGCGCGGTGGGGGTGCCTCTGGCTATGCTGGTCGGCCTTTTGTCGAGCAGTCGTGCAGCCGTTTCGGGCGCCGCATGATAAAAGAAAAACCTATAATCATATCATGTGATGACTGCCAAAAAAACCCTTCAACCCGAGGCACGCCCATGAACAGAGGTCTTCATCAGCCCGGCGAGTTCCGTGACAACTGCGGGTTCGGCCTGATCGCCCATATGGAAGGCCAGGCCAGTCACGACCTGCTCAAGACCGCCATCGAGTCCCTGACCTGCATGACCCACCGTGGCGGCATTGCGGCCGATGGCAAGACCGGCGATGGCTGTGGGCTGCTGCTGCAGATGCCCGATGCCTTCATGCGCGAAGTCGCCAAGGCATCTCTCGATGTCGAGTTGGGCGAACACTACGCCGTGGGCGTGGTCTTCCTGCCCGACGACGACGCCCGCGAGGCCCGCGGCCGCGAGACCCTGGTCGCCGAACTCGAGGCGCGTGGCCTGCGGGTTGCCGGCTGGCGCGACGTGCCGGTGGATGCCAGCGTCTGCGGGCCCATGGCGCTGGACTGCCTGCCGCGGATCCGCCAGTTGTTCGTCGAGCCGGGCGATGGCGAGGCCGGCCACTTCGATGTGGATCTGTTCATGGCCCGCCGCCGCGCCGAGGAGAAGCTGCGTGACGACGAGGACTTCTATGTCTGCTCGCTTTCCCGCGAGGTGGTCTCCTACAAGGGGCTGATGATGCCGGTGGACCTGCCGGCCTTCTATCCCGACCTGGGTGACGAGCGCCTGGAGACGGCGATCTGTGTCTTCCATCAGCGATTCTCGACCAACACCGCGCCACGCTGGCCGCTGGCCCAGCCGTTCCGCCTGCTGGCCCACAACGGCGAGATCAATACCGTGGAGGCCAACCGCGGCTGGGCCAACTCGCGCAAGGAGAACTTCGTCAACGAGCGGTTGCCCGAGATCGCCGGGCTCGACGAGATCGTCAACACCTCCGGCTCGGACTCCTCGAGCATGGACAACATGCTCGAGGTGCTGCTCACCGGGGGCATGGAACTGCATCGTGCGGTGCGCATGATGGTGCCGCCGGCCTGGCAGAACGTGGAACTGATGGACGGCGACCTGCGCGCCTTCTACGAATACAACTCCATGCACATGGAGCCCTGGGATGGCCCCGCCGGGGTGGTGATGACCGATGGTCGCCAGGCCGTCTGCATGCTCGACCGCAACGGGCTGCGCCCGGCCCGCTGGGTGATCACTCGCAATGGCTACATCACTCTGGCCTCGGAGATCGGCACCTACGGCTACAAGCCCGAGGACGTGGTGGCCAAGGGCCGCGTCGGCCCGGGCCAGATACTGGCCGTGGATACCGAGACCGGTGAGGTGCTGCATACCTCGGACATCGACGAGCGCCTCAAGTCCGCCTATCCCTACAAGCGCTGGCTGAAAGAGGAGGCCCAGTACCTGGAGTCGGCGCTGACCGAGCTCGCCAGCTTCCAGAACATGGATCCCGAGGCCCTGCTCACCCAGCAGAAGATGTTCCAGGTCAGCTTCGAGGAGCGCGACCAGGTGCTGCGGCCGCTGGCCGAGAGCGGCCAGGAAGCGGTGGGCTCCATGGGCGACGACACCCCCATGGCGGTGCTCTCCGGCAAGCAGCGGCTGCTCACCGACTACTTCCGCCAGAAGTTCGCCCAGGTCACCAACCCGGCCATCGACCCGCTGCGCGAGGCGATCGTGATGTCGCTGGAGACCTGCATCGGCGCAGAGCTCAATGTCTTCAAGGCGACCCCGGAGCACGCCCATCGCATCATCCTGACCACGCCGATCCTCTCGCCGCGCAAGTACGCCGCCCTGGTGAACCAGGACGACCCGGCCTTCGCCAGCCATACCCTGTCGCTGGGCTACGATCCCCAGGAGATCGGCCTCAAGGGCGCGATCCAGGAGCTCTGCCGCCAGGCCGAGCAGGCGGTCAACGACGGCAAGGTGATCCTGGTGCTCTCTGACGCCGAGCTGGGGAAGGGGCTGGTGCCCATCCATGCGGCGCTGGCCGTGGGCGCGGTTCACCATCATTTGGGCCGCCTGGCCCTGCGCCCGCGCTGTAACATCGTGGTGGAGACCGGCTATGCCCGCGATGCCCACCAGATGGCGGTACTGTTCGGGGTGGGGGCCACGGCGGTCTTTCCCTGGCTGGCCTACCAGGTCATGGCCGACATGCACCACACTGGCGAGCTGGTCGGCAACCCCGCCGATGCCCGGGAAAACTACCGCAAGGGCCTGCAGAAGGGGCTGTTCAAGATCCTCTCCAAGATGGGCATCTCGACGCTCGCCTCCTACCGTGGCTCCCAGCTCTTCGAGGCGGTGGGCCTCTCCTCTGAGGTGGTCGACCTGTGCTTCACCGGCATGGCCTCGCGCATCGAGGGCACCGGCTTCAGCGAGCTGCAGCTGCAACAGGAACTGCTAGGGCGCGAGGCCTGGACGCCACGCAAGGGAGTCTCCCAGGGCGGCCTGATGAAGTACGTCCATGGCCACGAGTACCACGCCTACAACCCCGATGTGGTCATGGCGCTGCAGGAGGCCGTCCAGGAGGGCGACTACGCCAAGTGGAAGAAGTTTGCCCGGCTGGTCAACGAGCGCTCGCCGGCCACCCTGCGTGACCTCTTGAAGCTCCGGCCCGCCGCCGAGCCGCTGCCGATGGAGGAGGTCGAGGCGGTCGAGGACCTGCTGCCGCGCTTCGACAGCGCCGGGATGAGTCTGGGCGCGCTGTCGCCGGAGGCCCACGAGGCCCTGGCCCAGGCCATGAACGAGGCCGGCGGGCGCTCCAACTCCGGCGAAGGGGGCGAGGATCCGGCCCGCTACGGCACCATCCGCTCCTCCAAGATCAAGCAGATCGCCTCCGGGCGCTTTGGCGTGACCCCGGCCTACCTGGTCAACGCCGAGGTGCTGCAGATCAAGGTGGCCCAGGGCGCCAAGCCCGGCGAGGGCGGGCAGCTGCCCGGCGGCAAGGTCAACGAGCTGATCGCCCGGCTGCGCTACTCGGTGCCCGGCGTGACCCTGATCTCGCCGCCGCCGCATCACGACATCTACTCCATCGAGGACCTGGCGCAGCTGATCTTCGACTTGAAGCAGGTCAATCCCGATGCCCAGGTCTCGGTGAAGCTGGTCTCCGAGCCCGGCATCGGCACCATCGCCACCGGCGTGGCCAAGGCCTATGCCGACCTGATCACTGTCTCCGGCTACGACGGCGGTACCGCGGCGAGCCCGCTGACCTCGATCAAGCACGCTGGCAGCCCCTGGGAACTCGGCCTGCCCGAGGTGCACCAGGCGCTGCGCATCAACGGCCTTCGCGACAAGATTCGCCTGCAGACCGATGGTGGCCTGAAGACCGGCCTCGACGTGGTGAAGGCGGCGATCCTCGGTGCCGAGAGCTTCGGCTTCGGCACCGCGCCCATGGTGGCGCTGGGCTGCAAGTACCTGCGTATCTGCCACCTCAACAATTGCGCCACCGGCGTGGCCACCCAGATGCAGTACCTGCGCGACGAGCACTTCCGCGGCACCGTGGACATGGTCAAGCACTACTTCCGCTTCATCGCCGAGGAGGTGCGCGAGCTGATGGCATTGCTGGGTGTGCGTCGTCTCACCGACCTGATCGGCCGCACCGATCTGCTGGAGGTGCTGGAGGGCGTCACCGCCTCCCAGCGCAAGCTCGACCTGTCGGGGCTGCTGGGCAACGACTTCGTGCCGGAAGACGCGCCGCAGTTCTGCACGGTCAGCCGCAACGTGCCCCACGACCCGGGGGCCAAGAATCAGGAGGTACTCGAGGGGCTGCGCGATGCCATCGAGGCGCGGTCTGGAGGCGAGTTCGCCTTCACCATCACCAACTGCGACCGCAGCGTCGGGGCGCTGACCTCCGGGGCCATCGCCAAGCGCTACGGCGAGGCGGGGCTCGAGGACGCGCCGGTCACCGCGCGCTTCACCGGCGTGGCCGGCCAGAGCTTCGGCGTCTGGAATGCCCGCGGCCTCAACCTCTACCTGGAGGGTGATGCCAACGACTATGTCGGCAAGGGCATGAACGGCGGCAAGGTGGTGATCGTGCCGCCGGCCAGCAGCGCCTTCGAGAGCCACCGGACCGCCATCGTCGGCAATACCTGCCTCTACGGCGCCACCGGCGGCAAGCTGTTCGCCGCCGGTACCGCCGGCGAGCGCTTCGGGGTGCGCAACTCCGGCGCCCATGCGGTGATCGAGGGTGCCGGCGACCATTGCTGCGAGTACATGACCGGGGGCATGGTCTGCGTGCTCGGCGAGGTGGGCGTCAACTTCGGCGCGGGCATGACCGGCGGCTTCGCCTATGTGCTCGACGAGGACCGCACCTTCGTCGACAAGTACAATCATGAACTGGTGGAGATCCACCGGGTGAACACCGAGGCCATGGAGGCCTATCGGCGTCATCTGCGGGAGATCATCGAGGAGTACGTGGCCGAGACCGGCTCCGCGCGCGGCCGCGCGATCCTCGAGGACTTCAGCGACTTCGTCCGTCACTTCTGGCTGGTGAAGCCCAAGGCCGCGAGCCTGGGCAGTCTGCTGGCTGAATCCCGGCGTCGACCGGAATAAGTGACTGTCGAGACGACGATATCGCCACGCAGAGACCAGGAGAAGAGACCATGGCTAACCGCTTGAGCAACGATTTCCAGTTCATCGACGTGGGTCGGCAGGACCCGCAGAAGAAGGATGCGCGCACCCGGGCCAGGGAGTTCGCCGAGATCTACGAACCCTACAAGCCCCAGGAGGCGGCCAGCCAGGCGCATCGCTGCCTGCACTGCGGCAATCCCTACTGCGAGTGGAAGTGTCCGGTGCACAACTACATCCCCAACTGGCTGCAGCTGGTCAGCGAGGGCAACATCCTCGAGGCCGTGGAGCTGTGCCACAAGACCAACTCCTTGCCCGAGGTGTGCGGGCGGGTCTGCCCCCAGGATCGGCTCTGCGAGGGCGACTGCACCCTCAACGACGGCTTCGGCGCGGTGACCATCGGCTCGGTGGAGAAGTACATCACCGATACGGCCTTCGCCATGGGCTGGCGCCCGGACCTCTCCCGCGTCACCCCGACCGGCCGCAAGGTGGCGGTGATCGGTGCCGGCCCCGCGGGACTGGGCTGCGCCGATATCCTGGTCCGCAACGGCGTCAAGCCGGTAGTGTTCGACAAGTATCCGGAAATCGGCGGGCTGCTGACCTTCGGCATTCCCGAGTTCAAGCTCGACAAGACGGTGATGGAGCGCCGTCGGGCGGTCTTCGAGGAGATGGGCATGGAGTTCTGCCTCGGCGTCGAGGTGGGCAAGGACGTCGAGTTCGACCGCCTGCTCGAGGAGTACGATGCCGTCTTCCTGGGCATGGGTACCTACAAGTACATGGAGGGCGGTTTCCCCGGCGAGGACCTGCCCGGCGTGCACAAGGCCCTCGACTACCTGATCGCCAACGTCAACCACTGCCTGGGCTTCGAGAAGGATCCCCGGGAGTTCACCTCGCTGAAGGGTCAGCGCGTGGTGGTGCTGGGCGGCGGCGATACCGCCATGGACTGCAACCGCACGGCCATCCGCCAGGGTGCTACCAGCGTGACCTGTGCCTATCGCCGTGACGAGGAGAACATGCCCGGCTCCAAGCGCGAGGTGGCCAACGCCCGCGAGGAGGGGGTGGAGTTCCTCTTCAACCGCCAGCCGGTGGCGGTGGTCGGCGAGGGCAAGGTCGAGGGTGTCAAGGTGGTGCGCACCCGCCTGGGCGAGCCCGACGAGAACGGCCGGCAGCGCCCGGAAGTGGTACCCGGCTCCGAGGAGATCATCCCCGCCGACGCGGTGGTGGTGGCCTTCGGCTTCCAGCCGAGCCCGGCGCCCTGGTTCGAGACGGTGGGCATCGAGCTCGACGAGCGCGGCCGGGTCAAGGCGCCCGAGGAAGGGGGCGCCCATGCCTTCCAGACCACCAACGAGAAGATCTTCGCCGGCGGCGACATGGTGCGCGGCTCCGACCTGGTGGTCACCGCCATCTACGAGGGACGCCAGGCCGGTGAGGGCATCCTCGATTACCTCGGCGTGTAACGGCGAGCCGTTCCTCACGCCCACTCAGCGCCCCGGCCAACGTCGGGGCAGCTGCATGGCGGCGGGACGCTTCATCTAGACTCTTCCCATAGCCATTGCTCAGGAGGCGTTCATGGAGACGACGCTGGCCACCCTGGGGCTTGCAGCGGCGGAAAGCGGGCCGCTCGCGCCTGAACGGATGACGTTCGCCGATGATGGGAGCATCCCCAATACACTGTTGGCGACGCTGCTGTTTCGCTCGCGGGGGCTCGATTCGCGGCTCGACCGGGAGGCCGTGGCCCACGGCTTCGAGCGGGTCTTTGCCACCAGTGGCTGGCGGCCGAGCTGGCGCGGCGGCGTCTATCCCTATCACCACTATCATTCCATCGCCCACGAGGCCTTCGGCGTGCTGTCGGGGTGGGGCCGGTTGCGACTGGGCGGTGAGCAGGGAGAGGACGTCGACATCCGTGCCGGCGATGCGCTGGTGCTGCCGGCGGGCACCGGGCATTGCCACCTCCAGGCGAGCGATGATTTCCTGCTGCTCGCCGCCTATCCCGAGGATCAGCGCGAGCTCGACCTGATCCGTGCCGACCCCGCCGAGCATGATGCGGCGGTGTCACGCATCACCAAGGTGTCACGCCCCGAGCGCGACCCGCTGGGTGGCGAGATGAGGCACTGGTGGCCATGATGGCACCCCTCCGGTAGGGCTATCGCCGTCAGCGGCATGAGGCGAGGGCGTTCCGGCGCCGCCCATCGCGTGGGCGCTGATTGATGATTGTCTCCAGCGGATTCACCATGCTGCTCGGCGCTGAAATTGAGCCTTTGGTCGCATTCTGCTAGTCTGTCGTCCCATCCTGGCGCGGCTTCCTGCCGTGCCTACCGATCACGTTTCGACAGGTTCTTCATGACACGATATATCTTCGTGACCGGCGGCGTTGTGTCCTCACTCGGCAAGGGCATCGCGTCGGCCTCGCTGGCGGCGATTCTCGAGGCGCGCGGCCTCAAGGTCACCATGCTCAAGCTCGATCCCTACATCAACGTGGATCCGGGCACCATGAGCCCCTTCCAGCACGGCGAGGTGTTCGTCACCGAGGATGGCGCCGAGACCGACCTGGACCTCGGTCACTACGAGCGCTTCATCCGCACGAAGATGACCCAGGCCAACAACTTCACCACCGGGCGCGTCTACGAGAACGTGCTGCGCAAGGAGCGCCGCGGCGACTACCTGGGCGGCACCGTGCAGGTGATCCCGCATATCACCGACGAGATCAAGCGCCGCGTCTATGCCGGCGGTGAGGGCTTCGACGTGGCGCTGGTGGAGATCGGCGGCACCGTGGGCGACATCGAGTCGCTGCCCTTCCTGGAGTCGATCCGCCAGATCAGAAGCGAGCTGGGCGCGAGCCGCGCGATCTTCATGCACCTGACGTTAGTGCCCTATATCAAGACGGCGGGGGAGACCAAGACCAAGCCGACCCAGCACAGCGTCAAGGAGCTTCGCTCCATCGGCATCCAGCCGGACATCCTGATCTGTCGCAGCGAGGTGGAGCTCGAGGAGAGCGAGCGGCGCAAGATCGCGCTGTTCACCAACGTCGAGGAGCGGGCCGTCATCCCGCTGCAGGACGCCGACACCATCTATCGCATCCCGCTGATGCTCCACGAGCAGGGCCTCGACGATATCGTCTGCGACAAGCTGCGCCTCGAGGCGCACGAGGCCGACCTCGGCGAGTGGGTGCACGTGCTCGATGCCAAGCTCAATCCGCTGAAGTCGATCAACATCGCCATGGTCGGCAAGTACATGGAACTGCTCGACGCCTACAAGTCGCTCAACGAAGCGCTGATCCATGCCGGTATCCAGACCCGGGTGAAGGTCAACGTCGACTATATCGACTCCGAGGACATCGAGCGCCATGGCACCGAGCGCCTGGCCGGCAAGGATGCCATCCTGGTGCCCGGCGGCTTCGGCGAGCGCGGCGTGGAAGGCAAGATCGCCACCGCCCGCTTTGCCCGCGAGAGCGGCATTCCCTATCTCGGCATCTGCCTCGGCATGCAGGTAGCGGTGATCGAGTTCGCCCGCCATGTAGCCGGCTGGGAGGATGCCAATTCCACCGAGTTTACCCACGACACCATGCATCCGGTGGTCGGTCTGATCACCGAATGGCTCAGCCCCGAGGGCAAGGTCGAGCTGCGCGATGAAGCCTCGGACCTCGGCGGCACCATGCGCCTGGGCGGCCAGGTCTGCCAGCTCAAGGCCGGCAGCCGGGCGCGCGAGGCCTATGGCAGCGACGAGATCGTCGAGCGCCATCGCCATCGCTTCGAGGTGAACAACCAGTTCATCGACGACCTGGAGGAGGCCGGCCTGGTGGTCTCCGGCAAGAGCGTCGACAACTCCCTGGTGGAGATGGTCGAGCTGCCGGATCACCCCTGGTACGTTGCCTGCCAGTTCCACCCGGAGTTCACCTCCACGCCGCGTGACGGCCATCCGCTGTTCACCGGCTTCGTCAATGCGGCGCTGGAGCACAAGGCGGCACGCATCCGTGCCCAGTCCTCCCATCAGGAGTGAGGCCCATGTCCGTGATGAGCGAGTCCGACCCCGAACGCCATATTGAATTCGCCGGCCTGCAGGCCGGCAATTCGTTGCCGCTGATGCTGCTGGGCGGCATGAACGTGCTGGAGTCCCGCGAACTGGCCCTGGAGGTCGCCGAGACCTATGTGGAGGTGACGAGCCGCCTCGGCATGCCCTTCGTCTTCAAGGCGAGCTTCGACAAGGCCAACCGCAGCTCCATCCACTCCTTCCGCGGCCCCGGCCTGGAGAAGGGGCTTGCGATCCTGGCCGAGGTGAAGGCGCGCTTCGGAGTGCCGATCATCACCGACGTCCACGAACCCTGGCAGGCCGAGCCCGCGGCCGAGGTCGCCGACATCATCCAGCTGCCGGCCTTCCTGGCGCGCCAGACCGACCTGGTGGTGGCCATGGCCGCGACCGGGGCGGTGATCAATATCAAGAAGCCGCAGTTCCTGGCGCCCCATGAGGTGCGCCACATCATTCGCAAGTGCGAGGAGGCCGGCAACGACAGGCTGCTGCTGTGCGAGCGCGGCGCCAGCTTCGGCTATAACAACCTGGTCGTCGACATGCTTGGCTTCGGTGACATGAAGCAGACCGGATATCCCGTCTTCTTCGATGTCACCCACTCCCTGCAGCGCCCGGGCGGCCGGGCCGATAGCGCCGGCGGGCGGCGGCAGCAGGTGGCCGAGCTGGCCCGAGCCGGGGTGGCGGTCGGCCTGGCCGGCCTCTTCCTGGAGGCCCACCCCGACCCCGACAACGCCAAGTGCGACGGCCCCTGTGCCCTGCCGCTGGATCGCCTCGAGCCCTTCCTGGCCCAGCTGAAGGCCGTCGATGAGCTGGTGAAGGGATTTGCCCCGCTCGAGATTTCCTGATTTCCCCCACGCTGACACGACAAGGACCCACAAGATGACCAAGATCGTCGAACTCCGTGCCCTCGAGGTGCTCGATTCACGCGGCAACCCCACCGTGCAGGCCGAAGTACGCCTGGAAAGCGGCGCCGTGGGCGTGGCCTGTGCGCCCAGCGGGGCCTCCACCGGCTCCCGCGAGGCCCTGGAGCTGCGTGACGGCGACAAGAGCCGCTACCTCGGCAAGGGCGTACTGAAGGCCGTCGAGGCCGTCAACACGACCATCCGAGAGCGCCTGGTGGGCATGGATGCCCGTGACCAGCGCGGGCTGGACGACGCCATGCTGGTGCTGGACGGCACCGACAACAAGGCATCGCTTGGCGCCAATGCCATCCTGGCGGTGTCGCTGGCGGCGGCCAAGGCCGCGGCCAACGCCAAGGGCATGCCGCTCTACGCCCATATCGCCGAGCTCTACGGCCAGCCCGGAAAGTACCTGATGCCGGTGCCGATGATGAACATCCTCAACGGCGGCGAGCATGCCGACAACAACGTCGACATCCAGGAGTTCATGATCCAGCCGGTGGGCGCCCCGAGCTTCCGCGAGGGCCTGCGCATGGGCGCCGAGATCTTCCATGCCCTGAAGAAGGTGCTCTCGGCCCGGGGGCTTGCCACCTCGGTGGGCGACGAGGGCGGCTTCGCGCCGAACCTCGACTCCAATGCCGAGGCCCTGGCGGTGATCCAGCAGGCCGTGGCCGACGCCGGCTACCGTCTGGGCGACGACGTGACCCTGGCGCTGGACTGCGCCTCGTCCGAGTTCTACCGGGACGGCAAGTACGACCTCTCCGGTGAAGGCAAGAGCTTCGACGCCGCCGGCTTCGTCGACTACCTGGCCGAGCTCTGCGAGCAGTTCCCGATCGTCTCCATCGAGGATGGCATGGACGAGTCCGACTGGGACGGCTGGAAGGCGCTGACCGACCGGTTGGGCGACAAGGTCCAGCTGGTGGGCGATGACCTCTTCGTCACCAATACCCGCATCCTGAAGCGCGGCATCGACGAGCAGATCGGCAACTCCATCCTGATCAAGTTCAACCAGATCGGCTCGCTCTCCGAGACCCTGGAGGCGATCCGCATGGCCCAGGATGCCGGCTTTACCGCGGTGATCTCCCATCGCTCCGGCGAGACCGAGGACACTACCATCGCGGATCTCGCCGTGGGCACCAGCGCCGGCCAGATCAAGACCGGCTCGCTGAGCCGCTCGGACCGCGTCGCCAAGTACAACCGGCTGCTGGTGATCGAGCAGGAGCTGGACGGCCAGGTGGCGTACCCGGGGCGCACCGCGATCAAGGGGCAATAAGCGAACAGCGTTGCCTTCTGCGTGACCTCCTGTAGGAGATCGCCTACAGGGTAGCGAAGAGATCCGCCATCCCTGCGTCGGAAAGGCCCGACCCTTCACGGAGTCGGGTCTTTTCATTTCATTGATTTACAAGGGTTTTTCCCAGACAGCGCTGGCAGGGCGGGCCGGGATGTCCCTGGCGGACGCGTTACGGGCGGGGTTGTGCTGCAATGCGGCTATGCCACACTGCACTCGGGATGTGGGAGAGCGGGGATGCTCTTCCGGCAGGATGCAACGGGATGCGTCAAGTGATGCGCTCGGTGCGGCAGGAGGCCGCTCCCGGGCAGGGAAGGCATCACGGG
This sequence comes from Halomonas rhizosphaerae, assembly GCF_030012485.1. Taxonomy (NCBI): domain Bacteria; kingdom Pseudomonadati; phylum Pseudomonadota; class Gammaproteobacteria; order Oceanospirillales; family Halomonadaceae; genus Halomonas; species Halomonas rhizosphaerae. Next base: position 83,286 of record NZ_JASCQQ010000007.1, read on the forward strand.
AGTCGGGCGGAGGGAGCCGCCCGAGGATCGGCTGGGAGCGGGCGGCCTGCGGGCCGCCTTTTTGCCGAGTGTTCTCCTTCTTCGCTCAGGGCAGAAACGCCGCCGCCGAATGTCGTGAGACATTCGGCGGCGGCGTTTTCGTGCGCTCCGGGGGCCGGGGTCAGCGCTCGAGCAGTTCCAGCTTGCCCGGCTTGCCGTCCCACTCCTCGGCATCCTCCGGCGGATCCTTCTTCTCGCTGATATTCGGCCAGACCTCGGCCAGCTCGGCGTTGATCTCGATGAACGCCTCCTGGCCATCAGGGAGTTCATCCTCGGAGAAGATCGCTTCGGCGGGGCACTCCGGCTCGCACAGGGCGCAGTCGATGCACTCGTCGGGGTGGATCACCAGGAAGTTGGGGCCTTCGTAGAAGCAGTCCACCGGGCAGACCTCGACACAGTCGGTGTACTTGCACTTGATGCAGTTCTCGGTGACGACGAATGTCATGCCAGTCTCCCATTCTCTGGCCGTGGCAGGGCGCGGCCGATAGTCGATGATGCTGAATGAGTTATAAGAAAAAACATTCTTATAATTTCAGGAATTTGATCGAGCCATTCTAGTCGCGGCGAGGGCAATCTCGCAAGCCAAGCTCGGCGCCATTGTCGGCCATTCACAGGGCCTCCTTCCAGCGGTAGAGCAGCTCCAGGGCCTGGCGGGGCGACAGCTCGTCGGGGTCCAGGCCGCCCAGTTGCTCGACCAGCGGGTGGGGCGTGCTGGCGAAGAGGTCGGCCTGGCGGGGCGCGGCCGACCGCTCCCCGTCGCCCGCCGTGACGGACGGCAGCCGGCTGCCCTGGTCGATCTCCTGCTGCTCCAGGGTGGCAAGCTTCTGCCTGGCGCGGGCGATCACGCCCTGGGGAACGCCGGCCAGCTGGGCCACCTGCAGGCCGTAGCTCTGGCTGGCCGGGCCGTCCTCCACCCGGTGCATGAAGACGATCCCGTCGCGATGCTCCGCGGCCGTCAGGTGCACGTTGGCCACCCCCTCGGCCTGCTCGGCCAGCGCCGTCATCTCGAAGTAGTGGGTGGCGAACAGCGTGAAGGCACGGGTGCGAGTCAGGTGCTCGGCGCTGGCCCAGGCCAGCGAGAGGCCATCGAAGGTGCTGGTGCCGCGGCCGATCTCGTCCATCAGCACCAGGCTTTCGTCGGTGGCGTTGTGCAGGATGCTGGCGGTCTCGGTCATCTCCACCATGAAGGTGGAGCGCCCGCCGGCCAGGTCGTCCGAGGAGCCGATGCGGGTGAAGATGCGGTCCACCGGTCCGATGGCGGCCGCATCCGCCGGCACGAAGCTGCCGGTATGGGCGAGCAGGGTGATCAGCGCGGCCTGGCGCATGTAGGTGGACTTGCCGCCCATGTTGGGGCCGGTGATGACCAGCATGCGGCGCGCGTCGTCCAGCACCAGGTCGTTGGGCACGAAGGGGGCCTCGGTGACCTGTTCGACCACCGGGTGGCGGCCGCCGCGGATGTCGATGCCCGGTGTCTCGGGCAGCGCCGGACGCACGAAGTCCAGGGCCCGGGCGCGCTCGGCGAAGGCGCACAGCACGTCCAGTGCCGCCAGCGCCCGGCCGGTCCCCTGCAGCGCGGCGAGCTCGGCGTTCAGGGTGTCGAGCAGGCCATCGTAGAGCAGCTTCTCGCGGGCCAGGGCGCGGGACTTCGCCGAGAGGGCCTTGTCCTCGAACTTCTTGAGCTCGGGGATGATGAAGCGCTCGGCATTCTTCAGGGTCTGGCGGCGGACATAGTCGACGGGGGCATCCCGGGCCTGGGCGCGGGGGATCTCGATGTAGTAGCCGTGGACCCGGTTGTAGCCCACCTTGAGGCCGGGCAGCCCGGTCCGCTCGCGCTCCCGGGTCTCCAGGCGAATCAGGTAGTCGCCGGCATGCTCGGCGAGCCCGCGGTGCTCGTCGAGTTCGGCGTCGAAGCCCTCGGCGATCACCCCGCCGTCACGGATCACCACCGGCGGGTTCTCCACCAGGGCGCGGGTCAGGGTGTCGGCCAGCGACGGGAAGGGATGGATATGGTGGCGGAGCTCGTCGAGCGTGCTGCCCTCGCCGTAGGCCTCGAGCTCGGCCTGGAGGTCGGGCAGGGCGACCAGGGCGTCGCGCAGGCGGGCCAGGTCGCGGGGGCGCGCGCTGTAGAGGGCCACCCGGGCCAGGATGCGTTCCACGTCGCCGATCGCCTTGAGCGACTCGCGCAGTGCCACGAAACCCTCGTCGTCGAGCAGCAGCGCCACCGCCGCCTGGCGGCCACCGACCTGGGCACGGTCGCGCAGCGGGCGATTGAGCCAGCGCTTGAGCAGCCGCGAGCCCATGGCGGTAGCGGTGGTGTCGAGCACGCTGGCCAGGGTGTTGTCGGCGCTGCCGCCGAGGTTGACGTCGATCTCCAGGTTGCGACGGCTGGCGGCATCGATCACCACGGCATCGTCGCGGCTCTCCACGCCGATGGCGGTGACATGGGGCAGGGCCGTGCGCTGGGTGTCCCGGGCATAGTCGACCAGCACGCCGGCGGCGGTGATGGCGGCCTCCAGATGGGCGCAGCCGAAGCCGCGCAGGTCCTGGACCTGGAACTGGTCGCACAGGGTGCGGGTCGCGCTCTCGCGGTCGAACAGCCAGTCGCTCTGGCGACGCAGGCCGCGACGCCCCTCCAGGGCGGCCGGCAGGGCCAGGCTCTCGGCGACCAGCAGCTCGGCGGGGTCGAGGCGCTGGAGTTCGGCGAGCATCTCGCCCTCGCCCTCGACCTCCAGCACGCTGAAGCGACCGCTGGAGAGCTCCAGCCAGGCCAGCCCCCAGCGCTCGCCGAGCGGGGCCACGGCGACCAGCAGGTTGTCGCGGCGGGCATCCAGCAGCGCCTCGTCGTAGAGGGTGCCGGGGGTGACGATGCGCACCACGCGGCGCTCCACCGGGCCCTTGCTGGTGGCCGGGTCGCCGATCTGCTCGCAGATCGCCACCGACTCGCCGGCAGTGACCAGGCGGGCCAGGTACCCTTCGGCGCTGTGGTAGGGCACCCCGGCCATGGGAATCGGCTTGCCGGCGGACTGGCCGCGCTGGGTCAGGGTGATGTCGAGCAGGGCGGCGGCACGCCGGGCGTCGTCGAAGAACAGCTCGTAGAAGTCGCCCATGCGATAGAAGAGCAGCACGTCGGGGTGCTCGCGCTTGATCTTCAGGTACTGGCTCATCATGGGGGTATGCTGGGCACTGGCCTGTGACATCGGGTTCCTGCTCTGACGGATGACGGATGACGGATGGCTGGCGTCGAATGCGCCATGCATGTCGCTGGCAAAGCCGTTATTGTACGGAAAAGTCATCGCTCACGCGCGGCCGACGTCGTCTCGGCCGCTGCGAATGCCCAGGAGTCATGCCATGTCCCCCCGCGCTTCCCGCCTGGCCGACCTCGACCTCGTGGCGCTCGCCGAGCGCCTTGGCGAATTGTGCCGCGAGCGGGGCATCACGGTCACCGCGGCCGAGTCCTGTACCGGGGGCGGGGTGGCCAGCGCCATCACCGCCGTGGCCGGCAGCTCCGACTGGTTCGAGACCGGCTACGTGACCTATGCCAACGGTGCCAAGACCCGCCTGCTGGGCGTGTCGGAGGCGCTGCTGGCCGAGCAGGGGGCAGTGAGCCGCGCCGTCGTCGAGGCGATGGTGGTCGGCGCCTGCCACGGCAGCGGCGCCGAGCTGGGCGTGGCGATCAGCGGGGTAGCCGGCCCCGGCGGCGGCAGTGCCGACAAGCCCGTTGGCACCGTCTGGCTGGCCTGGGGCGACACCGAACGGGTCGAGGCGGCGTGCCACCACTTCGCGGGCGACCGGGCAGCGGTGCGCGAACAGGCCGTGCGCGAGGCGCTGATCGGCCTGGTGCGGCGGCTGGCGTCGGACTGACCCCCTGGTCCGGTCGTGCTGCCACGACTGCAATGCTGGTCGCGCCGGGATTTTTTCGCCATACTACTGTGCAGTCATACAGTGGTTACCGGCCATCGTCATCTTCATTCGCTACCTCTCAGGAGTTCCTTCATGGCTCAGGACGAAAACCGCAGCAAGGCGCTGGACGCCGCCCTTTCCCAGATCGACCGCCAGTTCGGCAAGGGCACCGTGATGCGCCTGGGCGACGCCCCGCGCGTGGTGATGCCCTCGGTCTCCACCGGCTCGCTGGGCCTGGACATCGCCCTGGGGATCGGCGGCCTGCCGCTGGGCCGGGTGGTCGAGATCTTCGGCCCCGAATCCTCGGGCAAGACCACCCTGACCCTGTCGGTGATCGCCCAGGCCCAGAAGCAGGGCAAGACCTGCGCCTTCATCGATGCCGAGCACGCCCTGGACCCGAGCTATGCCGAGAAGCTCGGCGTCAATCTCGACGACCTGCTGGTCTCCCAGCCGGATACCGGCGAGCAGGCCCTCGAGATCTGCGACATGCTGGTGCGCTCCGGCGGTGTCGACGTGATCATCATCGACTCGGTGGCGGCACTGACCCCGCGGGCCGAGATCGAGGGCGAGATGGGCGACTCCCACGTCGGCCTGCAGGCGCGCCTGATGTCCCAGGCCCTGCGCAAGATCACCGGCAATATCAAGAACGCCAACTGCATGGTGGTCTTCATCAACCAGATCCGCATGAAGATCGGCGTGATGTTCGGCAGCCCCGAGACCACCACAGGCGGCAATGCGCTCAAGTTCTACTCCAGCGTGCGCCTGGACATCCGCCGCACCGGTTCGGTCAAGCAGGGTGACGAGGTCACCGGCAACGAGACCCGGGTCAAGGTGGTCAAGAACAAGGTCGCGCCGCCGTTTCGCCAGGCGGAGTTCCAGATCCTCTACGGCAAGGGGATCTACCATGCCGGGGAGGTGGTCGACCTGGGTGTGCAGTGCAAGCTGGTTGACAAGGCGGGGGCCTGGTACAGCTACCAGGGCAACAAGATCGGCCAGGGCAAGGCCAACGCCGCCCAGTTCCTTGAGGACAACCCGGCGGTGATGGAGGAGATCGAGAGCCAGATCCGCGCCCAGCTGCTCGCCCCGGTGGAGCCCAAGAAGGAGCAGGCCGTTGACGAGGCGCTCACCGCCGAGGCCGGCCGCGACGACGACCAGCCATAAGGCATGCTGGGACAGTCCTCCGGCAGCGAGTCGTCGCCCCGGGACGATGCCATTCGCCTGCTGGCCCGGCGGGAGCACTCGCGCCAGGAACTGGCCGAGCGCCTGGCGGCCAAGGGCTACGCGCCCGAGCGCATCGCCGAGTGCCTGAACGACCTGGCCGAGCAGGGGCTGCAGTCTGACGCCCGCTTCGCCGAGAGTTTCCTGCGCTCACGCATCCTGCGGGGCCAGGGGCCGCTGAAGATCCGGCTGGAGCTGGAGCGACGCGGCCTCGACCGGGAGGCGGTCCGTCACGCCTTCGCCGAGAGCGAGCAGGCCGGCGAGGGCGACTGGCTCGCCCTGGCTTGCGAGGCGCTCTCGAGGCGCTTCACCGGACCCGGCGAGTCGCCCCGCGAGCGCGCCCGCCGCGAGCGCTTCCTGGCCCAACGCGGCTTCGACTTCGACCAGGTGCGCCACGCCCTGGAGCACGCCTGGGATTCGACACCAGATCAGTAGTCCTCCAGGTCAGCCCCCGCATCAGCCATGAGGGGTGCTGGCGCTGGCGCCCCTTCAGTCCCTTGACAACTGCGCTATAATGGCTCCCTTTGCGAACGCCCCGGGTGGCATCCCGCGGCACCACGATGCGGCTGGAGACCGCGCGTCGTGGTACCCGCCTCGAGCCAGCGTCGCCCGCCGGGTCACCCCGTTCATCGCCACGGATACCCCATGAAAAGCGCAGACATCAGACAGGCCTTTCTGAGTTACTTCGAGGCGCACGGCCATACCGTCGTGCCCTCCAGCTCACTGGTTCCCGGCAACGACCCGACCCTGCTGTTCACCAATGCCGGCATGGTACCGTTCAAGGACGTCTTCCTGGGGCGCGACCCCCGTCCCTACGTGCGTGCGGCCTCGTCTCAGCGCTGCGTGCGCGCCGGCGGCAAGCACAACGACCTGGACAACGTCGGCTATACCGCCCGCCACCACACCTTCTTCGAGATGCTGGGCAACTTCAGCTTCGGCGACTACTTCAAGCGCGATGCCATCCGCTTCGCCTGGGAATTCCTCACCGAGACCCTGGGCCTGCCGAAGGAAAAGCTGTGGGTCACCGTGCACCTCAGCGACGACGAGGCCGAGCGCATCTGGAAGGACGAGATGGGCATCGACCCCGAGCGCTTCTCCAGGCTCGACGAGGACAACTTCTGGCAGATGGGCGACACCGGCCCCTGCGGGCCGAGCTCCGAGATCTTCTTCGATCACGGCCCCGAGGTATGGGGTGGCCCCCCGGGCAGCCCCGAGGAGGACGGCGACCGCTACATCGAGATCTGGAACCTGGTATTCATGCAGTTCGACCGTGACGCGGCCGGTACCCTGCACCCGCTGCCCAAGCCCTCTATCGATACCGGCATGGGCCTGGAGCGCATCGCCGCGGTGATGCAGGGCGTGCACTCCAACTACGAGATCGACCTCTTCCAGAACCTGCTCGAGGCCGCGGCCCGCGCCACCGGCCATGCCGACACTTCCACGCCGTCGCTGCGGGTGATCGCCGATCACATCCGGTCCTGCGCCTTCCTGATCGCCGATGGCGTGTTGCCCTCCAACGAGGGGCGCGGCTATGTGCTGCGCCGGATCATCCGTCGTGCCATCCGCCACGGTCACAAGCTGGGTGCGCGCGGCAACTTCTTCCACAAGCTGGTGGGCGCGCTGGACGTGGAGATGGGCGCCGCCTATCCGGAGCTGCGCGAGGCGCGCCATCAGATCGAGCGCGTCCTGCTCAAGGAGGAGGAGCAGTTCGCCCGTACCCTGGAGCACGGCATGGGCCTGCTCGAGGAAGCCCTGGCCGGCCTCGAGAGCGATACCCTGCCCGGCGAGACGGTCTTCAAGCTCTATGATACCTACGGCTTCCCTTATGACCTGACCGCCGATGTCTGCCGGGAGCGCGGCGTGACCCTCGACGAGGTTGGCTTCGAACGCCAGCTGGAAGCCCAGCGGGAGCGCGCCCGGGCGGCGAGCCAGTTCGGTGCCGACTACGGCGCCGCTCTGGACCTCGAGGGCGAGACCGCCTTCACCGGCCATGACCTGCTGGAGGATCGCGCTACCGTCACCGCCCTGGTCGATCGGGAGGGCAATCCCCTGGTGCGGCTCGAGCCGGAGCAGCGAGGCGTCGTGGTGCTCGACCGAACCCCCTTCTATGGCGAGTCCGGCGGCCAGGTGGGCGATACCGGCTACCTGGAGCTGGAGGGGGGGCGCTTCCTGGTCACCGACACCCAGAAGCAGGGCGGTCACCACCTGCACCACGGCGTGCTGCTCGAGGGCACACTGGCGGTGGGCGCCGCGGTCCACCCGCGGGTCGACGCCAGCCTGCGCGCGGCCACGGTGCGCAACCACTCCGCGACCCACCTGATGCACAAGGCGCTGCGCCTGGTGCTCGGCGACCACGTCGCGCAGAAGGGCTCGCTGGTCACCCCCGAGCGGCTGCGCTTCGACTTCAGCCACTTCGAGCCCATGATCCCGGAGCAGCTGGCCGAGGTGGAGCGCCTGGTCAACGAGCAGATCCTGGCCAACGCACCGACCCGCATCGAGCAGATGACCCTCGACGAGGCCAAGGCCAAGGGTGCCGCGGCGCTCTTCGAGGCCAAGTACGCCGACAGCGTGCGGGTCCTGACCATTGGCGCCGACGACTTCTCCATCGAGCTGTGCGGCGGCACCCACGTGGCGCGCAGCGGCGACATCGGCTGCTTCCATATCGTCAGCGAGGCGGGTATCGCGTCAGGCGTGCGCCGCATCGAGGCGATCACCGGCGAGGGGGCGCTGGCCTGGTTCCGCGAGCAGGAAGCGCGCCTCAATCGCATCGGCGAGCGCCTCAAGGCCAAGCCGGAGCAGGCCGAGGAGCGGGTCGAGGCGCTGCTCGAACGCAACCGCACCCTGGAGAAGGAGCTCGAGCGCCTCAAGGCCAAGCTGGCCAGCGCCGCCGGCAACGACATGATCAACGAGGCCCGGGAGGTCAAGGGGGTCAAGGTGCTGGCCAAGCGCCTCGAAGGTGTGGCCGGCAAGGAGCTGCGCGGCATGCTCGACCAGCTCAAGAACAAGCTCGGCTCCGGCATCGTGGTGCTGGGCGTGGCCGATGCCGAGGCCGGCAAGGTCAGCCTGATCGCCGGCGTCACCGATGACCTGACCGGCCGGGTCAAGGCCGGCGAGCTGGTCAACCACGTGGCGGCCCAGGTCGGCGGCAAGGGCGGTGGCCGGCCCGACATGGCCCAGGCCGGCGGCAGCGACGTGGCGGCGCTGCCGGGCGCGCTGGACGGCGTGCCCGCCTGGGTCGAGGAGCGGCTCCAGTAAGGGCTACCAGGGCCGGCGGCAGCGATGCCTCGGCCCTCGTCATCTTCACTCACCTTTCACTCATCCGAGCGCGATTCGCACTCGACGCACGAGGGAAATCGGCATATGGCACTATACGTACAGAAATTCGGCGGCACCTCGGTGGGCTCCGTGGAGCGCATCAAGGCCGTGGCCGAGAAGGTCAAGGGCTTTCGCGACAACGGCCACCAGGTCGTCGTCGTGGTCTCCGCCATGAGCGGCGAGACCAATCGCCTGATCGGCATGGCCAACGAGATCAACGACGAGCCGACGCCGCGCGAGATGGACATGCTGGTCTCCACCGGCGAGCAGGTGACCATCTCGCTGCTGGCCATGGCCCTCCACAAGATCGGCGTGCCGGCGACCTCCTATACCGGTTCCCAGGTGGGCATCCGGACCGACAGTGCCCACACTAAGGCGCGCATCCAGCGCATCGAGACCGATGAGCTGCAGGCCGATCTGGACGACGGTCAGGTGGTGGTGGTCGCCGGCTTCCAGGGCGTCGACGAGGAGGGCAACATCACCACCCTCGGCCGCGGCGGCTCCGATACCACCGGCGTGGCGCTGGCAGCGGCGCTGAAGGCGGACGAGTGCCAGATCTATACCGACGTCGACGGCGTCTACACCACCGATCCACGGGTCTGCTCCAGGGCCCAGCGTCTCGACACCATCACCGTCGAGGAGATGCTGGAACTGGCGAGCCTGGGCTCCAAGGTCCTGCAGATTCGCGCCGTCGAGTTCGCCGGCAAGTACAATGTCCCGCTGCGCGTGCTGTCCAGCTTCGAGGATGGCCCCGGCACCCTGATCGTTGCAGACTCCGACCAAGACGAGGATTCCATGGAAGAACCGCTGATCTCCGGCATCGCCTTCACCGCCAACGAAGCCAAGCTGACCTTGCTCAACACCCCCGACGTGCCGGGCGTGGCCTCGCGCATCCTGGGGCCGATCGCCGATGCCAACATCGAGGTCGACATGATCGTCCAGAACGTGGCACCGGCCGGTGACTACACCGATTTCACCTTCACGGTGGCCAAGGGCGACTACAAGCAGACCATGAAGATCCTCCAGGAGCAGGTGATCCCCGACCTGGGGGGCGGCGATCTGCGCGGGGACGACAACATCGCCAAAGTCTCGCTGGTCGGGGTGGGCATGCGCTCCCATGCCGGGGTGGCCTCGAAGTTCTTCCGCGTGCTGGCCGACGAGAACATCAACATTCGCATGGTCTCCACCTCCGAGATCAAGATCTCCGTGGTGATCGACGAGAAGCACATGGAGCTGGCGGTCAAGGCGCTGCACAAGGCCTTCGGCCTCGACAAGAGCGACATCGAGGCCGAATAAGGCTCTCTCGGGGCGACGACACCTTCTACGCTTGTAGGGAAGGCCGCGACCCCCGTGCCACAGGGCTTCCTTTCAACGTGGCGCGGGCGTCTCATGGGTCGGCGCCATTGGTCAGGGACGACGACTTGTCGCACAATGTAATTTCGTCGTCCCTGCCGGCGAGCATCCCGTAGCCAGAAGTCTGAGAAGGAGATCAGTCATGCTCATCCTGACCCGCCGTGTCGGCGAAACCCTGATGATCGGTGACGACATCACCGTGACCGTCCTTGGCGTCAAGGGCAATCAGGTCCGCATCGGCGTCAATGCCCCGAAGGATGTCGCCGTGCATCGCGAGGAGATCTACCAGCGCATCCAGCGCGAGAAGGCCGATTCCGGTCTCGAGAGCGATGACTAGCACGCGGCCGGTGCGCGAAGCGGGAGCGCCATCGCGGGGCCAGGGCGAAAAATTGCCCGGGTTGCTGGACAATGGCCTTCTAAAACGGTAGGATACGCACCGTGTCGATGAGGGAGAGGTGGCCGAGTGGCTGAAGGCGCTCCCCTGCTAAGGGAGTAAGGGGTTTATAGCCTCTTCGAGGGTTCGAATCCCTCCCTCTCCGCCATTGTCGTCACGCGAAGGTCAAGCGCCCGTAGCTCAGCTGGATAGAGTACCTGACTACGAATCAGGTGGTCGGAGGTTCGAATCCTCCCGGGCGCGCCACCTTCACTTCGGATGTGATCGGCGGTGTAGCGCTTGATTGATCCCCGCAACGAACCTGCTCGTTGCCTTACGCGCCCGTAGCTCAGCTGGATAGAGTACCTGACTACGAATCAGGTGGTCGGAGGTTCGAATCCTCCCGGGCGCGCCAGATCTCGACCCGTCCTCTCTGCGAGGGCGGGTCTTCTGCTTTCCGGGCCCGCTGATCCGAGTCTTTCATCGGTGTGTCGGGGGCAGTGTGCTGCTAGCCGGGTCGGCGCGTCTCGCGTGCCGACCCTGCGATCGTTTGAGGCGCCGTCGTGATGCGACGAGCGCCTCTTTTTTGTGGGCGCCTGTCGCCTGCTGGTGAACCGCGTCAGGCCATCTCGGCGCGATGTTCGGCGTGATCGGGGAGAGGGGGCTCGAGGCCCGCCAGCAGGGCGTCCAGGTCGCGCAACCGCTTCACGGCCTGGAAGCGTCGGGCCGCCTCGTGGTCGCGCTGGCGCATATGGTTGAGCCACTGCTTGATCAGGGCAGTGACGACACGCGCCGGAAGTGTGCTACGCTGCAATGCAGCAAAGTCGACGAGGATCTGTGCCCGGGCCTGCCAGGGCGTGTCGGGCAATCGCTTACCGGTTGCCTGCCAATGGCGGATGCGTGCCGCCAGCCAGGGGTCGGCCAGGGCGCCGCGGCCGAGCATCACGTCGCGACACCCGGAGAGGGTGCGGGCCTTCCAGTAGTCCTCCAGGGTCCAGATGTCGCCGTTGGCGACCACCGGGATGGAGAGGCGCTGGTGGATGCGGCCGATCCACTCCCAGTGGGCCGGCGGGCGGTAGCCCTCGTCGCGGGTACGGCCATGGACCACCAGGCGCCGGGCGCCGGCGTCCTGGGTGGCCAGGGCGCAGGCCAGGGCCAGGCGGCGATCGGAGAAGCCCAGGCGAATCTTGGCCGTCACCGGGATCTCGTCGCCCACGGCCCGGGACACCGCCGACACGGCGGCGTGAACCCGTCGCGGGTCACGCAGCAGCGAGGCGCCGCCATCGTGACGGTTGACCAGCTTGGCCGGGCAGCCGAAATTGAGGTCCAGGCCGGTGGCGCCGAGGCTCAGGGCCTGGCGGGCATTGGCCGCGAGGGCCTCGGGATCGGAGCCCAGTAGTTGCAGCTGCACGGGGACGCCACTCGGCGTGGTGACGCCGGGGCGCGCCAGTTCCGGGCAGTGCCGATGGAAGACGCGGGGCGGCAGGCGGGCGTCCACCACGCGCACGAATTCTGTCACCACCCAGTCGAAACCGGGGGTGCGGGTCAGGAGATCGCGAGTCACCGCATCGATGACCCCCTCCATGGGCGCTAGGCCGATCCGCCCGTTATGTAGTAAATTAACAACGCTGACTTCCACCATGACGCCATTGCAATCTGTCGGGGATGTGGCAGGTTATAGCATCCTAAAAAATGCGCAAGCCGGGTTTTCTCGTGAGATCGAGCCCAACTGAGCGCAATAAGCAGGAGAATTCGCATGCAGGACACGCAGCTGCTCAACGAGGGGCTTGCCCTGATGGGGCTCGGCATGGGCTTTGTCTTTGTTTTTCTTACCGTGCTGGTGATCGTCACCACCCTGATGTCCAAGGCCATCGGTCGCTTCTTCCCCGAGCCGCCCGCGCCTGCCGCGACCGGCAACCGCCGCCCGCCGGCGCCTCGCCAGGACGATGACGTGATGGTCGCCATCACCGCCGCGGTGCATCGCTATCGCCGCCGCCACCGCCGCTGAGGCGACTCCCCCCTTTCCCCTTCCATCCATAACGACAAGGTCACGACCATGACTGACAAGACACGCCCGCTTGGCATCACCGATGTCGTCCTGCGCGATGCCCACCAGTCGCTGTTCGCCACCCGCATGCGCCTCGATGACATGCTGCCCATCGCCGAGAAGCTCGACCGCGTCGGCTTCTGGTCGCTGGAGTCCTGGGGTGGGGCCACTTTCGACGCCTGTATCCGCTACCTCGGCGAGGATCCGTGGGAGCGGATACGGGCGTTGAAGGCGGCCATGCCCAACACCCCCCAGCAGATGCTGCTGCGCGGCCAGAACCTGCTCGGCTACCGCCACTACGCCGATGACGTGGTGGACCGTTTCGTCGAGCGGGCCAGGACCAACGGCGTCGACGTCTTCCGCGTCTTCGATGCCATGAACGACCCGCGCAACCTCGAGCGGGCCATTCAGGCGGTCCGCAAGGTCGAGGGGCACGCCCAGGGCACGCTCTCCTATACCGTGAGCCCGGTGCACACCCTGGACGGCTGGGTCGAGCTCGGCAAGACCATCGCCGCCATGGGCGCCGACTCCCTGGCCATCAAGGACATGGCCGGCCTGCTCAAGCCCTACGATGCCTATGAGCTGGTCACCAAGCTCAAGGCCGCCGTGGACATCCCCATCCACATGCAGTGCCATGCCACCACCGGCATGTCCACCGCCACCGCCCTCAAGGCCGCAGAGGCGGGCATCGACAACGTCGATACCGCCATCTCCTCGATGTCCATGACCTATGGCCACAGCCCCACCGAGTCGGTGGTGGCCATCCTGGCGGGCACCGAGCGCGACACCGGCCTGGACCTCGAGCTGCTCGAGGAGATCGCCGCCTACTTCCGCGAGGTGCGCAAGAAGTACGCCGCCTTCGAGGGCTCGCTGAAGGGCATCGACTCGCGCATCCTGATCGCCCAGGTGCCGGGCGGCATGCTCACCAACATGGAAGGCCAGCTCAAGGAGCAGGGCGCCGGCGACAAGCTCGACGATGTTCTGAAGGAAATTCCCAGGGTACGGGAAGATCTGGGCTTTATCCCGCTGGTCACCCCCACCTCGCAGATCGTCGGCACCCAGGCGGTGATGAACGTGATGATGGGCGAGCGCTACAAGTCGATCTCCAAGGAGGTCCAGGCGCTGCTCAAGGGCGAGTACGGTGCCGCCCCGGCGCCGTTCAACAAGGAGCTTCAGGCGCGCGTGCTGGAGGGGGGCGAGCCGATCACCTGCCGCCCCGCCGACCGGCTGGAGCCGGAGATGGACCGTCTGACCGCCGAGCTCAAGGAGAAGGCCAAGGCCGAAGGCATCCGCCTGGCCGAGGGCGAGCGCGAGATCGACGACGTGCTGACCTATGCGCTCTTCCCGCAGATCGGCCTGAAGTTTCTCAAGAACCGCGACAACCCCGACGCCTTCGAGCCCGCGCCCCAGGCCCCCGGGAAGGAGACCCCCGACGCCAGTGCCAGCCTGCCGGCGAAGGCCGAGGCCAGGGCCCCGGCCACCCAGGGCACGGCGCCGGCCGGCCCCGAGACCTACACCGTCAAGGTAAACGGCAAGGCCTACGTGGTGGAGGTCGCCGAGGGCGGCGAGGTCGGTGCTGTCCAGGAGCAGGCCGCGCCCGCCCAGCCCGAGGCCGCGCCGGCCCCGGCCTCCAGCGGCGAGGCGATCACCGCGCCGCTGGCCGGCAACATCTTCAAGGTCAACGTGCGCGAGGGCGACAGCGTCGAGGCGGGGGACGTGGTGATCATCCTCGAGGCCATGAAGATGGAGACCGAGGTGCGTGCCACGGGCGCCGGCACCGTCTCCGCCGTGAAGGTCAGCGAGGGCGACAGCGTCGCCGTCGGTGACGTCCTGATCGAGCTCTAAGGGCCCCCTCATGGAGAAACTACTGACACTCTGGCACGGCTCGGGGCTCTACAACCTGAATCTGGGCCAGGCCGTGATGATCCTGGTGGGGCTGGTGCTGCTCTACCTGGCGATCCGCAAGAAGTTCGAGCCGCTGCTGCTGGTGCCGATCGGCTTCGGCGGCATCCTGGCCAACATTCCCGAGGCGGGCCTGGCGCTGTCGGCGCTGGACCAGGCCATCGAGGTGGCCAGGCCCGCCGTGCTCCAGCAGCTCGGGACCGCCCTCGGCGCGAGCCTGGACCCGCTGGCCGACGCCGAGACGTGGCGCCAGACCCTCAAGGGGCTGGCCCATGACGGGGCCTCGCCGGAGGCGCTGCGTGCCGCCCGCGACGTGGCGGTCGGCGTCGGCTACGGCGACGGCATGCTCTACAGCTTCTACGCCGTGGCCATCGCCTCGGGCATCGCCCCGCTGGTGATCTTCATGGGCGTGGGGGCGATGACCGACTTCGGCCCGCTGCTGGCCAACCCGCGTACCCTGTTCCTGGGCGCGGCGGCCCAGTTCGGCATCTTCGCCACCCTGTTCGGCGCGGTAGGGCTCTCGGCCCTGGGCGTGATGGACTTCTCGCTCAACCAGGCCGCCGCCATCGGCATCATCGGCGGTGCCGACGGCCCCACCTCGATCTATGTGTCGAGCGTGCTGGCCCCGGAGCTGCTGGGTGCCATCGCCGTGGCCGCCTATGCCTACATGGCGCTGGTCCCGCTCATCCAGCCGCCGATCATGAAGCTTCTCACCTCGAAGCGGGAGCGCGAGATCACCATGACCCAGCTGCGGCCGGTGTCGAAGCTCGAGAAGGTGGTCTTCCCGATCGCGATCCTGCTGCTGGTGGCCTTCTTCCTCCCGGATGCGGCGCCGCTGCTGGGGATGTTCTGCTTCGGCAACCTGATGCGCGAGTGTGGCGTGGTGGAGCGGCTCTCGGACACCGCCCAGAACGCGCTGATCAACATCGTGACCATCTTCCTGGGCCTCTCGGTGGGCTCCAAGCTGATGGCCGACAGCTTCCTGGCCATGGAGACCCTGGGGATCCTCGGCCTGGGCATCGTGGCCTTCGGCATCGGCACCGCCGCCGGGGTGCTGATGGCCAAGCTGATGAACGTGATGAGCAAGATGCCGATCAACCCGCTGATCGGGGCCGCGGGGGTCTCGGCGGTGCCCATGGCGGCGCGGGTGGCCAACAAGGTGGGGCTGGAGTCCAACCCCCACAACTTCCTGCTGATGCACGCCATGGGCCCCAATGTGGCCGGGGTGATCGGCTCGGCGGTGGCCGCCGGGGTGATGATCAAGTATCTGGGGTGAGGCGCCCTCGGGCGCCGTTCCTCGTGCTGGCGGAGTCAATCGTCCAGCAATGCGAGCCGGCCCCGCAGGCGTGTCTCGAGGGCGGTCAGGTCGGCAGGGGCGTCGCTTGGCCAGCCCACCGTGAGCCGCACGCCGTCGGCGCCGTACTCGGCCTGCTCGACCGGCACCTCCTGGCCGGCCAGCCAGGCGCGGGCCTCGGCCTCGCCGGCGAAGTCGACCCGCAGGCGCAGCGGAGTGCGCTCGACCACCGTGCGGCGCGGCAGGGCCTCCAGGCCCTCGGCCACGGCGCGGGAGTAGGCGCGCGCCAGGCCCCCGGTGCCGAGCTTGGTGCCGCCGAAGTAGCGCGTGACCACGCAGCCCACCTCGCCGAGGCCGGCGCCCTCCAGCACCTGGAACATGGGACGCCCGGCGGTGCCGCCGGGCTCGCCGTCGTCGGAGAAGCCGATGGCGGTCTGCTCGCCGGGTGGGCCGGCGATGAAGGCGCTGCAGTGGTGGCTGGCGCCGGGGTGGGTTCGGCGTGCCTCGGCCAGCAGTGCCTCGAAGGCGGCCGTATCCGGCGTATGGCAGAGCCAGGTGATAAAGCGGCTGCGCTCGACGTCGGTCTCGGTTTCCCGCCACTCTCCGGGCAGCAGGTCGGGTACCGGATAGCGCATCAGGCGGCCAGCTCCGCCTGACGCACCACGCCCATCACCAGGCCGATCACCTGGATGTCGTCGTTGCGCAGGTAGATGGGGGCCATGCGCTCGTTGGCCGGCTGCAGGCGCACGCCCGACTTCTCGATGTAGAGCTTCTTCAGGGTGACCTCCTGGTCGTTGATCATCACCACCGCGGTCTCGCCGTTCTCGGCACTCTCGCGGCGCTCGATGATGATCACATCCCCGTCGAAGATGTTGCAATCGACCATGGAGTCGCCGCGCACTCGCAGGGCATAGGTGTTGCGGCGCACCATGCGCGTGGGCACCTGGATGCTGCCGGCCTCGGGGCAGGCCTCGATGGGCATTCCCGCCGAGACGCGGCCGAGCAACGGGATCTCGGTCAGGTCGTCCGCCTCGATGGCCGCCCAGGCCTGGGCCAGCGGAAGGTTGCGGCGGCGCTCCAGGTACTGCGGTGTGACGTTGGGCATGCGATGTCTCCCCTGTCGTCGAAACCTGTCGATACGTACAGTGTTTCACGAGCATAGCAGGGGGCCGGAATCTGGCAAGGGATGGCTGTCCACGCAAGGCTTGATCCAGGGCAAGTGCGACCGGCTGACGCAGACGGCTCGACTGGTAGCCAGGGCCCTTTCCGTGTAGAGTTCCGGGCGAAATTACCCATGCCGGGAGAGTGCCTTGAGCCTGCGGCTGCAAGCCCGAAAGCTGGCCTGTGAGCGGGACGATCGCTGGCTGTTCAGAGACCTTGACCTGGACATCCATGCCGGCGAGATCGTGCGTGTGGAAGGCCCCAACGGCAGCGGCAAGACCACCCTGCTGAAGATCCTTTCCGGGCAGCTGGCCGACTTCCAGGGAGAGCTCTACTGGAACGACCACCCCATGCGACGCACGCGCCAGGACTTCCTGGCCAACCTGCTCTACCTGGGCCATGCGCCGGGGGTCAAGGCGGCGCTGACGCCACTGGAGAACCTGGCCTGGTACCAGGCCCTGGCGGGCGAGCCCGATGATGAGGCCGCGCGCTTCTCGGCGCTCTCGGCCGTGGGGCTCGCCGGCTTCGAGGACCTGCCCGCCGGCCAGCTCTCCGCCGGCCAGCAGCGCCGGGTGGCCCTGGCCCGGCTGGAGCTGATCCCGCGTCCGCTCTGGGTGCTCGACGAGCCCTTCACCGCCATCGATCGCGACGGCGTGGCGGCCCTCGAGGGGCGCCTGGCGGCCCATGCCCGGCGCGGCGGCTGCGTGCTGGTCACCACCCACCACGAATTGGCCGACTCTCCGGCACTGCGGCGCATCCGGCTGGGGCAGGGGGGCGACGATGCCACGCTCTGAGTCACGCCTGGCGCAGGAGCCGGGTGACATGCCGCTGTTCCGGGAACCCGAGGGCGGTGCCGGGGTCGCAATCCGAGCGACGCTGAAGCGTGACCTGGTGCTGATGATGCGCCGGCGCAGCGAGGTGCTCAACCCGCTGGTGTTCTTCGCCCTGGTGATCACCCTGTTCCCGATCGGCATCTCGCCGGACCCGGAGCTGCTGGCGACCATCGCCCCGGGCCTGCTGTGGGTGGCGGCGCTGCTCGCGGCGCTGCTCTCCCTGGACAGCCTGTTTCGCAGCGACTACGACGATGGCTCCCTGGAGCAGCTGCTTCTCTCGCCCCAGCCGTTGCCGGCGCTGGCGCTGGCCAAGGTGGCGGTGCACTGGCTGCTCACCGGCCTGCCGCTGGCACTGATGGCACCGCTGCTGGGCATCATGCTGTCGCTGCCGGCAGGCAGCTATGCGGTGCTGGCACTGTCGCTGGCGCTGGGCAGTGCCAGCCTGAGCCTGATCGGCGCCATCGGGGCGGCGCTGACCGTGGGGCTCTCGCGGGGCGGCGTGCTGCTGTCGCTGCTAGTGCTGCCCCTCTATATCCCGGTGCTGATCTTCGGCGCCGGGGCCGTACAGGCGGCCATCCTCGGCGATGGTGTCTCGGCGCACCTGGCCATCCTGGGGGCGCTCCTGGCAGTGGCGCTGAGCCTCGCCCCCTGGGCGATCGCGGCGTCACTGCGCATCAGTATCAACGGTTGAGGATGACAATCGGCATGTGGGCCTTCATACACAAGCTCGGATCACCCAAGTGGTTCTACGCCATCAGCGCGCGCCTGCTGCCCTGGTTCTGGGGGGCGGCGGCGGTGCTGATCCTGGTCGGCAGCGCCTGGGGGCTGGCCTTCGCCCCGGCGGACTACCAGCAGGGCAACAGCTTCCGCATCATCTACGTGCACGTGCCGGCGGCCTTCCTGGCCCAGTCGATCTTCGTCAGCATGGCGGTGGCCGGCGTCATCTTCATGGTCTGGAAGATCAAGATCGCCGACATGGCGGCGGCGATGATGGCCCCCTTGGGTGCCGCCATGACCTTCGTGGCGCTGTTCTCCGGCGCGGTGTGGGGCGTGCCGACCTGGGGCACCTGGTGGATGTGGGACGCGCGTCTCACCTCGATGCTCATCCTGCTGTTCCTCTACTTCGGTGTCATCGCCCTGCGCGGCGCCTTCTCCAGTCGCGACAGCGCCTCCCGGGCCGCCTCCGTACTGGCCATGGTCGGCGTGATCAACATCCCCATCATCAAGTACTCGGTGGACTGGTGGTACACCCTCCACCAGCCGGCCACCTTCAGCGTCACCTCGCGTCCGGCCATGCCGGTGGAGATGTGGGCGCCGCTGCTGATCATGGTGCTGGGCTTCTACTCCTTCTTCATCGCGGTGACCCTGATGCGCACCCGCAGCGAGATCCTGCGTCGCGAAGCGAGCAAGCGCTGGGTGCGTGAGCTGGCCGGGGAGGTGAGCTGATGGCGTTCGATTCCCTGTCGGCCTTCCTGGCCATGGGCGGCCATGGCGTCTATGTCTGGGCGTCCTGGGGCGTCACCGGGCTGCTGCTGGTGGGCGTGGTGCTCCATGCCCGCGCCGAGCGTCGAGCGCTGCTGCGTGACCTGCGGCGCCGGGCGCGTCGCGCGCAGCACCACGGCGCATCGGACGCCGCCGCGACACCGGTTTCACATCGAGAGGGCCATGCCCGTGAGAGCTAAACGCAAGCAGAAGCTGTTCGTTATCCTGGGGCTGGTCTCGCTGGCCGCCATCGCCGTGGGCCTGACCCTCTACGCCCTGCGCAGCAACATCAACCTCTTCTTCAGCCCGGTGCAGATCGCCGCCGGGGATGCTCCCCTGGAGCGGCAGATCCGAGCCGGCGGCATGGTCAAGGAGGGCTCGGTGGATCGCGACAAGGAGAGCCTCGAGGTGAGCTTCACCGTCACCGACTATGTCGACGACCTCGAGGTACGCTACAGCGGCATCCTCCCCGACCTGTTCCGCGAGGGGCAGGGCGTGGTGGTGGTCGGCGAACTCCAGCAGGACGGCTGGCTGCGAGCCGACCAGGTGCTGGCGCGTCACGACGAGAACTACATGCCCCCCGAGGTGGCCCAGGCCCTGGAGGAGGCCGGCTATTCGCCGGAGGACTACCAGGCCAAGGCCGAGGAGGTGGGCAAGAAGGTGGAAGCCCAGGCGGAAGACAGCGGCGACGGCCGGACCAACTGAGCGGAGTGCCCATGCAGACCCTGATGATCCCCGAGATCGGCCACTATGCCCTGATCATTGCCCTGCTGATGGCACTGGTCCAGGGCGTGATGCCACTCGCCGGGGCGGCAACGCGCCGCCCGCTGTGGATGGCCTACGCGCGGCCCATGGCCACCGGCCAGTTCCTCTTCCTGGCCATCGCCTACGCCTGCCTGACCGCCAGCTACCTGCTGGACGACTTCAGCGTGGCCAACGTGGCCAACAACTCCAACTCGATGCTGCCCTGGTACTACAAGGCCAGCGCCGTGTGGGGCAACCACGAGGGGTCGGTGCTGCTGTGGAGCCTGATCCTGGCCGGCTGGAGCTTCGCGGTGAGCCGCTTCTCGCGGGAGCTGCCCCGCGACATGCTGGCGAGGGTGATGGGCGTGATGGGGCTGGTCAGCGTCGGCTTCCTGGCCTTCGTGCTGATCACCTCCAACCCCTTCGAGCGGCTGCTGCCCAACGTCCCCCAGGACGGCGCCGACCTCAATCCGCTGCTGCAGGACTTTGGCCTGATCGTCCACCCGCCGATGCTCTACATGGGCTACGTGGGCTTCTCGGTGGTCTTCGCCTTCGCCATCGCCGCCCTGCTGGGCGGGCGCCTGGATGCGGCCTGGACCCGCTGGGCGCGGCCCTGGACCAATATCGCCTGGGCCTTCCTCACCGTGGGCATCGCCCTGGGCAGCTGGTGGGCCTACTACGAGCTGGGCTGGGGCGGCTGGTGGTTCTGGGACCCGGTCGAGAACGCCTCGCTGCTGCCCTGGCTGGCCGGCACGGCGCTGATCCACTCCCTGGCGGTGACCGAGAAGCGCGGCGCCTTCAAGAGCTGGACGGTGCTGCTGGCGATCACCACCTTCTCGCTGTCGCTGATGGGGACCTTCCTGGTGCGCTCGGGCGTGCTCACCTCGGTGCATGCCTTCGCCAACGATCCCTCCCGCGGGCTCTTCATCCTGGTGCTGCTGGGCATCACCGTGGGGCTCTCGCTGCTGCTGTTCGCACTGCGCGCCCCACGGGTCAGCCACCAGGTCGGCTTCAGCTGGCTCTCCCGTGACGCCCTGCTGCTGATCAACAACATCCTGCTGGTGATCATGACCGTCACGGTGCTGCTCGGCACGGTCTACCCGCTGCTGCTCGATGCCCTGAACCTCGGCAAGATCAGCGTGGGCCCCCCCTACTTCAATGCCCTCTTCGTGCCGCTGACGGTGGTGCTCTGCCTGTTCATGGGGCTGGGTCCCCTGGCGCGCTGGAAGCATACCCCGGCCCGTGACCTCTTCCGGCGCAGCTGGCTCGCCGGCCTGGCGGCCCTGGCGATCGGCGCGGTTGCCCCGCTGCTCTATCGCGGCGAGTGGAACCTCAAGGTGAGCCTGGGCGTCGTTATCGCCCTGTGGATCGTGCTGCCCATGGCCCGCGACCTCTGGGCCAAGTCCCGGCACTCCGCCGGCCGCGTGGCCGGCATCAGGCGCCTCTCCCTGGCCTACTGGGGCATGATCCTCGGCCATCTGGGCATCGCGGTGACCATCATCGGCGTCACCGTGGTCTCCAACTACGCCATCGAGCGCAACGTGCGCATGGGCGTGGGCGACAGCGTCGAGGTGGTCGGTTACACCTTCACCATGATCGAGCTCGCCAACCGGCGTGGGCCGAACTACCTGGCGGACACCGCCGAGATCGAGGTGCGCCGCGGCGACAGCCAGCGCAGCTTCACCATGACCCCCGAGAAGCGCCTCTACATCGCCCGTGGCATGCCGATGACTCAGGTCGCGCTGCGCCCCGGCCTGTTCCGCGACCTCTACGTCGCCATGGGCGAGGACCTGGAAGACGGCAGCTGGGCGATGCGCATCCAGTACAAGCCCTTCGTGCGCTGGCTGTGGCTGGGGGCGCTGCTGATGGCCTCCGGCGGCGTGCTGGCCGTGGCGGATCGGCGCTATCGTCGCGCCGTGACGGCCCGCGACCCGGAACGCGCGGTGGCTGCCGAGCCTCGGGAGGCCACCACATGAAGCGTCGCCTGCTGCTGCTCCTGCCGCTGGTCGGCTTCCTGGTGCTCGGCGCCTTCCTCTACATGGGATTGTCGATCAATCCCTTCGAGCGCGACTCGGCACTGATGGCCCGGGAGTTTCCGGCCTTCGAGCTCACCACCCTCGAGGATCCCGAGCGGGTGGTGGATGCCTCCCTGCTCGAGGGCGAGGTCACCCTGGTCAACGTCTGGGGCGAATGGTGCCCGACCTGCAAGCAGGAGATGCCGCAGCTGCTCGACCTCGCCGACCGCGGCGTGCGCCTGGTGGGGGTCGACTACAAGGATACCCGGGAGAAGGGACGCGAGTTCCTCACCGAGTTCGGCAACCCCTTCGAGGTCAACATCTTCGACCCGGAGGGCAGCCTGGGCTTCGAGCTGGGCGTCTACGGGGCCCCGGAGACCTTCCTGGTCGATCGCGAGGGCATCATCCGCTATCACCATACCGGCTACATCCGGCCGGAGGACGTGCGCGAGACGATACTGCCGGAGGTGGAAAGATGGCGCTGATCACCCGACTGCTGCTGTGTGCCCTGTTGCTGTGGCCCACCCTGGGCCAGGCGGCGGTGGAGGTTCGCGAGTTCGATGACCCGGTCACCGAGCAGCGCTACCGCGACCTCACCGCGACCCTGCGCTGCCCCAAGTGCGAGAACCAGGCCATCGACGACTCCGACTCGCCCATCGCCGGCGACATGCGCGAACGGGTCTATCTCCAGCTCCAGGACGGCCGTTCCGACAAGGAGATCCTCGACTTCATGGTCAACCGCTTCGGTGACTATGTGCTCTACAACCCGCGCCTCGAGGGACGCACCCTGCTGCTGTGGGGGCTCCCCGCCGGCCTGGTGCTGCTGGGCGCCCTGGTGGTGGTGCTCATGGTGCGTGCCCGCCGGCGCACCTCGGCCCGCGACCTGAGCGCCGAGGAACGGGCGCGCCTGGATGCCCTGATCAAACGCGAGAGGACCGAATGACCCTGTTATGGATCGCCCTTGCCCTGCTGCTGCTGCCGGCCCTGTGGCTGCTGGTCGCCCCCCTGCGGCGCGCCGCCGCCGTGAGTGCCGCCCAGCGTGATCATGAGGCCAACGACCGCACGACCGACCAGAACCTGGCCATCTACCGCCGCCGGCTGGCCTCGCTGGAGGCCGCCCGGGAGCGAGGCGACATCGACCCGGCCCGTTTCGAGGAGGATCGTCTCGAGCTCGAGCGCAGCCTGCTCGAGGACACCGAGCACCTGGAGCGTGCGCCCCTGAAGTCGGCCGCGTCCGGCAAGCTGGCGGTGCCGCTGGTGATGGTGGCCGTCGTGCTGGCCAGCGCCTTCTGGTATGTCCAGAAGGGGGCCGAGGGCGACCTCACCCTCTACACGGTCCAGCAGCAGGTGATGAACGATCCCGAGGCGTCATTGCCGATGCTGGTCGAGCGGCTCGAGGAACAGGCCGCCCGCCAGCCCGACAACCCCAACGTCTGGCGGGCGCTGTTCCCGCTCTACCGTGACAGCGGCCGCACCGCCGAGGCCACCCGCACCCTGGAGCGGCTGGTCGAGCTCGAGGGGCGCCAGCCCGGGCTGCTGGCCGAGCTGGCACAGATCCGCTACTTCGCCGCCGGCCGCGAGATGACCGACGAGGTCCAGACGCTGGTCGACGAGGTGCTGGCGATGGATTCCAGCCAGCCCACGGTGCTTGGCATGCTCGGCATCGATGCCTTCGACGACGGTGACTACGAGACCGCCATCGACCGGTGGCGTCGGGCCATCGCCGGCATGGATGACCCCGATACCGCCGACGCCCTGCGCCAGGGCATCCGCGTCGCCCAGCAGCGCCTGGGGATCGCGCCGGACGAGGCCGAGCAGGCCGTCGCCGAGGGGCCCGGCATCGCCGTCAGGGTTCGCCTGGCGGACGACCTCGCCGGTCGGCTCGACGCCGATGCCACCGTCTTCGTGGTGGCCCGGGACCTCGAAGGGGAGCTGCCGCCGCTGGCCGTGGCCCAGGCCCGGCTGCACGAGCTGCCGCTCACCGTGGTGCTCGATGATGGCCGCTCCATGTCCCCCCAGGCGCGGATCTCCCAGGTCGACGAGGCGCGGCTGATGGTTCGGGTTTCCGAGAGTGGCCAGGCCACGCCCCAGCCCGGCGATCTGCTCGGTACCCTCGAGGGGGTGACGGTGGGCGATACCGATGGCGAGCCCGTCGAGGTGGTGATCGACCGGGTCGTCGAGTAAGCCCATGCGCCTCACGTCGATCCGCCTGGTGGGGTTCAAGTCCTTTGTCGATCCGGTCACCGTGCCCTTCGACGGCAACATGACCGCTATCGTGGGGCCCAACGGCTGCGGCAAGTCCAACATCATCGACGCGGTGCGCTGGGTGATGGGCGAGTCGTCGGCCAAGACCCTGCGCGGCGAGTCGATGACCGACGTCATCTTCAACGGCTCCACCGGCCGAAAGCCGGTGGGGCTCGCCTCCATCGAGCTGCATTTCGACAACCGTGACGGCGCCATGGGCGGCGCTTATGCCCAGTACGCCGAGATCGCCGTCAAGCGCCAGGTCACCCGCGACGCCCAGTCCAGCTACTTCTTCAACGGCCAGAAGTGCCGTCGCCGCGACATCGCCGACCTCTTCCTGGGCACCGGCCTGGGGCCGCGCTCCTATGCCATCATCGGCCAGGGCATGATCTCTCGACTGATCGAGGCACGCCCCGAGGAGCTGCGCTCGACCCTCGAGGAGGCCGCCGGCATCTCCAAGTACAAGGAGCGACGCCGCGAGACCGAGAACCGCATGCGGCGCACCCAGGAAAACCTGGAGCGCCTGGAGGACATCCGCGAGGAACTCGACAAGCAGCTCGAGCGGCTCAAGCGCCAGGCCGAGGCGGCGCGTCGCTACCAGACCCTCAAGCAGGAGGAGCATCGCCTCAAGGGCGAGCTGGCCCTGCTGCGCGGCCGCGCCCTGCGCGCCAGCCAGACCGAGGAGGAGACCCGCGTCCGCGAGCTGGAGACCGCCGTGGAGCGTGAGGTACTCGGCATGCGCCAGGCCGAGAGCCGCCTGGAGGAGGCCCGCGCCGAGCACGACCGCCTCGCCGAGGAGCTCGACGGCCGGCAGTCGAGTTTCTTCGAGACCACCACTGCCATCGCCCGCCTGGAGCAGGACCTGGAGCACACCCGCGCCCGCGACCAGCAGCTGGCCCGCGACCTCGAGGCCGCCCGTCACGAGCTCGCCGAGCTCGCTCGTCTCGGCGACGACGACGGCGAACGCCTGGCCCACCTGGACGTGCGCCTCGAGACCCTGGGGCCGGAACAGGAGGAGGTGGCGGAGCAGCTCGCCGAACTGGAGGCCGCCCTGGAGGAAGCCGAACCCCGTGCCGAGGAGGCCGACGCCGCCTGGGAGAGCTTCGGCGAGCGGTGGCAGGCGCAGAGCCGCGAGGCGGAGCGCGCCCAGGACCGGCTGCGCGACCTGGAGAGTCGACTCGAGCGCCTGGCCGCCGACGAGCGTCGTCGTCGCCAGCAGCATGAGGAGCTGCCCGACATCGCCGGCCTGGGTGATCAGCGCCGTGAACTGGCCGAACGTCATGCCGAGCTCGAGGAGCGCCTGGCCGAGATCGAGGCGCGCCGCGGCGAGCATCAGGCCAGCCGCGACGGCGCCCGGGAGCAGGTGCGCGAGGCCGAGGGGGCCCGCGAGGCCGACCGCCAGCGGCGCAGCACCCTGCAGGGCGAGCTGGCCTCGCTGGAGGCGCTGATCCAGGCGGCCCTGGCCGATCACGACGAGGCCCTGGATGCGCACCTGGCCGCCCATGGCCTGGGTCAGCAGCCCCGTCTCGGTGAGGCCCTCGAGGTCGAGCCCGGCTGGGAGGAGGCGGTCTCCTGGGTGCTGGCGCCCTGGCTGCGCGCGCGACTGGTGTCGCTGCCCGACACCCGCGAGGCCCTGGCCTCGCCGCCGGACGCCGAACTCGGCCTGCTCGAGGCGGCCGAGTCGTCTGCCCCGACCGACAGCCTGGCGGCTAGGGTGCGCGGTGCCGGGGCGGCCGGCCAGTGGCTGGCGGGCATCCGCTGCGTCGCCGACCGCGAGGCGGCCTGGTCGGCCCGCGAGGGCCTGGCGGGCGGCGAGAGCCTGATCACCCCTGACGGCCTCTGGCTGGGACTCGGCTGGGTGCGCCATCGTGGCGCCGGCAACGGTCCGGATGCCCTGCTGGTCAGCCGTCGCCGTGAGGCGGAGGTGCGTGATGAGCTGGCCGAGGTGGAAGCCCGCCTCGCCGACCAGGACCGCCACCTCGAGGAGGCCGCGGCGCGGGTCGAGCAGGCCGAGGCGGACCTGGAGCAGGCGCGACTCGAAGAGCGCGAGCTGGAACAGCAGCGCCAGCAGCTGGCCGTCCAGGAGAGCGGGCTGGCCAGCCGACTCGAGCACCTGGAGGGGCGTGCCGCCGAACTCGCCGAGGAGCTCGACGGCCTGGCCGAATCCCGTGAGGAGGCCCTGTTGGCCCTCGAGGAGTCGCGCGAACAGTGGCAGGCGGCGATGACACGGCTGGAGGAGGGGGCCGAGACCCGAGAGCGGCTCGAGCGGGAGCGTCGCGAGGCCCGCGAGACGCTGGCCGCGCTGCGGGCCCGTCAGCGTCCCCTGGCCGAGCAGGCGCAGCGCCTGGCCCTGGAGCAGGAGCGCACCGTGACCGAACGCAACGGGCTGGCCGAACAGCTGGGCCGCGCCGGCGAGTCGCGGGAGCGCCTCGAGTTGCGCTGTGCCGAGCTCGAGGAAGCGCGCGAAGGCCTCCATGAGCCCGACGAGGAACGTCGCGAGCGGCTCGACGAACTGCTGGAGCGCCGCGAACGCGAGGAGCGCGTGCTCAACGAGACCCGCGCCCGGGCCGCCGAACTGGTCGAGCGGCTGCGCGAGGACGAGCAGGCCCGCCAGGGCCACGAGCGCAGTCTCGAGGGCATCCGCGAGCGCCTCCAGGAGTCGCGCATGCAGGTCCAGGCCCTCTCCCTCAAGGCCGAGGCCCAGGACGAGCAGCTCGCCGAGCTGAACCACGACGCCGCGAGCCTGTCCGAGTCTCTTGACCCCAACGCCACCGAGTCCGCCTGGCAGGCCCGGCTGGAGGAGGTTGGCGAGCGCGTCCGCCGGCTGGGGGCCATCAACCTGGCGGCCATCGAGGAGTACGACCAGCAGGCCGAGCGCCGCGACTACCTGGAGGCCCAGCATGCCGAGCTCTCCGAGGCGCTGGAGACCCTGGACCGGGCCATCCGGCGCATCGACCAGGAAACCCGGACGCGATTCCGCGACACCTTCGAGCGAGTCAATGCCGGCCTGCAGGCACTTTTCCCGCGGGTATTCGGCGGGGGAACCGCGTGGTTGACCCTGACCGGCGAGGATTTGCTGGAAACCGGGGTGGCCATCATGGCGCGTCCCCCCGGCAAGAAGAACAGCACCATTCATCTTCTCTCCGGTGGAGAAAAGGCGCTCACCGCCCTGTCGATGGTATTTGCCATCTTCCAGCTCAATCCGGCGCCCTTCTGCATGCTCGACGAGGTGGATGCCCCGCTGGATGATGCCAATGTGGGACGCTACGCGAAGCTGGTGAAGGAGATGTCCGACACCGTCCAGTTCATCTACATCACCCACAACAAGATCGCCATGGAGGCATCGGAACGCTTGATGGGGGTGACCATGCAGGAGCCCGGGGTATCACGCCTGGTGTCGGTCGGCGTCGAGGAGGCCGCGGCCCTGGCCGAGGCCTGATGGGCTTGAACGTGAACGGCAAACGGGTTAACAAGGAAGATAATGAATACTGCATTGCACGGAAGCACGGGGAACCTGAAGGGCGATTGCGAAGGGCCCGGTCGGGTTGCGGCACGAAAATGCCGAGCTTGACAAATAAAAAAAGTGGCCCTTTTTTTGGCAATCGCGCTATGCTGTTGACGGACAACCATCAGGCATGGCGCCTTAGCAAAAGGCATGACGACCCATGGAACTAAGAGAGTGGCTGATCATACTAGGGCTGGCGCTGGTGACCCTCATCGTCATCGATGGTGTGCGTCGCCTGCAGCGTCAGCGTCGTGTTCCACGTCTCGACCAGGTCTCGGACCGGGACGAGCGTGGCCCCACGGGGAACGACGAGGACCCTGAAGCCGCGGCCCGCGCGGCCGAAATCAACTGGGAGCTGCCCAACGGAGGGGCGCGGGTCGTCAGGCCGGCGGAAGACCGGGGGGTACAATCCAAGCCCAAGCTGCAGCGCCAGGAGCACCCCGGCCCCTCGCGGGTGCTGGCGGAGTTTCGGCGGCATGCCGAAGGCCCCGAGACATCGGGCAGCCGGCCGGCAGGTGGCGGCGAGCGTGAGCCGAGCGTCGCCCGTCCTGCCGCCGAGGCACGGGAGACCGTCCGGCCGGTGAACCGTGAGCCTGAGTTCAGGGCGCAGCGCGATCCCGAGCGCAGTGCTCATGCCTCCACCTCCCGGGATCCGGCGGCGGAGGGGGCGATTGCTGCGCAAAACGAGGCCGACGAGCGCCGCGAGCCCGGGCTCTCGAGCCTGGATGGCCTGGACGAGAAGGCCAAGGAGACTACGGCGATGCAGGACACCCAGCCCCTGGCGGCCGACCCCGAGGATCATGACGCCTACGCCGACGAGGAGCATTACCGCCTGGTGGACCTCGAGGGCATGGGCGATTCCCTCAAGAGCGGTTCCAGGCGGGTGGGCTCCTCCATGCAGCGCTTCGGGGCCTCCCTGCAGAAGAGCCTCGCCGAGCGGCGTGAGCACAAGCGCAGCGAGAAGGTCCGCCGCGAGCAGGAGCGTGCCGAGAAGGCCGCTCGCGAGGCGGCGCGTCGCCAGCAGGCCGAGGACGAGAAGGCCGTCCAGGAGGCCGAACGGCGTCGCCTGGAGGCCGAGGCGGTCGCCTCCGCCGATGACGATGACCCGCTCTTCACGCCCTCCCGTAGCCAGCGGCAGGCGCCCGAGGAGGCACCGGTCGAGGCCGCGATGGATGACGTGGCCCCGCGCGACGACGTGGTGCGCACCCACCCGGTGCTGGAAAGGGCCCTTCGCCATGACGTCAACGCCGAGCATGCCCGCGAGACCCTGAGCCAGGCCGACGAGATCATCGTCATCAGCGTGATGTCCCGGGACGAGGCGGGTTTCTCCGGTACGGCTCTGCTCGACCTGATGCTGGCCTGTGGGTTGCGCTACGGACGCGACATGGGCATCTTCCATCGCTTCGAGACCGAGGATCCCGAGAGCCGCCTGCAGTTCTCCATGGTCAACGTGGTCAAGCCGGGGACCTTCCCCATCGAGGCCATGGACGACTTCCGGACCCAGGGCATCACCCTGCTGATGCCGCTGCCGGGCGCCAGCGATACCGCGGCCGCCTTCGAGGCGATGGTCGAGACCGCCATGGTCATCGTCCGCCACCTTGGCGGCGAGCTGAAGGACGAGAACCAGAGTGTGATGACCGCCCAGACCGTGGAGTTCGCCCGCCAGCGGGTCCAGGAGTTCGAGCGGCGCAACCGCCTCAACCGCTACCAGGTGAACTAGCGGTAAGCCTCGAGCGGCAAGCCGGAAGAGGAACAACCCCATGAATCCATGGGGTTGTTCTGTTATCAGGGATGCGGAATGATGCCGGGCCCAGAGTGTTGAGCCTTCACGCAACCAGACCAGGGACGCCATGACCCAAGCCGACCCGCAGCTCCTCGACGAGGTAACGCGCCTGCGTGCCGAGCTCGATGATGCCAACTACCGCTACTATGTGCTCGATGAACCGCGGCTCACCGACGCCGACTACGACCACCGCCTGCGCCGCCTGCAGGAACTCGAGGAGGCCCATCCCGACCTGGTGACCCCCGACTCCCCGACCCAGCGGGTGGGGGCCGCGCCCGATGCCGGTTTCCCCGAGGTGCGGCATGCCGTGCCCATGCTCTCCCTGGACAACGCCTTCAGCGAGGAGGAGATCAAGGCCTTCGTCAGGCGCGTCGCCGACCGGCTGGAGGCCCATGGCGAGCCGCTGGCCTTCTGCTGCGAGCCCAAGCTCGACGGTGCCGCGGTGTCGCTGGTCTTCGAGCAGGGCATGCTGGTCAGTGGCGCCACCCGCGGCGATGGCCGCACCGGCGAGGGCATCACCTCCAACCTGCGCACCCTGCGCTCCATTCCGCTGAAGCTGCGTGGCGACGACCCGCCTGACCTGCTGGAGGTGCGCGGCGAGGTGATCATGAGCCATGAGGGCTTCGAGACGTTGAACGAGCGGGCCCGGGAGTCGGACGGCAAGGTGTTCGCCAATCCCCGCAACGCCGCCGCCGGCAGCCTGCGCCAGCTCGACCCCAGGGTCACCGCGACGCGCCCGCTGGAGTTCAGCGCCTACCAGGTGGCGCGCCTCGAGCCGGAGCGGGGCGACGCCTGCCATAGCCAGCTGATGGCCCGGCTCGGCGAGTACGGCTTTCGCACCAGCCAGGAACTGGCGGTGGTCGAGGGGGCCGAGGGGATCATCGACTACTGCCGGCAGCTCGGCGAGAAGCGCGACGGCCTCGGCTACGACATCGACGGCGTTGTGATCAAGGTCGACGACCTGCGCCTGCAGCGCGAACTCGGCTTCGTGGCGCGCGCCCCGCGCTGGGCCATCGCCTTCAAGTTTCCCGCCCAGGAGGAGACCACCCGCCTCAACGACGTGGAGTTCCAGGTCGGCCGCACCGGGGCGATCACCCCGGTGGCCCGGCTAGAACCGGTCTCGGTGGCCGGGGTCACCGTCTCCAACGCCACCCTGCACAATGCCGACGAGATCGCCCGGCTCGGCGTGATGATCGGCGATACCGTGGCGATCCGCCGGGCCGGCGACGTCATCCCCCAGGTGGTCCGGGTGCTGGAGGAGCGCCGTCCGGCCGATGCGCGAGCGATCGTCTTTCCCGAGCACTGCCCGGCCTGTGGCTCGGACATCGAGCACCTGGAGGGCGAGGTGGTGGCGCGCTGCTCCGGGGGGCTCTACTGCCCCGCCCAGCGCAAGGAGGCCCTGAAGCACCTTGCCTCGCGCCGGGCGCTGGACATCGACGGCCTGGGCGAGAAGCTGATCGACCAGCTTGTCGAGCGTGACTGGGTCGCCACCCCGGCGGACCTCTTCCGGCTCGAGGCCGAGCGCCTCGCCGAACTGCCGCGCATGGGCAGGAAGTCTTCCGAGAACCTGGTGGCGTCCCTCGAGAAGGCGAAGCACACCACCCTGGCCCGCTTCGTCTACGCCCTCGGCATTCGCGAGGTGGGGGAGGCCACGGCCGCCAACCTGGCGCGCCACTTCGGCACCCTGAAGGCGCTGATGGCGGCCGACATCGAGGCGCTGGAGGCCGTGGAGGACGTGGGCCCTGTCGTCGCTTCCCATGTGCATACCTTCTTTCGCCAGCCCCACAACCGCGAGACCATCGACGACCTGATCGCCTGCGGGCTGAGCTGGGACGAGGAGGAGGTCGGTGAGCGACCCCAGCCGCTGGCCGGCCAGAGTTGGGTGCTCACCGGCTCCCTGGAGAGCATGACCCGCGACGAGGGCAAGGCGCGGCTCCAGGCCCTGGGGGCCAAGGTGGCCGGCAGCGTCTCCCGCAAGACCGCCTGCGTGGTGGCTGGCGAGGCCGCCGGCAGCAAGCTGGAGAAGGCCGAGCAGATGGGGGTCGAGGTCATCGATGAGGCCGCCTTCCTCGAGCGGCTGGCAGCGTGGGAACAGGGAGAGACCGAGGCATGAGCGGCGATCGCTTTATCGAGGTGCCCTATCGCATGCTGCCGGGCGAGACCCTCGACGCCCTGCTGGAGGCCTTCGTCACCCGCCAGGGCTACGACACCACCGACACCGGCGAGGGCATGCGCGGCTGGGTGGCCCAGCTCAAGGCCCAGCTCGAGCGCGGCGAGCTGCTGATCGCCCATGATCTGCAGACCGAGACCACCGAGGTGATGACGCTGGCCCAGTGGCGCGCCTTCGGTCGCGACCTGGCCGATGACGAGGAAGAGGGGTAGCGCCGCATTATTCACTTACCCCGGATCAGGTCGCGGATCAGCCGTCGCCCAGGGTGCAGGTGGTCCACCAGCGGCTGTTCCAGCGGCAGCGGCTCGTTGCAGATCTGTGATGCGAGAAGCTCCGCGCACAGCGGCGCGCTGGCCAGGCCCCGTGAGCCGTGGGCGGCGCTGATCCACAGGCCCGCATGGTGCCGGCCGGGCGTCTCGGGCACGCGGGTGGCATCCCTGGCCAGTGCTGCGTAGTCGGCCTGCCAGGCCTCGGCGTCGGGCACCGGGCCGGCATAGGGGGACTTGTCGGGACTGGCGGCGCGCACCGCGGCCCGCCCTTCCAGGTCACACGCGTCCATTCGGGCCCCCGCCTTGCGCAGGGCGGCCACGAAGGCGGGCAGGGTGGCCGTAAGCTCCGCCAGGTTGGCCGCATGGTCGGCCTCACGAATGTCGGTGTCCGTCTCGCGGGGCGCGAAGGTGGCGCCGAAGGTGAGCCCGCCGTCCAGCGCCGGCGACACATAGCCGCCCGCGCAGATGACCCGCTCGAGCTCGGGCGCTCCCCGGGGCAGAGCGAGCCGGCTGACCTGGCCGCGCACCGACTGCAGCGGGAGCCGCGCGGTCTGGGCGAAGCGGTTGGCCAGCGCCGCGGTGGCGACCACCACCTGGTCGGCCGCCAGGCGCTCGCCGTCGGCCAGCGCCAGCGACCAGCCCTCCTCATCCGTGGCCATGCCGACCACCTCCGCGCGGCGAAGGTGGATGCCCGGCATGGCGGCGAGCCGGGCGCAGAGCGCGGCCGGCCGCACCCAGCCCGCCTGGGGGTACTCCAGTCCGCCGTGGGCGATCGGCGTGCCGGCCAGCCGCGAGGCCTCGTCTGCGGCCACGCCCCGCACCACGCCCTCCGGCAGGGGGTGGTGGGCCAGGAAGCGTGCCTGGCGGGCCTGCTCCTTCTCGCTCGTGGCCAGCTGCAGCACGCCGCAGGGCGCCCAGAGTTCCCGGTCGGGATCGAGGACCTCGAGCCAGCGTCGGCTGTGCAGCAGGCCGGCCAGATAGACCCGGCTCTGGGGGTTGGTGTCGGCGGCGAGCTTGACGTAGAGCGCCCCCTGGGCGTTGCCGGACCCGCCGCTGCCGGGCCCCTCGCGGTCGATCAGGGTGACCGTGACGCCGCGCCGCGCCAGGGCGGCGGCGGTGCTTGCACCGGCGATGCCGGCGCCGATCACCGCGACGTGGCGGGCGCGGCGCGGGGCCGGGGGCAAGAACCAGGGCGTGCGCTCGCGGCGGCGATCCACGGCAGGCTCGGCGATCTCGCCGGCCAGCATCTCGCGCTTGCGCCCGAAGCCCGGCACCTTGCGCCAGCGGAAGCCGGCGGCGGCCAGGCCCCGCTTGACCACCCCGGCGCAGGTGAAGGTGGCCAGGGTCGCCCCGGGGCGCGAGCGGGCCGCCATGGCGGCGAACAGCTCGGGTCGCCACATCTCGGGGTTCTTCGCGGGGGCGAAGCCATCGAGGAACCAGGCGTCCACCCGCCCGTCGAGCAGCGCCAGCCGCTCGAGAGTGTCGCCAAGGTGCAGGTCGAGGGTGACGCGTGCGTCGAGCCACAGCCGGTGCACGCCGGCCACCGCCTCGGGCCACTGGGCGACCAGGCGCGCGGCCCGGTCGGCCAGGTCCGGCCAGGCGGACAGCGCCCGGGCCAGGTCGTCGCGACGCAGCGTGAACTTCTCGGTGGAGACCAGGTGGAGACGGGCGGCCGGCGGGGCATGGGCATCGAAGCAGGCCCAGGCACAGAGCATGTTGAGCCCGGTGCCGAATCCCGTCTCGCCAATCACGAAGGGGCGCGCCTCCTGCCAGCCGGAAAATCGCTCGGGCAGCCGGTTGGCGGCGATAAAGACATGCTCGGTCTCGGCGCGGCCGTCATGGCGCGAGAAGTAGACATCCTCGAAGGTCGTGGAGTGGGGCGCCTCCTCGCCGCCCTCCTCCCGGTGCCATTCCAGGCGGGCGCTCTCCAGGCCGGACAGCGGGGGCAGGGCATCGGCGGCAGCGGTCACGGCGGGGCTCCGGGGATAGGGTCGATGAGGGGCTGGTCAGGATTTGATCGATCTCGCCACGGCGGCCTGCCGACCGGGCTGGCGAAAGGCGTCCGCGGCGTTTCAACAGGCTTGTCCACAGCAGCTGTGGGAAACTCGCTGTGGACAACCCGGAAGGGCAGGGCTCAGGGCAGGACCTTCTTGAAGGGCTTCACGCTGGCCCGGGCATAGACGCCGGCGATCATGTAGGGGTCGGCATCGGCCCAGGCCTGGGCACTCTCCAGGTCCTCGAACTCGGCGACCACCAGGCTGCCGGAGAAACCGGCTTCGCCCGGATCACTGCTGTCGATGGCGGGGTGGGGGCCGGCCAGCACCAGACGGCCCTCGTCGCGCAGCGCCTCGAGGCGGGCCACGTGGTCGGGACGGGCGGCCAGTCGCCGCTCCAGGCTGTTGTTCACATCTTCACTGATGATGGCGTAGAGCATCTCGGGTCTTCCTCGGTGGTGGGCGGCTCGCGCCGCGGGTGCGACCGGCGCCCGGCATTGACCGTCACCGGTCGGGCACGCAACATGGAAGGATATTCTGACAAAGTCACCTGCCGGCGTCATGCCCATGCCAGCACTTCCCGTGCGCTTCGAGGGCGAGCCCCTCACCATCGACCTGCACATGCACTCCACGGCCTCCGACGGCGCCCTGCCGCCGGCCGAGGTGGTGGCACTGTGTCGTGCCCGGGGGCTCACCCACATGGCGCTCACCGACCATGACACCATGGACGGCATCGCGCAGGCGCAGGCGGCCGCGAGCCGCGAGGGGATCCGGCTGATTCCCGGCACCGAGCTCTCCACCCAGTGGCGCGGCATCAACATCCACGTGGTGGGGTTGCTGCCTGATGGCCCCCAGGGCGACCTGGTGGCCGGGCTCGCCGCCCAGGCACAGGCCCGGGAGCGCCGCTCGCTGAAGATCGCCGAGCGACTCGAGAAGGTCGGGCTCACCGATGCCCTGGCGCGGGCCCGCGAGCAGGCCGGATCACCGCGCCCGCTGGGCCGGCCGGACTTCGCCCGGGCGCTGGTCGCGGCGGGGCTGGTGCCCGATATCGGCGCTGCCTTCAAGAAGCACCTGGGCAACGGCAAGGCCGGTGACATCAAGGCCCACTGGCCCTTCCTCTCCACGGCGGTGGCCTGGATCCTCGATGCCGGCGGAGTCGCGGTGCTGGCCCATCCGCTGCGCCACGGCCTGACCCGGCGCAAGCGTGGCCTGCTGCTGGACGACTTCGCCGCCGCCGGGGGCCAGGCCGCCGAGCTGGTCAGCGGCTTCCAGAATGCCGACCTGACCCGCGACCTGGCGCGCCAGCTCCAGGAGCGCGACCTCTACGGCTCGGTAGGCAGCGACTTCCACTTTCCCGGTGGCCACCTGGCGCCGGGCAGCATGAGCCCGGTGCCGCGTACCGCCACGCCGCCGGTGTGGACCCACCCCCGCCTGGCCGGCCTCGCCGCCCCGGCGGCCGCCTGAGGCCGGGATCGCGACACGCTATAGTGACAGAGATTTTCTATCGGCCACCGAACAGGGAGCTCGCATGAGCCAGTTCTTCCAGATCCATCCCGATAACCCCCAGAAGCGCCTGATCGACCAGGCGACCCAGATCATCCGCGACGGCGGCGTGGTCGCCTACCCGACGGATTCCGGCTATGCCCTGGGCTGCCACCTGGGCGACAAGAAGGCCATCGAGAAGATCAAGTGGCTGCGCTCGCTGGACGACAAGCACAACTTCACCCTGGTCT
The DNA here is from genome assembly GCF_030012485.1 of Halomonas rhizosphaerae. NCBI lineage: Bacteria > Pseudomonadati > Pseudomonadota > Gammaproteobacteria > Oceanospirillales > Halomonadaceae > Halomonas > Halomonas rhizosphaerae. The sequence goes on from NZ_JASCQQ010000007.1 coordinate 118,660, forward strand.
GCTCCGACCTCTCCGAGATCGGCACCTACGCCAAGGTGGACAACGACGTCTTCCGCCTGCTCAAGGCCCACACCCCGGGGGCCTATACCTTCATCTTGGATGCCACCAGCGAGGTGCCGCGGCTGCTGCTGCACCCCAAGCGCCGCTCCATCGGCGTGCGCGTGCCGGACCATGCCATTACCCGGTCGCTGCTCGCCGCCCTGGGCGAGCCGCTGATGAGTGTCACCCTGATTCCGGTCGGGGAGGAGTTGCCGATGACCGACGCCGAGGAGATTCGCGAGCGCTTCGGCGTGCACCTCGACCTGATCATCGATGGCGGCGCCTGCCACCTGGAAGCCACCAGCGTGATCGACCTGCGTGACCTGCCGCCGAAGATCGTCCGCGAGGGCCGCGGCGACATCACCCCCTTCCAGCCCTGATTCCCACCCGCCGCCGGCTCACTGGGCCGGCGGCGCCCCTCCATCGTCTTCCTCCTCGCCGCCGTGCTTGTGCCGCCAGACCTTGCGTTCCTCCTCCGAGAGGCGTGGGTCGGGGGTGGTCTCGTCCAGCCAGGTGCCGCACTTCAGGCAGTACCTGGCGCGTTGCTCGTGGCGTTCGTGGCCGCAGCCCGGGCAGGCCTCGTCGGAGTAGCGATCCTCGCGGATCGCGCGGATCACCTGGGCGGAGAAGACCCCGGTGGGCACGGCGATGATCGAGTAGCCCGTCAGCATCAGTACCACCGTGATGGCCTGGCCGATCGGGGTTACCGGCACGATGTCGCCATAGCCCACCGTGGTCAGGCTGACGATTCCCCAGTAGATCGCCATGGGAATGCTGGTGAAGCCGGCCTCCCGGGGCTCGATCAGGTACATCACGGCCGCGAAGATGGTCACCAGCATGAAGATGCTGAAGAAGAACAGGAAGATCTGCCGCAGGCTGCGCTTGAGGGCATCCACCAGCAGCCGTCCCTCGCCGACGAACTGCATCAGGCGCAGCACGCGGAAGATGCGCAGGGTGCGCAGTACCCGTACCACGACCAGGGTCTGGGCGCCGGGCAGGATCAGCGTCAGCCAGGTGGGCAGGATGGCGATCAGGTCGATGATCCCGTAGAAGCTCCTGAGGTACATCCAGGGGCGCTCGAGGCAATAGAGGCGTACCGCCAGCTCCAGGGTGAAGGCGAGGGTGAAGCCCCACTCCAGCCAGAAGAACAGGGCGCCGTAGTCTGCGCGCAGGCTCGCGATGCTCTCCAGCATCACCACCAGCACGCTGGCGAGTATCGCCACGATCAGGGCGATGTCGAAGCCCTTGGCCAGCGGGGTGTCGGACTCGAAGATGATCTGGAAGACCCGGGTGCGCAGGCCTTCGGCGGCGGGCTTGGGAAGATGATTCACGAAGTTCGTCCTTGTAATGGTCGAGGCCGGTCAGGCCAGGTCGACGTCGCCGGGCAGGCGGCGGGCCAGCCGCAGCATGCGGCGGCCGAAGGCCGGGGTCAGCCAGGCCTCGGCGTCCAGCGCCTCCGCGAGGGCGCGGGCCTCGTCGCGCAGCGTCTCGTCGTCTACGGCATCATCGCCCGGTTCCGACAGGCGCTGGAAGGCCTGGCGCGCCTCGTCGCGCCAGGCCGGCCGGCCGGTATCGGCCAGCGCATCCAGCGCCACGGTGGCGCGGTGCAGCCAGGCCGCGGGGGTGATGCCCTTGGGCAGGGTCCAGCCGCCACCGAGCAGCGCCCCGCCGCGGGCCGCCTTGCTGGTGTCCGAGGGGCGCAGGGCCACCTCGTCGGCCAGCGCCTCGGCCAGCGACCATAGCGCCGCCGGCTCGCCCGCCTTGAGCTCCAACTCCAGTTCGCGGATCGCCACCGCCTGCTCCCCCGCGCGGATCTCGCCCAGGTCCAGGGCGAGTTCCACGCTCAGGCCGTCCTCCTCCAGCCACCAGGTCTCGCGCATGAAGTCGGTGGCAAAGCGAGGCACCAGGCGCCCGAGCAGGCCCGGGTCGCGCTCGGCCAGGGGGGGCAGGGCGGCCAGCCCGGGGAGGTCGAGCCCCGGGCCCGGCACCTCCCACTCCCACTCGCCGCGGGTCGAGAGGCCGCCACCCCCCTGGCCACGGGTCTTCAAGGTCTGCAGCAGGCGGTCGCCGGCACGGCGCAGGCGCAGCGCCATGCGCGCCCGCTCCAGCTCGCCCTCGGGGGTGTCGTAGTAGGTATTGCCTAGGCGCGTGAGTGCGGGAACCAGGCCGGTCAGGCGGGGGTGGCGGCGCAGGGCCTCGGGTGCCTCGGCCCCCAGGGCCAGCTTGAGCTCGATCTCGTCTGCCATCTGGGCGCCACCTCGGTTGGATGAATAATGGATGATTTTTTCATGACGGTGGCGGTGTCAGTCACTATACTGACGCCGCCATTTTCCAGGTTCACAGATGCCCCATGGTGACATCCAATCCCTTCTCCGCGATGTTCGGTCGCTCGCCATTCCATCCGCTGCTGGCCCATATCGTCAAGGCCAACGAATGTGCCGACGAGCTGCTGCCCTTCTTCGAGGCCTCCCTCGTGGGCGACTGGGACACCGCCGCCCAGCATCGCGAGACCATCACGCGCCTCGAGCACGAGGCCGACGAGCTCAAGACCGACCTGCGTCTCAACCTTCCCAATACCATGTTCCTGCCGGTGTCGCGCTCCGACCTGCTCGACCTGATCAGCGTCCAGGACAAGATCGCCAACAAGGTTCGCGACATCACCGGCATCATGCTGGGTCGCCGGATGCAGGTGCCCGAGGAGCTTGCCCAGCCGATGCGTGACTACATGCGCACCTCGGTGGCCTGCGTGGCCCAGGCGCGCCACGCCCTGGAGGAGCTCAAGGATCTGCTCGAGTCCGGCTTCGGCCGCAACGTCTCCGACGTGATGCAGAAGATGATCCGCGAGTTGCATGTGCTCGAGCAGCAGGCCGATGGCCAGCAGGTGGCCATCCGCCGCCGGCTCTTCGAACTGGAAGACCGCCTGCCGCCGGTGGACGTGATGTTCCTCTACAAGATCATCGACTGGGTGGGCGAGCTCTCCGACCGCGCCGAGCGCGTCGGCAGCCGCCTGCAGATCATGACGGCCAATTGAACGTAGCGGCCCCGGCATTCCCGGGGCCGCGTCGTGTCGACCTCCTTCAGACCGCAACAAGGGAACCCTCCCTATGTCGATCATTGCGCAGCACGGTGAGATCTTCATCATCCTCGCCTGTCTCTTCGGCTTCTTCATGGCCTGGGGCGTGGGGGCCAACGACGTGGCCAACGCCATGGGTACCTCGGTGGGCTCGCGGGCCATCACCATCAAGCAGGCGATCATCATCGCCGTGATCTTCGAGTTCCTCGGCGCCTGGCTGGCCGGCGGCGAGGTGACCAACACCATCCGCAAGGGCATCATCGACCCCGAGCTGTTGCAGGACGACCCCCAGCTGCTGGTCTACGGCATGCTGGCGGCGCTGCTGGCGGCGGCGACCTGGCTACTGGTCGCCTCCATGAAGGGCTGGCCGGTCTCCACCACCCACTCCATCGTCGGCGCCATCGTCGGCTTCGCGGTGGCGGGCCTGGGGGCGGGTGCCGTGGACTGGGGCTCGGTGGGCAAGATCGCCGCCAGCTGGGTGGTCTCGCCACTGCTGGCCGGTACCATCGCCTTCACCCTCTTCAAGTCGGTGCAGCACCTGATCTTCGAGGCACGCGACCCCTTCAGCGCCGCCAAGCGCTACGTGCCCATGTACGTCTTCCTGGTCGGCTTCGCGGTGACTATGGTGACCCTCACCAAGGGCCTCAAGCATGTCGGCCTGGATCTCGGCTTCGGTGCCAGCCTGCTGTTCTCGATCCTCGCCGGCCTGGTGGTCGCGGGGCTCGGCGTGGCCATGGAGCGTCGCGTCAAGGCGTCGAGCCGCCAGTCCGACCAGTTCGGCTTCTCCGGCGTGGAGCGCGTCTTCGGCGTGCTGATGATCTTCACCGCCTGCGCCATGGCCTTCGCCCACGGCTCCAACGACGTGGCCAACGCCGTGGGGCCGCTGGCGGCGGTGATCAGCGTGGTGCAGACCGGTGGCGAGATCGAGGGCGCGGCCCTGGTGCCCTGGTGGGTGCTGGTGCTGGGCGGCGGCGGCATCGTCGTCGGCCTGGTCACCTACGGCCACAAGGTGATCGCCACCGTGGGCACCGGCATCACCGAGCTCACCCCGAGCCGCGGCTTCGCCGCCACCCTGGCGGCCGCGGTGACCGTGGTGCTGGCCTCGGGCACCGGGCTGCCGATCTCCACCACCCATACCCTAGTCGGGGCGGTGCTGGGCGTGGGCCTGGCCCGCGGCATGGCGGCGCTCAACCTGCGGGTCATCGGCACCATCGCCATGTCGTGGCTGATCACCCTGCCTGCCGGCGCCGGCCTCGCGATCCTCTTCTTCTTCACCTTCAAGGGCATGTTCGGCTAAGCGCCGAGCTACAAGCGCCGAGCTACAAGCGCCGAGCTACAAGCGCCGAGCTACAAGCGCCGAGCTACAAGCGCCGAGCTACAAGCGCCGAGCTACAAGCAAACCCGAAGGTCGAGGCCTTCGGGTTTGCTTTTGCGGCGGCTGATTCCATGCTGCAGCTTGCAGGTGCCGCCGTTTTCGTCGCTCTGATATAGTGGTTCTCGACTCCCCCTTCGTTCACCTGCTGCCGGAGTGCGGCCTTGGATACTCGTTTCCCCTTCGTCGACTGGTTCCGCAATTCCTCCCCCTACATCAATGCCCACCGCGGGCGCACCTTCGTCATCCTGATCGAGGGCGAGGCCATGGCCAGCGGGCGAGGGGAGCAGCTGGTCCAGGACCTGGCGCTGCTGCACACCCTGGGCGTGCGGCTGGTGGTGGTGTTCGGTATCCGTCCCCAGGTCCAACAGGCCCTGGACGAGGCGGGCATCGTCCCCCGTCGCCACCAGGGGCGCTGGGTGGCCGACGAGGCGATCATGGCGCGGGTCGAGCGCATCGCCGCCGAGCAGCGGCTGTGGCTGGAGGCGCGGCTCTCCCCGGGGCTGCCCAACACGCCACTGCACGGCATCGAGATGACCGTGGTCTCCGGCAACCTGGTGATGGCCAAGCCGCTGGGCGTGCGCGAGGGAATCGACTTCGACCACAGCGGCGAGGTGCGTCGGGTGCGGGCGCAGGCCATCGAGGGACTGCTCGAGCGCGGGTCGCTGGTGGTGCTGCCGCCGCTGGGCTTCTCCAGCACCGGCGAGGTCTTCGACCTGGACGCCGCCGAAGTGGCCCGCCATGCCGCCACGGCGCTCGGCGCCGACAAGCTGATCCTGCTCGGGGAAGCCAGCGGGCTGTTCGACCGCAGCGGCCAGCTGCAGCGCCAGCTGACCCCGCGTGAAGCCGAGCCGCTGCTCCTGCAGGCCGACCCGTCCGGCGAGCTGGCCCGGCACCTCGGGGCGGCCTGTGCCGCCGCGCGGCATGGCGTGGCCCGCACCCACCTGCTCTCCTGGCACGACCATGACGCCCTGCTCGGCGAACTGTTCACCCGCGACGGCGTGGGCACCATGATCACCGAGCACCGCTACGAGCAGCTGCGCGCGGCAGAACTCGGCGACATCGGCGGCCTGCTCGAGCTGCTCGAGCCGCTCGAGCGGCGGGGGATGCTGGTCCCGCGCTCCCGGGAGCGGCTGGAGTACGAGATCGACGACTATCTGGTGATCGAGCGCGACGGCATGATCATCGGCTGCGCCGCCCTGCATACCTTCGGCGAGGCGACGATGGGGGAACTGGCCTGCGTGGCGGTCCACGACGACTACCGGGGCGGCGCACGCGGGGAGCTCCTGCTCGCCGAGATCGAGCGCCGGGCTCGGCGCCTGGGGCTCTCGGCGCTCTTCGCCCTGACCACCCACTCCACCCACTGGTTCTTCGAGCACGGCTTCCGCCTGGCCGACATCCAGGCGCTGCCACCACTGCGCCGTGACACCTACAACCATGCGCGCAAGTCCAAGATCCTGGTCAAGACCCTCGCCTGAGGGCGCGCGCTGTCGCCATGCGACGTCGCCGGGTCTTGCGGCGTCGCCATCCGGAGACGCGCCAACCCGTTGAAAACAAAGATCATCCAGGAAATCCTGCGAAAGGCGTCGCCACCTGGCGACGAAAATCCTGCCATCCCCCGCCCATCGGCCGTTGCGCAGGCTGTTTCCCACCTGCTCCCTTTTTTTTGTCCTGTTCAACCAGTTGATATGTAAAGGTTAATGCAGTTCCTGGCATGCCATTGGCAACAGTCAGGACGAGCAAGGGAAAACGGTTCATTCGGCTCGAACCGTTTCCCGGTCGCCGAAGGGAGGCGGGCCATCACTGCCCTGTGCTCCCGCTCCCCGACGCGACCAGTGTCTGCTCCAAGCGATGTGTGACTTTAGGTTGCGATGAGACGGTACCGCCGCCAGGCAAGGATCGGTATCGAGAGGGCAAGGACGCCCTGGCATGGACGCCTCTCCCCCCTCCGGGGGATCGAATCGCGCAGCATCGCCGTCGGCCTCCGGTCGAGGCGGTGGTGCCAGGAACGGAGCAGGGCGGTTCGCCACGCGATGGCATGCCACCCGCATGAGGATGACCAGCCCCTGGTGGCAGATGGTGCCTCATGGCTTCGGGGCCTCCCCGGCCCATGGACATCCGGGCAATGGACGAACCAGGTCGTCGATTGATCGGATCTCCGGACCCTTCAGTTCCCTGCGTATTGGGCCGGCTCTGCCGGCCCTTTTTTTTCCCCTTGCGGGACCTGTCCGGCGGGGTGGTGCCGATTGGCCGCGGGGCGTTCGGCTGAACTCTGGTATCCTTGGGGATGGACGATGGTGGTTCCCGTTACCCTCCTGCAAAGAACGCTGTCCATGACCTCAGCCGTTACGCGCCGCTGGAGGCCGCGCTCGCTGTTGCAGCTGGTGCTGCTGGCCTTTCTGGTAGTGATGCTGCCGCTGGCCGTGTTGATGATCCAGGCCGGTCAGGCCCTCTCCGAGCTGTCGCGCCTGGCCGATGTCAGTGCCCGCCAGGCGGTGGAGGAGACACGGCGTGCCCGCTCGTTGGGTGCGCTGGCGCTGGAGATGGAGCGCGGTGCCCGCCAGTATGCCGTGGTCGAGGAGGAGAGCCTGCTGGAGATCTTCGACGAGCGCCTCGAGGAGTTCCGTGAGCTGCTGGCCCAGCAGCGCCGGCTGCTGCCCGATGATCCCGATGTGGCGGCACTGGAAGAAGAACTCGACGACCTCGCCGAACTGCCCGACCTGCCGCTCGAGGAGTTCACCGCCCGGCTCTCCGACTTCCTGCCCTTCGCCCAGCATACCGAGGCGATGCGTCGCGCCACCAACCGGCGCATCGACGAGCGCATCGAGAGCATCCGGGCCCGAGCCGAGGCGGTGCAGGTGCGCCTCTGGTGGCAGACTGCGGCCCTGGTCTCGGCGAGTCTGGTGCTGATGCTGCTGTTCACCCGGCTGATCATCCACCCGATCCGCCAGCTCGAACGGCGCATCCTGGGGATCGGCAGCGTGGGCGGCGACACGGGGCAGAAGCCGCCGCCCTTCAACGGCCCCGCGGAACTGGTCACCCTGGACGAGCGGCTGGACTGGCTGGCCTCGCGGCTCGACGAGCTGGAGGCCCAGAAGCAGCAGTTCCTGCGCCACATGTCCCACGAGCTCAAGACCCCGCTGGCCAGCGTGCGCGAGGGCTCGTCGCTGCTCGCCGACGGCGTGGCCGGCGAAGTCACGCCCCGCCAGCGCGAGATCCTCGACCTGATCGATGCCAGCGGGCGCGAGCTGCAGCAGCTGATCGAGCAGCTGCTCGATTACAACCTGCTCCAGCACAATCGCCAGCTCGATATCGAGCGGCTGGATGTCGCCACCGTGGCCAAGGAGGTGCTGGCCAAGCACCGCCTGGCCCTCGACAACAAGGAGATGCGCGTCAGCTGCTTCGATGGCCCCCTGGCCTGGGAGCTCGACCGCACTGCCACGGCCAGGGTCCTCGACAACCTGATCTCCAATGCCGTCGCCTACGGCGAGGACGGCGGTGAACTGGAGATCCGTGCCCGTCCGCTGCGCGACCGGCTGGTGATCGAGGTGGCCAACAGCGGCGAGCCGATCGCCGAGGAGGATCGCGACCGGCTCTTCGAGGCCTTCTTCCAGGGCCGCGGGCGCCGCAAGGGGCCGCTGAAGGGCTCCGGCATCGGTCTCTCGGTGGCCGCCGACTGTGCGCGACTCCAGCACGGCAGCCTGGAGCTCGTGGACGATACCCGGCTGGCCGTGTGCTTTCGCCTGACCCTGCCGCGGATGGCCCGGGCTGCCGAACAGGATCACGATCACCCGACGCTCGCTCTGGCGGGCGCCCACTCGAGGAATGACACCCCATGACCGCGCGCCCCTGGCTCCTGTGCCTGGCCACCGCCTGGCTGGCCGGCTGCCAGTACCTGCCCGAGCAGCTGCAGTCGCCCTCCGGCCCCTCGCCCCTCCAGAGCCCTTCGACCGGGTCGACGTTCTGCCATGCCGAGTTGCCGGACTTCGACAACCTGCCCTGCCTGCTCGACGACTGGGTGGCCTTCGGCCTGGCCTCCCAGCGCGGCGATCGGGAGTGGCGGGAAGCCACCCTGACGCGCCTCGGGGGCGAGCGTACCGAACGTCGCCTGGCGCGCGCCGTGCTGCTCTCCTGGGGCGACGAGCAGCAGTGGGACCGCGCCTCGGAGCTCTACAAGGCCGACCTGCATGGTGCGCCGCCCGAGCTGCAGCCGCTGCTGCGCTACTGGCTCAACGAGCTGGAGGGGCGCCGCCGCCTGGCCGGCCAGCTGGCAGAGAGCCGGGGCGAGCACGAGGCCATCGTGGAGGAGAACGAGGCCCTCACCGAGGAGCTCGAGGCCATGGCCGAGAAGCTCGAGCAGCTCACCGCCATCGAACAGAGCATCAATCTGCGACAGCAGAATGAATGAATCGGGAGAGACGACATGAAACAGACCGGACGCCTGCCCAACGCCGGTGACCAAGGCGCACACATCCTGCTGGTGGATGACGATGTCAGCCTGTTGAAGCTGCTGGGCATGCGGCTCGAGAGCCGCGGCTATCGTGTCACCACCGCGGAGAGCGGCCGCGAGGCCCTCAAGCGGCTGGAAGTCGCACGCCCCGACCTGGTGCTGTCGGACCTGCGCATGGACGAGATGGACGGCCTGGCCCTGTTCCAGGAGCTCCAGCGCCGGGTGCCGGGCCTGCCGGTGATCATCCTCACCGCCCATGGCTCGATTCCCGATGCCGTGAGCGCTACCCGGCAGGGGGTGTTCGGCTTCCTGACCAAGCCGGTGGATCGCGACGAGCTCTTCTCCGCCCTCGACGATGCCCTGGCCCAGACCTCCACCTCGGGCACCGAGGGTGACGACCACTGGCGCGAGGCGATCATCACCCGCAGCCCCGAGATGGAGCGCATCCTCGAGCAGGCCCGCATGGTGGCCGCCTCCGACGTCAGCGTGCTGATCACCGGCGCCTCGGGGTCGGGCAAGGAACTGCTGGCCGGCGCCATCCACAAGGCCAGCCCGCGGGCCGACAAGCCCTTCGTGGCGATCAACTGCGGCGCGCTGCCCGAGCAGCTGCTGGAGAGCGAACTGTTCGGCCACGCCCGGGGTGCCTTCACCGGCGCAGTGAGCGAGCACCGCGGCCTCTTCCAGGCGGCCGACGGCGGCACCCTGTTCCTCGACGAGATCGGCGACATGCCGCTGACGCTGCAGGTCAAGCTGCTGCGCGCCCTGCAGGAGCGCCATATCCGCCCGCTCGGTTCCACCACCTCGATCCCCATCGACGTGCGCATCATCTCGGCCACCCACCGCGACCTGGACCGCGCCATGCACGAGGGGGAGTTCCGCGAGGACCTCTATTACCGTCTCAACGTGGTGAACCTGCGGCTGCCGCCGCTCAAGGAGCGCGCCGAGGACGTCCCGCTGCTGGCCAAGCACCTGGTCGCCCAGGCCGCCGCCCGGCACAAGCCCTTCGTCAAGGGCTTCTCCCCGGAGGCGCTCAACCTGCTGGCCGCCTCGGCCTGGCCCGGCAACGTGCGCCAGCTGGTCAACGTGGTGGAGCAGTGCGTGGCCCTGACCACCTCGCCGATGATCCCCGAGGGGCTGGTGGCCCAGGCGCTGGCCGCCGAGGACAACGCCCTGCCGACCTTCAACGACGCCCGCGCCGGCTTCGAGCGCAGCTACCTGGTCAAGGTGCTCAAGATCACCGAGGGCAACGTCACCCAGGCGGCGCGCATCGCCGGGCGCAACCGCACCGACTTCTACAAGCTGCTGGCCCGCCACGAGCTCGAACCCGGCGCCTTCAAGCCGGCCGCCCGCCAGCCAGAGCACCACTAGCGGCCCCGGGCACAATGCAAGACCCCCTGCCGAGGCAGGGGGTCGTCGTGGTGCGAGCCGAATCGCGCGCCTTACTTGGGCAGCTTGGTCCGGCGCAGGTAGGGGAAGATGGTCTCGTATTCGCCGAACTTCGCCTTGGCATCCTCGTCGGAGACCGTCGGCGGAATGATCACGTCCTCGCCGACGGTCCAGTCGGCCGGCGTGGCCACGCCCTTGCCGTTGGCGGTCTGCAGCGCGTCCAGGGCGCGCAGCACCTCGGCGAAGTTGCGGCCGACGTTCATCGGATAGGTCATGGAGAGCTTGAGCTGCTTGTCCGGGCCGATGATGAACACCGAGCGCACGGTGGCGCTGTCGGCCGGGGTGCGGCCATCGGGCAGGTAGGCATCGGCCGGCAGCATGTCGAACAGCTTGGCGACCTTGAGGTCCTCGTCGGCGATGATCGGGAAGCCGACATCGCAGCTGGCGAAGCTGGAAATGTCATTGATCCACTTCTTGTGATCCTCCACGCCATCCACCGAGATGCCGATCACCTTGGTGTCGCGCTTCTTCCACTCCTCGTTGAGCTTGGCCACGGCGCCGAACTCGGTGGTGCAGACCGGGGTGAAGTCCTTGGGATGGGAGAACAGGATCGCCCAGCTGTCGCCGATCCACTCGTGGAAGCGGATCGGGCCCTGGCTGGTATCGGCCTCGAAGTCGGGTACAACGTCATTGATGCGCAGTGACATGGTGTTACTCCCTGGTTGATGGGGGGATGCGTCCCCGAGCGACCCGCAGTCGGGCACGGGGATGACTCTGGTACCTTGACGTATAGGCACTGGCCTTTCGACGTCAAGGCGTTCTTCGGAACAAGCTTAGATAGTATTTTTTTGAATATCCATATTCCAAAACTTATCACCCTGATGCCCTGTCGCCATGGGGCGTGGTGTCGCAGGCCTCGGTGCGGGTCACCGTGACGGCGAGCCGCCCCTCGCCCAGCCGTGCCTCGAGCGCCTGGCCGGGGGCGGTGTCAGCGGCCCGGCGGACGACGCGGCCCTGCGCGTCCTCGAGGATCGCGTAGCCGCGCCCCAGCACCGCCAGTGGGCTGACGGCCTGCAGCTCGCGAGCGAGACCGCCCAGCCGCTCGCGGTGGCGGTCCAGCGCCCGCGGCATGGCCTGGTGGAGCCGCCAGCGGGCCCGCGTCAGCCGCTGACCGGCCTGCTCCACCAGCCGGTCCGGCGAGCGCAGCGCGAGGCGCTGGCGCAGGTGGTGCTCGCGGCGTCGCTCGGTGGCGAGCCGCGCCTGCATGACGCGCCGCAGCCGGCCCTCCAGCTGGTCCAGCTGCCGGCGGCGCGCGGCCAGCACCTCGCCGGGGTGGCGCAGCCGGGCCCGCAGGTGGTCCAGGCGCTGGGCCTCGGTCTCCAGGCGCGCGTGCTGGGCGCGGGTGAGCCGTTCGGCCAGCCGCTCGAGGCGGTGGAGACGCTCGCGGCGGTCGGGCACCAGCTGCTCGGCGGCAGCCGAAGGGGTGGGAGCACGCGCATCGGCGGCGAAGTCGGCCAGGGTGACGTCCACCTCGTGGCCCACCGCCGACATCACCGGCAGCCGCGAGTGGAAGATCGCCCGGGCCAGGTGCTCGTCGTTGAAGGCCCAGAGGTCCTCCAGGCTGCCGCCGCCGCGGGTGATCAGGATGGCGTCGCGGGCCGGGTCCAGCGCCTGCTGGCGGTTGAGCAGGCCCAGCGCCGAGATCAGCGCCGGGGCGGCCTCGCGCCCCTGCACCGGCACCGGGATCAGCGTCACCTGCGTAAGCGGCCAGCGCGCCGCGAGTACCGCCAGCACGTCGCGGATCGCCGCGCCGGTGGGCGAGGTGAGCACCAGCAGGTGCCGTGGCGGATAGGGCAGGGGGCGCGCGTTGGCGAACACCCCCTCGGCGGCGAGCCGGGCCTTGAGCCGCTCGAAGGCCGCCAGCAGCTCGCCAACGCCGGCCGCCTGCACCGCCTCGACGATCAGCTGGTAGTCGCCGCGTGGCTCGAACAGCGACACCTGGCCGCGCACCTTGACCCGGTCGCCGTCGCGCATGGGGGCGGCGACGAAGCGCGCCCGGGTGCGGAACAGCGCGCAGCGCAGCTGGGCCCGGTCGTCCTTGAGGGTGAAGTAGATGTGCCCCGAGCCCGGCCGCGACACCCCGGAGAGCTCGCCCTCCACCCACACCTCGCCGACATCCTGCTCCAGCGCCTGGCGGGCGCGGCGGTTGAGCTCGCTGACGGAGAGGGCCGGGGAGGGTCCGTTGGCATCGGCGCTGGGCATCGTGGAGGCGTCCTGTGGCATGTGACGCCCTCACTCTAGCATGTCACCGGCAAGGTTCGCGGCGAGGTGGCAGGCAACGAAAGCGCCGAGCCTGTTGGCTCGGCGCAAGGGGGCAGGGCGGCCCTAAGGGGCCTGACCCGTCATTGCCGGCTGGCCCAGTCATCGGCCTCCTTCTCGGCCTGTTCGCGGGCCATGCCATATTTCTGTTGCAGCTTGCCGATCAGCTGTTCCCGGTTGCCGGCGATCTCGTCCACTTCATCGTCGGTGAGTTCACCCCAGCTGGAGCGGGCCTTGCCCTTCATTTCCTTCCATTTGCCTTCGATCTGGTCCCAGTTCATGTCGACTCTCCTTTCCTTGAGCGGCCTGGCTGAGGGGGTTCCTGAGCACCCTGCGAGCCAGTTCTTAGATTAGACCAGGGCACCGGACTGTGAGGTAAGTCTTGGTCAGCGAATGTGCCCATTGCGTGAATGGCCGGCGGGCGGCGGGTGAGCTCGTGGTCAACCCCGTGACGCAAGCCCCCACTGGCCGTTATAATGGGGGATTAACTTCATCCCTCCCACCAGTTCACTGGGTGTTGCCGCATATGCTACGTATGGCCCAAGAAGCTCTTACGTTCGATGACGTATTACTCGTGCCCGGGTATTCCGATGTCCTGCCCAACGACGTCAGCCTCCGGACCCGCCTGACCCGCGACCTCTTCCTGAACATCCCGCTCGTCTCCGCCGCCATGGACACCGTCACCGAAGCCCGCCTGGCCATCGCCATGGCCCAGGAAGGCGGCATCGGCATCATCCACAAGAGCATGACCATCGCCCACCAGGCGGCCGAGGTGCGCAAGGTCAAGAAGCACGAGAGCGTGATCGTCAAGGACCCCGTCACCGTGGGGCCCAAGGCCAAGCTGGCGGACCTGCTGGCGATGGCCGAGGAGCACGGCTTCTCCGGCTTCCCGGTGGTGGAGGGCGAGACCCTGGTGGGCCTGGTGACTCAGCGCGACATGCGCTTCCAGCCCAACCACGGCGACAGCGTGGCCGACATCATGACCCCCGGTGAGAAGCTCGTCACCGTGCCGGTGGGCACCAGCCTCGACATCATCAAGGGCAAGATGCAGGAGCACCGCATCGAGAAGATGCTGGTGGTGGATGACGCCTTCCGCCTGCGCGGCCTGGTCACCTTCCAGGACATCGAGAAGGCCCGCACCTTCCCCCTGGCGGCCAAGGACGCCGACGGCCGCCTGCTGGTCGGCGCCGCCGTGGGCACCGGCCCCGAGACGCCGGACCGCGTGGCCGCCCTGGCCGAGGCCGGGGTCGACGTGGTGGTGGTCGACACTGCCCATGGCCACTCCAAGGGCGTGATCGAGCGCGTGCGCTGGGTGAAGGAGCACTTCCCGCAGATCCAGGTGATCGGCGGCAACATCGCCACCGCCGACGCCGCGAAGGCGCTCGCCGAGGCGGGAGCCGATGCCGTCAAGGTGGGCATCGGCCCCGGGTCCATCTGCACCACCCGCGTGGTGGCCGGCGTGGGCGTGCCGCAGATCACCGCCGTCTCCAACGTGGCCGCGGCGCTGGAGCCCTACGACATCCCGCTGATCGCCGACGGCGGCGTGCGCTACTCCGGCGACCTGGCCAAGGCCGTGGCCGCCGGCGCCAGCACCGTGATGGCCGGTGGCCTGCTGGCCGGCACCGAGGAATCCCCGGGCGAGATCGAGCTCTTCCAGGGCCGCACCTACAAGGCCTACCGCGGCATGGGCTCCATGGGCGCCATGTCCCAGACCCAGGGCAGCGCCGACCGCTACTTCCAGGACAAGAGCGAGGGCGCCGAGAAGCTGGTGCCGGAAGGCATCGAGGGCCGGGTGCCCTACAAGGGCATGATGAGCGCCATCGTCCACCAGCTGATGGGCGGCCTGCGCGCCTCCATGGGCTACACCGGCTGCCGCGACATCCAGGAGATGCGCACCAAGCCGCAGTTCGTGCAGATCACCGGGGCCGGCTTCAACGAGTCCCACGTGCACGACGTGCAGATCACCAAGGAAGCCCCGAACTACCGCGCGGGCTGATACACGCTTGAAGCCGGAAGCTTGAAGCTGGAAGTGGCCGCGCCGCTTCCAGCTTTCGTGTTTCCGGGCCGTTCGCCTCTCAAAGGAAAGGCCTGATGACCGACATTCACGCCCACAAGATCCTGATCCTTGACTTCGGCTCCCAGTACACCCAGCTGATCGCCCGCCGGGTGCGCGAGATCGGCGTCTACTCCGAGGTTCGCGCCTTCGACATCACCGAGGCCGAGATCCGCGAGTACGCCCCCAACGGCATCATCCTCGCCGGTGGCCCGGAATCCGTCACCGAGCTGGACTCGCCCCGCGCCCCCCAGTGCGTGTTCGAGATGGGCCTGCCGGTGCTGGGCATCTGCTACGGCATGCAGACCATGGCCGAGCAGCTCGGCGGCGCCGTGGAGGGCTCCCACGTCCACGAGTTCGGCTATGCCCAGATCCGCCTCGACGCCGAGACGGCGCTGTTCCGCGACATCTCGGACCATATCGACCACGAGACCGGCCGCAACCTGCTCGACGTCTGGATGAGCCACGGCGACAAGGTTTCCCGGGTGCCCGACACCTTCACCGTCACCGCCTCCACCCCGAGCTGTCCCATCGCTGCCATGGCCTGGGAGGAGAAGCGCTTCTTTGGCGTGCAGTTCCACCCCGAGGTGACCCACACCCTCCAGGGCCTGCGCATCCTCGAGCACTTCGTGCTGGAGATCTGCGGCGCCGAGCGCCTCTGGACCCCGGCCCAGATCATCGAGGACCAGATTGCCCGCGTGCGCGAGCAGGTGGGTGACCGCCACGTGCTGCTCGGCCTCTCCGGCGGCGTGGACTCCTCGGTGGTGGCGGCACTCCTGCACAAGGCCATCGGCGACCAGCTGACCTGCGTGTTCGTCGACAACGGCCTGCTGCGCAAGGCCGAGGGCGACCAGGTGATGGAGACCTTCGCCCGCCACATGGGCGTGAAGGTGATCCGCGTGGACGCCGAGGACCTCTTCCTCGACAAGCTGAAGGGCGAGGCCGACCCCGAGGCCAAGCGCAAGATCATCGGCAACACCTTCATCGACGTCTTCGACAGCGAGGCCGCCAAGATTGAAGGCGTGGACTTCCTGGCCCAGGGCACCATCTACCCGGACGTGATCGAGTCCGCCGCGGCCAAGACCGGCAAGGCGCATGTGATCAAGTCGCACCACAACGTGGGCGGCCTGCCCGAGACCATGAAGCTCACGCTCGTCGAGCCGCTGCGCGAGCTCTTCAAGGACGAGGTGCGCAAGCTCGGCGTTGAGCTCGGCCTGCCCTACGACATGGTCTACCGCCACCCCTTCCCGGGGCCGGGCCTGGGCGTGCGCATCCTCGGCGAGGTGAAGAAGGAGTACGCCGACATCCTGCGCGAGGCCGACGCCATCTTCATCGAAGAGCTGCACCGCGCCGACTGGTACCACAAGACCAGCCAGGCCTTCGCCGTCTTCCTGCCGGTGCGCTCCGTCGGCGTGGTGGGCGACGCCCGCCGCTACGAGTGGGTCATCGCCCTGCGCGCCGTGGAGACCATCGACTTCATGACCGCCCGCTGGGCGCACCTGCCCTACGAGCTGCTGGAGAAGGTCTCCAACCGCATCATCAACGAGATTACGGGCGTCTCCCGCGTGACCTACGATGTCTCGAGCAAGCCGCCGGCGACGATCGAGTGGGAGTGATGCCTGCGACGATGTCGTAAGCCATGAAGGGCCTATCTCTCGATGGGCCCTTCGCTTTTCAGGACATCAAGTCCTGAATCTCGTCTGCTAGATAGCCATGTTGGCATTCTTGATGAACATGACAACGCCTGGCTAGGTTCAGGACTTGATGGCCTCGGTGACATGATCCTTTTCAGAGGCGCGATGGCTCTCGGAAGGGGTAGTCATTCACAGTGCTGTGGGTCGTTGAAGCGTATTACTCCTCCGCCTGAAGTCGATAGATATACTCGGCGACAGCCAGTATCCTGGCACGAATCACGGACTCCGAATCGTACTCGAAGTCATAGTAGTCCGCGGCTGCTTCAATGCCGTATCGCTGCCCCCACACGGGCATTTCTCGTGAGCCGTGCGCCTGGACATCGGCCGTTCCCTCGATGACTTCGTAGACACGAGCCATGGGGAAGACGTTGTCGTTCTCCTGCGCAAGCGTGGTGAGGTCAGGAACTCGTGTTTCGATTATCCCGGCGAGTGGTCCGTTGCCTTTGCCTTCCTCGCCGTGGCATACGGCGCAGCTATTCAGGTATTCGTTTTTACCGACATCCACCTTTCCTTCCTGAGCGTGGCCGGTTATCCCGAACAGGCTCATCATGATGGCTATCGAGCTGATGCCGATTTTCTTGGTGGACATGGCTGCTCCCTCTGTTTTGTGATTATTTATCGAGATTTATGGCGCGATATAGCAGGTAATAATGTTGAGTCTCTGCCTGTTCGTTATATTTATAGTCGGCATTAGCTGAACGTGCAAGAGAAGGCTGAGAAGCAAGACTCTGTGTCTTTTTTATTAAAACATATTTAATTTATATTCGATATACTGTCATGCTTTTTAATGGTTTTCCTGTCCTTTTGAAGAGGTTTTCTTGTGATGGGGGTGGTTGTAAATCGGGCCAGAAATCTGGGGGCAGACCCTCATCCTTGGCTCGAAGAAGAAGCCACTGTCGCATAGGCTGAAAGTGCTGAATCCATGGCACTGAATCTCGTCTGCCCGCTATGGTGATTGATAGGGCACAGGCCGGGAGGTAAACGCGGTGGAACAGCGCGTGAGTCTGATCACTCTGGGCGTCGGCGACCTGTCGCGGGCGCGGCGCTTCTATGAGGGGCTGGGCTGGCAGGCGGGCCTGGCGGTGGATGACGAGGTGGTCTTCTTCCAGCTCAACGGGCTGATCCTGTCGCTCTATTCTCGCGCCGCCCTGGCACAGGATGCCGGCGTGGTGGATGCGGGCGGCGGCTTCGCCGGCATCACCCTGGCCCATAACGTGCGCTCGGCGCCCGAGGTCGACGCCGTGCTGAGCGAGGCCGAGCGCGCCGGCGGGCGGATCGTCAAGCCGGCCAGCCGGGCAGAGTGGGGCGGTTACTCCGGCTATTTCGCCGACCCAGACGGCCACCTCTGGGAGGTGGCCCACAACCCGGGTTTCCCCATCGATACCCAGGGCAATACCCGGCTTGCTTGATCTCGGCGCTGTCGGATGGCTGTGGGGCTGGTTCTGGCTGGGGCTTCCGTCGACGGCAAGTCCCTCCCGGTCGACCGCCACCAGTAGCACCTCGCGATCGTCCGGTGACCGCTTCCCCTACCTTCCTTGACGTTCAGGCGCGCTCGCTGTCGGGATGGGGGCAGGGTGCCCCACAGTAGACATCAGGTCTCGCGGTCGAACGAGAACAGCCCGGCGAGGGGATGCTCGCGCCCCTCGATCAAGGCCCGCAGCAGCCCGGCGCCCAGCATGCTGTAGCTGATGCCGTTGCCGCCGTAGGCCATGGCGAAGTGGACTCGGGGGCCGTACTGGTCGTGTGGACCGAAGAAGGGCAGGCCGTCCTCGGTCTCGGCGAACGTGCCGCCCCAGGAAAAGGTTGGATTGATCGAGAGCTCGGGGAAGAGGGTTTCCACCTGCTTGACCAGGGTGTTGGCCTTCTTGCCCACCCGCTCGTCACGCCGTGCCGGGATGTCGACATCGTCGTCCTCGCCGCCGACGATCAGGCGGCCGTCTCCGGTCGTGCGCATGTAGAGGTAGGGGCGCGCCGACTCCCAGATCATGGTCGAGGCCAGCGGCCCCAGATCCTCGTGAGCGATGGGGTCGGTGACGAAGGCGTAGCTGCTGAGGTTCCTGGCCACCTTCTGGTCGAGCCAGCTCTGGGACTCGTACCCGCCCGCCATGATCAGATGCTTGCAGCTCAGGGACACCGAGTTGGAGGTAGTCAGGGTCACCTGGGTCGTGCCGGAATCGATAGCGGCGATCTCGGTGCGATCGAACACTCGGCTGCCATTCGCCACGAGGCGGCCGAACAGCTTGTATGCCAGGCGATACGGGTCCACTCGCGCTGCCAGATGGGTCAGGATGGCGCAGGGTGCCTCGAAGCCGAAGCACCTCCGGATATCGTCACACTCCAGCCAATCGGCGGCGAAACCGTGGTGTCGTCGCAGTTCGAACTCCCGTCGCAGGCTGTCGGCATCGGCTTGCTCGCTGGCGTAGTAGAGGCTCTGCTGCCAGCCGAAATCCACATCACCCACCTCCCCCGCCAGCAGCTCGATGTCACGGATGGCCTGAGCACAGCCTTGATAGGCCCGCACGGCCCCGGTTTCGCCCACGATCTCGGCAAGATCGGTCATGTGGGTGTCGATCTCGTACTGCAGCAGGGCGGTGCTGGCCGCCGAGCTTCCCCAGCCGATATCCCGCCGCTCGATCACCACGACATCGTGCCCGTGCCGGGCGAACTCATTCGCGATCAGGGCACCGGTGATGCCGCCGCCAATCACCGCCACATCGCAGTGGGTGTCCTGGCTAAGTCTGGGGAAGGCCTGCATCAGGCCATTCTTGACGGCCCAGAATGGGTAACCGCTCTTGAGGTCCATGGACACCTCTGCCTGCAGGCGATGGATGATGCCTGACTGGCCTAGTGTAGGCGCTGCAGGCGCAGCGCGCCGGCGGGCGGGTCGTGAAGCTAGCCAGCCGGGCGGCGAGGGGCGGGTACTCCGGCTATTTTGCCGACCCCGGCGGCCATCTCTGGGAAGAGGCCCACAACCCGGGTTTCCCCTTCGATGCCCAGGGCAATACGCGGCTTGGCCGATCGCGGCATCCCGATGTTACCGCAGGGATGAGGCTTTCCGGGCACCTGGCCACGGCGCACCGGCTCCAGTGGACTGGCTACACTGATAGTCACAGCCACCGCAGGGAGGACGCCATGAGCACTCGCCTGTTACGAGGGTTGATGGCCGGGTTCGCGGCCACCCTGGTCATCTCGTTGATCCTGATTCTGCGCCTGGCGGCGGGCATCATCCCCTGGTACAACCCCATCGAGGTCATGAACCTGGCCGCTCAGGACCTGCTCGGCGCGCCCGACAGCCGGATGCTGGCCTGGGGCATCCATTTCGTCGTGGGCACGCTGATCTGGGGGCTGCTGTTCGCGCTGCTGGTCCCCTATCTCCCGGGCCGTACCCCTACCCGGCGGGGCCTGGAGTTCGGCGTGGCCAGCTGGCTGGTGGTAATGGTCACGGTCTTTCCCCTGGCGGGCTCCGGCCTGTTCGGCCTGGGCTTCGGGCTGGTGGCACCGCTCTCCATGCTGATCGCCCATCTCATCTTCGGTGCGGTGATGGGGGCCGTCTACGGCTGGGGGAAAGGCGTGCTCTAGCCCCGGGAAAGCCGGCACGACAAGGGGGTGGCAACGCCGAGATCGCTGTCTGGTCTTGGCACGGTCACCAGCGAACCGCCACGCGGTTTCTGCCCTCGCGCTTGGCCTGGTACATGGCGGCGTCGGCGCGCTGCGTGACGGCCTCGATGCTGGCATCGGTGGGCGTGAAGCAGGTGACCCCGATGCTCACCGTGAAGTGGAAAGGCAGCGCCTCTGCCTCGATCGTGGCCTCGGCGATCTGCCGCAGCAGGCGCCAGGCGACGGCTCGGGCTTCCTCGGGGGACATGCCGGGCAGGATCACCATGAACTCCTCCCCACCGGTGCGGCAGGGCAGATCGCTCTGGCGCAGGTGGTGTCGCAGGGTGTCTGCCAGCAACCGCAGGCCCTTGTCGCCCTCGGCGTGGCCCAGGGTATCGTTGATGGCCTTGAAGCGGTCGATGTCGATCATCAACAGGGCCGCCTGGATCTCGCCGCCCTTGACCGTTCTGGCGACTCTCCTGGCGGCATCGTCGAAGGAGCGGCGGTTGGCCAGCCCGGTCAAGGGGTCGGTACTGGCCTTGCGGGCCCAGTCGGCCTCCTGGTGCCTCTGCCGGGTGATGTCCCGATACACCCAGAGGTGACCGTGGTACTGGTCGGCGACGAACAGGGGCGTATAGGTGCGCTCGAGGAAGCGGCCATCCGCCATCGCCAGCAGATCGCGGGCCTGCTTGCGCCTTGTCACGAGGAGTTCCTCGATGCGCGCCACGAAGCCTTCCGGCTCCGTGAAGTACCCCTTGGTGGACTCGGCGGCCTCTCGGCAGTCCATGCCCACGAGGTGCTCGGGAGGCGCATCGATGTCGAAGAGGTCGCAGAAGGCCTGGTTGGCCACGATGACCCGGCGACTCTCGTCCTCGAGCAGCAGGCCCACGTCCAGGCCCTCGATGACCACTTCCAGCTGGCGATTGGAAACGAGCTGCGCGGTCTCCAGCGCCTTGCGTGGCGTGATGTCGAACTCGCCCATCACGATCATCGGCAGGCCCGTCTTGGGGTCGGTGGCGCGGCACAGGTCGACATGATGCCAGCGGTCGCTGTCGTCGACCCGCATCATCGCCTCCAGGGAGGTCCTCGGCTCGCCTTCCAGTTGCTGGAGGAGCCGCCCGGCAACGTCATAATCCGAGAAGCAGGCCGCGAAGGAGGAAAGCCCCTGGCGGGCCGCGAGGGCGGCCGGATTGCGCACCAGCAGGCGCCCCTGGCCGTCGAACACAGAGACCATCATGGGCGTGTGCCTCACCGCCTCCAGGGCACGCAGGCTGGAGGCATCCAGGGAGATGTCGCTTTCCAGCCCCTCCACCAGCATGCCGGTTCGTCCCTCTTCCGTGACGTAACGGCTGCAGCGGCAGTGCAGCGAGATGGCCTGGCCGCCGGGGTAGAAGCTCCAGTGTTCATCGATGACTTCCCCCCTCGCCAGGCGCGGGAGGTAGTCCGCCAGGCGTCGCCGCGTCGCCTCGCTCATCGTCGCGGAGAAGTCGCGGGCATAGAGCGCCTGCGGCGTTTCGGCTCCCCAGAGTCGCACGGCCGCGGCATTGGCATAGTGCATCCGTTCCTGTTCGATATCGAAGACCCAGAGCGGGGTCTGGAGCCGATCGAGAAGGGCGGCCTGGTCGTGGATGGCCGACTGGGGGGCGTGATGGAAGGAGGTCATGAGAGCACAAGCGCCCTGGACGTTGCCGCGGGTATCCGCCAATTCCGGTCGATCATCGCGGATCCTCGTCGTTAACTGACGGTGACCCTATCACCGAATGGCGGATATCAGCCATCCCCTGTCGCTGACGGCGATGACCCGCCACTGGTGCGATGGGCGCCGCCCCGTGCGGCTAACCGCGCGATGCCGGGCTGATCTAGCCTCCAGCGTCTAGGCTTGCGAGAGGAATGAGTCATGTAGGACGCGACCATGTTCAAGGCGGTATTGCTCGATATCAGTGGCGTGCTGGCAGAGGATGGCGAGGCCCTGCCCGGCGCCGTGGAGGCGGTGGCGCGGCTGCAGGCGAGCGGGATGGCGCTGCGCTTTCTCACCAACACCTCGCGCAGGACCTCGGCGGCGGTCGGCGAGGAACTGCAGCGGTTGGGCTTTCCCGTGGAACCGGCGCAGGTGTTCACCGCCCCGGGGGCGATCCGGCGCTATCTGGAGCGCCATCGTCTCTTCCCCTACCTGCTGATCCACGAGAAACTCGAGCCGGAATTTGCCGACCTGCCCCGGGGGGAACCCAACGCCGTGGTGCTCGGCGATGCCGAGCAGCGTCTGGACTATGCCCACCTCGACGAGGCATTCCGGCTGCTGCTGGAGGGGGCGCCGCTGCTCGCCGTGGGGACCAATCGCTACTTCCGTCAGGCGGGGACCCTGCACCTGGATGCGGGGCCCTTCGTGCGTGCCCTGGAGTACGCCGCCGGCGTCGAGGCGCGGGTGCTGGGCAAGCCCGCGGGCGACTTCTTCCGTGCCGTGCTCGAGGAGGCCGGGGTGGCGCCCGGCGAGGCGCTGATGGTGGGCGATGACGTGGAGTGCGACGTGGCCGCCGCCATGGCGGTCGGCCTGCAGGCGTGCCTGGTGCGCTCCGGCAAGTATCGCCCGGGCGACGAGGCCCAGGCACCCGAGGCTCGCTGCGAGGCCAGCCTGGCCGACCTGGTCGAGGCACTGCTGGCAACTCGATAGTCGCGGGCGCGATAAACGGTTCCCTCCATGCCGTCTGGTGTCCTCCTGCGCGGCGCCATATGCTGGAACCCTGCATCGCGATCAGGCCGGCATTGGCCTGCCGGTCAGCCTGTCAGGAGGCACGCCATGGAGCATGAGGAGAGCACGGAGCGCCGTTCGCCGCGGCTGATGCACGACGAACTCCCCAAGGAGCATGACGACCCGCTGATCCGCCGGCTGCATCTGGTCATCCGCTTCGCCATCAAGGTGCTGGCGGTGCTGATGGTGCTGGTGATCATCTGGGGCGTGCTGGACGTGATCTACGTGCTCTACTCGCGCTTCATGGCCCCGCCGGTGATGCTGTTCGAGGTCAGCGATATCTTCGTCATCTTCGGCGCCTTCATGGTGGTGCTGATCGCCGTGGAGATCTTCATCAACATCCGGCTCTACCTCGGCACCAATATCCTGCCCATCCGGCTGGTGATCGCCACGGCGCTGATGGCGATTGCGCGAAAGGTGATCATCCTCGACACCGAACTCGTCACCGCGGAGGAGATGCTGGCCATCGCGGCGGTGGTGCTGGCGCTGGGCGTGACGCACTGGCTGGTCGGCAAGTAGTCGCCGTGGCCACGAGCCTGGAGGGCGAGCCCGGCAGCGGCATGCACGGGCGCCGATTGCTCCGGGGACCGGCTTGTCACCCCGGCCGGGTGCGCCATAGTGAATGATGACCCCACCACAGGAGGCGCTTTCCCATGTCCGGCACCCTCTATCGACTCTCGGCCTTCACCCGTGACCCCGCCGGCGGCAACCCCGCCGGGGTGTGGCTGGGGGAGGCGCTCCCAGATGTTGCCACCATGCAGCGCATCGCGGCCGAGGTCGGCTATTCCGAGACGGCCTTCCTCGCCCCGGCGCAGGGCGACCATCGCCGGGTGCGCTACTACAGCCCCGAGGCCGAGGTGAGCTTCTGCGGCCATGCCACCGTGGCCGCCGGTGTGCTGCTGGGACGCCAGGAAGGGGGCGGCACCTATCGGCTGGAGACGGCCATCGGCGAGGTGCCGGTGACGGTCAGCCAGGCGGGCGACGAGTGGCGAGCCTCTCTGGAATCGGTCGCGCCCGTCCACCGGCCGGCCGGGCCCGATCTGGTGAACGAGGCCCTCGCCCTGCTGGGCTGGCGGGCCGAAGAGCTGGCGGCCGACCTGCCCCCGGCGCTGGCCTATGCCGGGGCCTGGCACCTGGTGCTGGCGGTGGCGGACCGCGAGCGACTCGCGCGGCTGGACTACGATTTCGAGGCCCTGAGGGCGCTGATGGCGCGTGAGGGCCTTACCACCCTGCAGCTCGTCTGGCGCGAGTCCGCGACGCTCTTTCATGCCCGCGACCCCTTCCCGGTGGGCGGGGTGGTGGAGGACCCCGCCACCGGGGCAGCGGCCGCCGCCCTGGGCGGTTACCTGCGGGATGCCGGGCTGCTCCAGGCCCCCGCGCGCTTGACGATCCGCCAGGGCGAGGCCATGGGGCGGCCCAGCCAGCTGGACGTGGAGATCCCCGCCTCCGGCGGCATCCGGGTGGCCGGCACCGCGGTGGTACTGTGAGCCGTTCCCCCGCCTCCCCGCGTTGACGGCCCGCGGTTGTCGGCCAGGGTGGGCCGGGTATCGTGGCAGGTGGCGCCCGCCGCCCGGGTGCACCACGCTTCAACGACGTCCCATGTGCAGCCACCTCATCCGCCCCCCTCCCGGCCATCAACCCGATCAGGAGCCCCTCACCATGAGCAAGCCCGTCATCGCCGACAACAAGCCCGCCAAGGTGACCCTGACCAAGGGCAAGGAGTACGCCTTCTGCCGCTGCGGGCGCTCCGCCAGTCAGCCGTTCTGCGATGGCTCCCACGCCGGCACCGGCTTCACGCCCAAGAGCTTCGTGGCCGAGCAGGATGGCGAGGCCGTGCTCTGCCAGTGCAAGCACACCGACGATGCGCCCTTCTGCGACGGTACCCACCAGCAGTTTTCCGATGACCAGGTGGGCAAGCCCGGCCCCGGCGAGGCGCAAGACGCCGCCGACAAGGCCCCCGAGGCCAAGGCCACCCGCGAAGAGCCCACGGTGGCGTTCATCCACCGGCTGGCCCGGGAGGGGCTCGAGCAGATGGGCGCTCACGGCCCGACCACCGCCATGGGGGTGCCGCGCCACACCCTGCCGCACTGGGACGACCTGCAGATCATGGCCGCCCAGCTGGCGACCCAGCCCCTGATGGAGGAGGCCGAGGTCGCCACCGAGCTGGTGATCGGCCCCGAGGCCGAGAAGCCGCTGACCCTGAGCATGCCGCTGTTCGTCTCGGACATGAGCTTCGGCGCCCTCTCCGAGGAGGCCAAGATCGCCCTGGCGCGCGGCGCCGAGCGGGCCGGGACCGGGATCTGCTCCGGGGAAGGGGGCATGCTGCCGGAGGAGCAGCAGGAGAATTCCCGCTACTTCTACGAGCTGGCCAGCGCCCGCTTCGGCTACCGGGAGGAACTGCTAGAGAAGGTCCAGGCCTTCCACTTCAAGGGCGGGCAGGGCGCCAAGACCGGCACCGGCGGTCACCTGCCAGGCAACAAGAACACCGGCAAGATCTCCCAGGTGCGCGGCATCCCGGAGGGCGAACCCGCGGTCTCGCCGCCCACCTTCCAGGACCTGCACTCGGTGCAGGACTTCCGGCGCTTCGCCGACCGGGTGCGGGAGGTGACCGGCGGCATTCCGGTCGGCTTCAAGCTCAGTGCCAATCACATCGAGCGGGATATCCAGTTCGCGCTCGATGCCGGTGCCGATTACCTCATCCTCGACGGCCGCGGCGGGGCCACCGGGGCGGCTCCGGAGCTCTTCCGCGACCACATCAGCGTGCCCACCATCCCGGCCCTGGCCCGCGCCCGGCGCCACCTGGACGACCAGGGCGCCAGCGGACGGGTCACCCTGATCGTCACCGGCGGGCTGCGGGTGCCGAGCGATTTCGTGAAGGCCCTGGCCCTCGGGGCGGACGGCATCGCCATCGCCAACAGCGCCATCCAGTCGATCGGCTGCGTGGCCGCCCGGATCTGCAACACCAACAACTGCCCGGCCGGCGTTGCCACCCAGCGCAAGGACCTTCGCCAGCGGCTGGATGTCGAGAAGTCCGCCCGCCAGCTGCAGAACTTCCTCGAGGCCTCCGTCTCGCTGATGCAGGTCATGGCCCGGGCCTGCGGCCACGACCGCCTGGACCAGTTCAACCGCGAGGACCTGGCCACCTGGCACCGCGAGATGGCCCTGCTGAGCGGGGTGCGCTACGCCGGCGTGCTGGACCCGCGCGGCTGAGGGCCCAGCGCTTTGCTGTCTTCCTGACGGCATCGGCTGGTCCGGGGGCCGCGGGCCGACGCCACCCGTTGGGGCAGCGGGTAGCCGGCCGGCGGCCCTCTGTCGGCCCTCGCGTGGTGGGGCCCGGGCAGGTCGACTATCGTCAAGGCAGGGGGAGGACGCTCCAGGGGCAGGGAGGCCCCGGGGTTCGGAGGCCGCACCATGCAGCGCATCCGGCATATCCATGCCATCACCAGGCGCCTGATCGTCATGACCACGGTGGCGGTCGCCGTGCTGGGCGCGATCTTCGCGCTGACCTTCTTCTACAACCAGCGCTTCCTGGTGACCTGGGCGGTGCCCCTGTGCGGCATCATCGGGGGGTTCGTCAGCATCCAGCAACGCCTGAACAAGGTCACGGACGAGGAGCTCGCGCTGCTGAACGCCTCCTGGTTCCAGATCCTGCTGGTGCCCATCTTCGGCGGGGTGTTCGCCCTGGTGCTCTACCTGGTGTTCCTCTCCGGCATCGTCTCGGGCGATCTCTTCCCCGTCTTCTCGTTCCCGTCCCGGGACGAGATCGAGGAGGGCGAGGACTTCATGCTGCACATCTTTCAGGAGACCTACCCGAGCTCCGGGCCGGACCTGGCCAAGTTGCTTTTCTGGTCGTTCGTGGCGGGCTTCTCGGAGCGCTTCGTGCCGCAGCTGATCAGCTCGGTCACCTCATCGGTGTCCGAGGCCGCCGAGCGAGATCAGCGCGACGAGCGGGATGACACGCAGGAGCGCTGAGCGCTCAGCGCCAGCCCATCTGCCAGGTGGCCTCATCCTTGAGGGCCCGCCAGGGCAGGGTGGTCTCGCGGCGGGTGTAGACGGCCTCGAGGACCACCGCGACCACCGTCTCCTCCGCGTCGCGTTCCAGCGCCGTCACCAGGAAGTGCTTCTCCTTGTTCCGGGGCCGCACCGCGGTCCACTTGCTGTGGTACAGCTTCTCGGGGTTGATGGCGTTCATGGCCGTCTCCTCGACTGGCGGGATAGCGCTCCAGCGCCGGGCAGCGCCGTCAGGCGTGGAGCAGGGCGCGCCGGCGGGCCGGCGCACCCTGCGTGACGCGACATCCACCGGCCCGGATCAGAGCCTGACCAGCATCTTGCCGCGGTTGGCGCCCTCGAACAGCTTGAGGAAGGCATCCGGGGTGCGCTCGAGGCCCTCCTCGATGGTTTCCTCGTAGTCGAGCTGGCCGCTCTCGACCTGCGGGCCGACCTCTTCGAGGAACTGCGGATAGTGCGCCCAGTGGTCGAAGACGATGAAGCCTTCCATGCGGGCGCGGCGAATCAGGATCATCGCCAGGTTGCCCGGGCCGGCGCTCGGCGTGTCCTCGTTGTAGCGGGCGATCATGCCGCAGACGGCGATGCGCGCGCCGACCTTGAGGGTATTCAGCGCCGCCTCCAGGCAGGTCCCGCCGACGTTCTCGTAGTAGACGTCGAAGCCCTCGGGACAGGCGTCGCGCAACGCTTCGGTGAGCTGGGCGGCGTCCTTGTCCCGGTAGCTCACCGCCTTGATGCCGTGGGACTCCAGCCACTCGAGCTTCTCGGGCGCCCCGGCGATGCCGACCACGGTGCCGCCCCTGGCCTTGGCCAGCTGCACGGCCAGCGAACCCACTGCGCCGGCGGCGCCGCTGACCAGCACGTTGTCGCCTTCCTTCATCTCGGCGATGCGGTTGAGGCCGGTCCAGGCGGTCATGCCCGGCATGCCGAGCACGCCCAGGTAGGCCTGTTCCGGCACCTCGAAGGTGGGCAGGGACTCCACCTGCTCGCCCGGCAGCTGGGCGATATCCCGCCAGCCGCCCATGTGCCGCACCCTGGTGCCCACCGGGAAGGCCGCAGCGCGGGACTCGATCACCTCGCCGATGGCCGCCCCTTCCAGGGGCGCGTTCAGCTCGAAGGGGGCGATGTAGGTCGTCACGCCGCTCATGCGGCCGCGCATGTAGGGGTCCACCGACAGCCAGGTGTTGCGGATGCGCACGTCGCCCTCGGCGAGCGAGGGCAGTTCCTGCTCATGCAGCTCGAACAGCTCGCGTGCCGGGGTACCCTGCGGATGGTCATTGATGGTGAAGTAGCGGGATTGCATCGTGCAGCTCCTTCGCTTCGGTAGGTAGACGACCAGTCTAATGCAGGGGTGGCCGACTGGCCAACCTGGTCGGTCGGAGGGTGCGGATTCGCCGGTCAGCCGTCATGATGGGCGCTTCGGCCCCACGGCAAGGACGCCCATGCTCGCCTTCGGCATGCTCTACTCCCTCTCGCTGATCGTGCTCGGCCTCTGTGCCGATGCGCGGTGGCGCGTCGGCGGGGCCGTGGCGGTGCTGCTGGTGGCGGTGCTCGTCGGCCTTGTGACCTGGCTCTTCGTCATGCTGGCGCTGGGCTATGTGGCGCTGAGCGGCTGGATGCAGGTCCGTCGGGTGCCGCCCTGGCTGGCCTGGGCGCGTATCGCGGCGTGGGTCGTCGCCAGTGCGGGGCTCGTGCTCCATGGTTGGCCGGGTTACGAGGGGCTGGTAGTGGTCGAGCAACGGGCGCTGAAGGAGGGGAGCCTGCCGGTGAGCCTCTACGTCAGCCACGACAAGGTGCTGGTGGCCTGGTCGCTGCTCGGCTGGCTGCCGTTGTTCGGGCGCAGCATGCCGCCGGTCGGCGGGGTGCCGGCCCGGGCAGTCCCATGGGTGGGGGCCGGGGGGATCGTGGCGCTCATGGGGCTTGCGGTGGCACTGGGGCTGGTGGCGTGGCAGCCGGGCCTGCCCGAGGTGTTCTGGGTGTTCGCCGTGGCCAACCTGCTCAATACCTGTGTCGCCGAGGAGTTGCTGTTCCGGGGCATGCTGCAGCGTTGGCTGATGAGGCGGACAGGGGCGCTCGTCGCCGTGGCGGTGAGCAGCGGGCTCTTCGGTGTGGCGCACCTCGCAGGGGGCGGCGCCTTCGTGCTGGTCGCCACCGCGGCCGGGCTGCTCTATGGCCTGGTCTACCTGTGGACGGGCCGGCTGGTGTGGGCGGTGCTGGTGCACTGGGGGCTCAATCTCAGTCACCTGCTGCTGTTCAGCTATCCCATGCTGGCTGGCGCCTGAGGTGGCCGAGTGGCCCTGCTTGGCGTACCACCCCGACGGATCGGGCTGGCGGGTGTCAGGGGTGGCTCTTCCTTGAGCCCTCGTCGCGACGAGTCTTGCGCCTGAGGGGTGGTTCTTCCTTGAACCGCTCATCGCGACGAGTCTTCCTCCTGCCCTGTTGAAGCCAAAGGCATGCCAGGATCAAAGATATCGCATCTACATCAGGTGGTTGGATCTTGTCGATGCTCTGCTCGACGTTCCCCGATACGTCCAGAGCGACGAGGCTGTCGCCATTTGCAGACAGGAAGCGGCGCGAAAGGCGGGCAGCCGGGCTCCTGTGGGGGCGCCTTCTGTCGCTTATAGGCGACAGGAAGGCGGGCGGCCACGGGAGTCCATGGCGGGTATCGGGCTCTCTGCGTCTCTGGCGGGAAGATGACCGCATGACAACGATCCGTGATCAGTCGCCATTCCCCAGGGCGTGAAGGCCCCTGGCAATCAGCTCGTCGGCCATCGCCCGGGCGGCCAGGGCGAACTCCACCCGTGCCATGGCCAGAGCGCTCAGGTCGCGGGAGTCGACCTCATGCTCCAGGCGGTCGAGGCGCGCCTTGGCCTCGGCCAGTCGCCGGGCCAGTGACGCCTCCAGGCCGATGCAGGCCAGGGGCAGGTTCGGTATCGGGAACGGCTGCTCCACCAGTTCCTCGGGGGCTGCATCAGGCAGCTCGCACGCTAGTGTCGGGATGTTCATTGTGCGACCTACTCGGCCTAGGGATGGCCAGGATGTGACGTCAGGCAGTTCGGGGTCCACCTGCAGCGGGACAGGCCCCTCTCTATGACTATAGTGTGTTTTTTTGTAAGTCAAGGGGAGAATCTGGCGCTGGCGTGGCTGGACTAGGCTGGTGGGTGAGCCTCGGGTCTCGAGGATGCCGATGAGTGATTTCCATCCCCTGTTTCGTCTGTTCCTCTGGCTGCTGCTGGCCTACGCCATGCTGGTGATGGTCGCCTGTGCCTTCCAGGGCCGGCTGCTCTACCTGCCGCACGTGGGTGGGCGCGAGTACCTGGCCACCCCGCAGGATCTCGGTCTGGAATATGAGCCGGTCACCCTGCGTACCGGCGACGGCCTGGGGCTCGATGCCTGGTGGGTGCCGGCGCGGGCGTCACGGGGTGGCCTGCTGTTCCTGCATGGCAATGCCGGCAACATTTCCCACCGCCTGGACTCGATCGAACAGTTCCACCGCCTGGGGCTCTCGGTGCTGATCCTCGATTACCGAGGCTACGGCCGGAGCGAGGGCGGCCCCTCGGAGGCGGGCACGGCACACGATGCCCGAGCCGGCTGGCGCTGGTTGCGCGAGACGGCTGGCTTGCCGCCCGGTGAGATCGTGCTGTTCGGCCGTTCGCTGGGAGCCGCCGTGGCGGCGAACCTGGCGCGAGAGCTCAAGGGCGAGGCGCGCCCGGCTGCGTTGATCCTGGAGTCGCCGTTCCGCTCGGTTCCCGAGCTGGCCCAGCGGCTCTACCCCATCCTGCCGGCCCGCTGGCTGTCACGCTTCAACTACGATACCGCGGCCTACGTGGCACAGAGTGAGGCGCCGGTGCTGGTCATCCACAGCCGGGAGGACGACATCATCCCGTTCGCCGAGGGCGAGGCGGTCCATGCGGCGGCGCCCGAGCCCAAGCGGATGCTGGTGATCGGCGGCAGCCACAATACCGGTTTCCTGGAGAGCGAGAGGGTCTACCTGGCGGGCATCGAGGGATTCCTGGTCGAGGTGGCGGGGTTTCCCGCCCCCTGAAGACAGAGGCGCGCCCTCAGGGGGTGGTGGCCGGTGTAGTATCAGGCAGGGCATCAGCGTCAGGACCACAGGAGGGCGATATGGCATCGGCGATCGGTTGGCACGGGACCAGGGAGGGAGGGCATTCCTGCCTGCGGCGGACAGCGGGGGGCCTGCTGGTCGGCGGATATCTCCTGGTGGCCAGCGGCTGCGCCATGCTGGCGCCCTCGCCGCCGGAGGATCAGCGCAACATCTGCGAGATCTTCCGTGAGCAGCCCTCCTGGTATGACCACGCCCGGGATGCCGAAGCGCAATGGGGGACGCCCATTGCCACGCAACTGGCGTTCATCCAGCAGGAGTCGAGCTTTCGCAGTCATGTGCGGCCGCCACGCACCCGCCTGCTGGGGGTGATTCCCTGGCGGCGGCCGTCCTCGGCCAAGGGCTACGCCCAGGCCCAGGATCCGGTGTGGGGCGAGTATCGGGACGATGCCGGCAGCCTCTTCGCGCGCCGTACCCACATGAAACACGCCACCGACTTCATCGGCTGGTACAACGCGCGGTCGCGCCGCCAGCTGGGTCTCTCCCTGCACGACCCCGAACGGCTCTACCTGGCCTACCACGAGGGCCCCAGTGGCTATCGGCGGGGCACCTATCGGGCCAAGCCCCGGGTGAGGCGGGCCGCAAGCCAGGTGGCTGCCCGGGCCAGCCGCTATCAGGCACAGCTCGGCGCCTGCGAGGCCGAGTTTCGCTGTCGGCGCTTCTATCAGGTCTGGCCGTTCTGTCGCGCCTGAACGAAAACACCCCATCCGGCCCGGGGCCGGATGGGGTGCGGTGACTGCACTGGCAGGTACGGTCACGGCCTCAACGTTGAGGCTCTTCCTCGAACAGCTCCGCCTTGGCATCTCGCATGACGTCTTCGCAGGCGGCCTGATGGGCGAGCTGGGTGAGCAGGCTCTGGCTCAGGGCGAAGCCCTTCTCCAGGCAGGTGTCGACTTCCTCACGGCTCACTTCGGGGGTGACGTTGCAGTCAATCTTGATCGTTCTTCCACCACCGTCCAGCCTGTCGGCGAATTCCCGAAAGCGCCAGGCGACTCGCTGCTTCCAGCTGGCTGATTCTTCCACGCCTTCGTTTACGCTAAACGTGCACTGCCACTCCGGTTTGTAGACCTTCATGAGAACCTCCCGTGCTGGCTTGAAAGAATGATCGATCGTGTTTTCTGCTCCGTATCTGAAGATGTTGCCCAATCATCATACAGGCTTTCCGCCGTCGGGCCAGTATCCACGGACCGGGGCCGGCAACGCCAGGACCCTCCTGGATGACGTGACCATCGAGTCGTCACACGGATGGGGGTGACCCTGACCCGGTCGATGGTGCCGGGTCGGGGCGCGTCGGTGAGGGTCGTCAGCCAAGGTAGTCGGCAAAGGCCTCGAAGGCGGTCCGCTGCAACTGGGCCTGGTGTGCCCAGCACTTGAGCACGTAGGAATCGAACGGACGGAATTGCGCGTGTGGGGTAGTCATTGCGGTTGCCCTCCTCAGGGGGATTGCAATACCACCATAGGCGCTTTCTTGTTGCAGTGCAGCATAATCTTGTTCGTGGCATGCCCGGGCCACCTTTCCCGGCCGGTGCTGATCACCGCCGATCGTCTGGCTACTTCAGCCTGACCTCGCCCAGCACGCCGGTCAGCCGCTCCAGCACCTCGCCGCTGTGCCGCCAGAAGTGCCAGTAGAGCGGTACGGCAAGCGAACGCTCGGGGGCGATGCTGGCCAGCCGACCCTCGGCCACCAGCGACGCCACCTGCATCCGCGGCAGCATGCCGTAGCCCATGCCGGCGATGGCCAGGCGCACGAAGCCTTCCGACGAGGGGCAGAGGTGGTAGGGAAAGCGGCCGTGGTAGCCGCAGCTGGCGAGGAAGCGGTGCTGCAGCTGGTCATGGGGGCCGTAGACGATGGCCGGGGCGCGGCGGAAGGCCTCGGGCGTCGGCCCGTCCGGGAAGTGGCGGGCGATGTAGGCCGGGGTGGCGTAGGGGTGGTAGACCATGGTGCCCAGGGGCACGCAGCGGGCCCCGGCGATGGGCTGGTCGCTGGCGCACAGGCAGGCCGCCACCTCACCGTCGCGCAGCCGCTTGAGGCCCACGTCCTGGTCCTCGACCACCATGTCCAGCAGCAGGCCCTCCGCCCGGCAGAAGTCGCCGACGGCCGCGGCCCACCAGGTGGCCAGTCTGTCGGCATTGAGGGCGATGCGCAGCCGGGGGGAGGCCTCCTCCAGGGTGGGCAGGGCCGTGCGCAGGTCGCGCTCGAGCAGCTGGACCCGCTGGACATGGTTGAGCAGCCGCTGGCCCGCGGGCGTGGGCCGCAACGCCGGGTGGCGGATCAGCACCGGCTGCCCCAGGCGGACCTCCAGCGCCTTGATACGCTGGGAGACCGCCGACTGCGAGAGGCCCAGCTGCTCGCCGGCGCGCTCGAAGCCGCCGCACTCGACCACCATGTCCAGCGCCTGGAGTAGCTTGTAATCCAGCATGGGACCTCCGTACCTGAAGGAGATAGGCATCCAACTATAAGCAAAACTGATGCGATATTAGCAGGATGATTTTTCGGCATGTCCGGGTGTGGCTATGCTGGCCGCTCTCGACGGGTATCAGGACATGGGAAACGCCATGCTGGAGAGCTATCTGACCGGGCTTGTTGTGTGCGGCGGAATCATCGTCGCCATCGGCGCGCAGAACGCCTATGTGCTGGGGGTGGCCGTGCGGCGGGAGCACCACTGGTGGTCGGCCGGGCTGTGCATGAGTACCGATGTGCTGCTGCTGGCCGCTGGTATGTTCGGGGTCAGTGCGGTGCTGCTGAGCATGCCGAGCGCCATGGAAACGCTGCGCTGGCTGGGGGTGGTGTTCCTCGCCTGGCTGGCGGCCCAGGCCTTCCTTCGCGCCGCCACCGGCCGGCAGGGGCTGGCCGGTGGCGCCTCGGGCGGGCGCAGCCGCCGGGGCGTGCTGCTCGCCACCCTCGCGGTCACGCTGCTCAATCCCCAGGTGTACCTCGACACCCTGCTGCTGATCCCGGCCATCGGTGTCCAGCAGCAGAGCACCGCCACCTTCGTGGCGGGTGCCGTCACCGCCTCGATCCTCTGGTTCAGCCTGCTGGCCTGGGGCGGCTCGGCGCTCTCGCCCTGGCTCTCCCGGCCCCTGGCCTGGCGGGCGATCGATGGCGCCATCGGCGTGATGATGGCGGCCATCGCCGTGCACCTGGCCGGGGGGACCGGCCTCGCGGCATGATGCCGCCTGCTGGCTCTGTGAGGCGCAGCGCTTCCTGGTCTGGAAGCGAGGCCAGGGTGATCACTCTTCGTCAATCGACGTTGCCACCGCGGCGCCGATCACGTCCTGGTAGTTGCGGATGCGCTGGACGTAGTGCACCGGCTCGTAGCCCCGCGCGTAGCCGTAGCGGGTCTGCGGGTAGTAGCGCTTGTCGGCCTTGAGCGGCAGCACCTCCCTCATGTCCTCCCAGGAGTCCGGGTTCCTGCCGAGCTCGCGCGCCAGTTCCCGGGCGTCCAGCAGGTGGCCACGGCCGATGTTGTAGCTCGCCAGGGCCAGGTAGGTGCGGTCCGGCTCGGGAATGGACTCGGGGAGGCGCTGGTGGCGGTCGGCGAGATAGCGCGCGCCGCCGTCGATCGCCGCGGCCGGGTCCAGGCGGTTGTCGACGCCGAGGGACTGGGCGGTGTTCTGGGTGAGCATCATGATACCGCGCACCCCGGTGGGCGAGACGGCCTGTGGGTCCCAGTGCGACTCCTGGTAGGCCAGGGCCGCGAGCAGGTCGGCCGGCATCCCGGTGGCCTCCTCGGCCGCCACGAAGAGCTCGAGGAAGGAGGGCAGCCGCTCGTCGATGCGCCGGTTCAGCGTGCGCAGGTCGACGAAGTCGAACTCGCCGATATAGGCGTAGTAGCGCTCCTCCATCGCCGCGACGCTCTGCTGTCCCTCGGCGCTCCCCATCCACTGCCCGGCCATCTCCGCGAGCGCCTGGTGGCCTTCGGGCAGGTACCAGCCCAGCCGGTCGCCGCTGGTCAGGTTCATGGCGACCTCCAGGTGCGGAAAGTGGCGGCGCACCACGCGCACGATGTTGGAGTCGGCCAGGGTGCAGTCGATGCGTCGCTCGGCCACTTCGGCCAGCAGTACCTCGGTGGTGCGCGGGTCCTCCTCGAAGGTGATGCCGGTGTGGCGG
This sequence comes from Halomonas rhizosphaerae, assembly GCF_030012485.1. Classification (NCBI taxonomy): domain Bacteria; kingdom Pseudomonadati; phylum Pseudomonadota; class Gammaproteobacteria; order Oceanospirillales; family Halomonadaceae; genus Halomonas; species Halomonas rhizosphaerae. The sequence goes on from NZ_JASCQQ010000007.1 coordinate 153,628, forward strand.
TTGACCAGGCTCTCGAGCTTTTCCGCATAGCTGGAGTCCGCCGTGACGCGCAGTTCGACGCCGGCCAGCGCCTCCACCCGGCGCGGCAGGGGCCGCATGTCGCGGTGGCAGACCAGCTGCTCGACGATGTCGGTATGGCCGGGACCGCGCCGGAAGCGCGCGTCGCGGGAAGGCAGGTGGGTCAGCCCCGCGGCGGCCAGGTGGACCTCGCCGTCCTCCAGGGCCTGCAGTACTTCGGCGGTGGAGTCCTGCAGCATCCACTCGACCTCCCAGCCATGGGCCTCGGCGAAGCGCTGGACAAGGTCATGTTCCGGCCCCGCCGGGGTCTCGTGGCGGTCCAGGTAGTAGGTAGTGGCGGCGTTGCGGCTGGCGACCCTCAGCGTCTCGCCCGGCTCGGGCGGGTCGAGCAGCACGACCGGGGGCTCACCGGGCTCGCAACCCTGGAGCAGGGCCAGCGACAGCAGCAGGGTGGCGGTGAACAGGCGGGATCGGGACATGGAACGGGTATCCTGACCGGAGGGGGGACGAGCGCTGATGGGACCAGCCTACCAGGCTCTCGCCGTGCCCTCCGCGGGGCGAGTCAACGCAGGGCGGGGGTCGCGGGTGGCGGCGAGGGTCTCTCGTCACGTTCACGGTGGGGCACCATCCCGGGGGCGCTGCCGGGCGTTCAGCTGCGCCTCCACCCGGTCGATGATGTCGCGGCCGAGCTTGTGGAGCAGGGGCCTGGCCGCGGCATTGACGACCTTCTCGAGCGGGGGCGGCACGCTGTAGGCCAGCGTCAGGTGGATGCGGGTGCCTCCCTCGCTGGGCGTCAGGCGGTACTCGCCATGGTTGGGCACGCCGGACACCGAGCGCCAGGCGAATCGCTCGGGGGGCGCGAACTCGGTGATCTCCACATCGAACTCCAGCGGTATGCCGGCGATACGCACCCGCCAGCGGTAGCGACGCTCCCCCAGGCGAACTATGGTGTCAATGGCGTCGCTGTAGTCGGCAAAGGTTTCCACTCGGCCGACGAGGGCGAACACCTCCCGTGGACTGGCCGCGATCTCGGCATCGTGCTCGATGATGGGCATGGCCTTCTCCACCTCCGCCAGACAATGCGATGACACAGTAAGGTATGACAACGTTCAGGACGAACGACACGCCGGTCGATGGCCGAGCCCAGCTTCGGTCGCCGATCAAGGTGCTGGTCATCCTCGGGCATCCGCGCAGCGACAGCTTGTGCGGTGCATTGGCGGATGCCTTCTGCCAAGGGGCCCGCGTGGCGGGTACGCAGCTGCGCCGCCTGGACCTTGCGACGCTGGAATTCGACCCCCATGTGCGTACCCCGTCGCCCAACGACCAGCCCCTCGAGGACGACCTGAGCCAGGCGCGGGAATTCGTCGCCTGGGCAGATCATCTGGTGTTCGTCTATCCCACCTGGTGGGGCGGGGCGCCCGCTCTGCTCAAGGGGTTTCTCGACCGACTCATGGCCCCGGGGTTCGCGTTCCGGACCTGCGAGGGTGGCATCGGCTATCAAGGGCTGCTGACCGGTCGTTCGGCACAGCTCATCACTACCATGGACACCCCGCCGCTGATCCATCGGCTGCTTTACCGCGAGCCGGGCAGGAATGCCCTGGCGCGGGCGACCCTGGGCTTCTGCGGCATTCGCCCGGTGCGCTCGCTGGTGTTCGGCTCGGTCAAGGCTGCCTCCCCGGCACGGCGCCAGGCCTGGCTGGCTCGCGCGCACCACCAGGGCCGGCAGCTGGCGCAGGGCCGGATCACCCCCGCGGAGCGAGTGAGGCACAAGGCCGGCGCCTGGTTGCGCGGGCTGCGTCTGCAGTTCTATCCCATGACCTGGGTGGCCTATGCGGTCGGGGCGCTGGCCGCCGCACCGGCCGGGGGCGTGTTCGGCAACCCGGTGTTCTGGCTCGGCTACCTCTGCCTGTTCCTGCTGGAGGTGGCCACCGTGCTGATCAACGAGGTGGTTGACTTGGGCACCGACCGCGCCAACCGCTTCTACAGCACCTTCACGGGGGGCTCTCGCGTCCTGGTCGACGGCTCGTTGAGCCTGGGCGAGGTCAAGAGCGGGGTCCTCGTCGCGCTGCTGGGCCTGGCGGGCGGCACGGCGTGGTTGCTGGCGGTGACGCCGGCGGCTCCGGCCGCGGTGATCGTCGCGCTTGGGGTGCTGGGGCTCCTGGCCATCGGCTATACGGCGCCGCCCCTGATGCTCAGCTATCGTGGCCTGGGCGAGCTGGATGTCGCGGTCACCCACAGCATCGGGGTGATGCTCTGCGGTGTCGTGTTTCTCGGCGGGGACTGGGCCGATCCGCTGCCCTGGCTGCTCAGCCTGCCGTTGCTGCTGGGCATATTGCCCTCCATCACGCTGTCGGGCATTCCGGACCTCGAGGCCGATGCCGGTGCCGGCAAGCGCACCCTGGCGGTCCGCCTGGGACGCCGGGGCGCGCTATGGGTGGCCCTCGCCGGCACGCTGCTCGCCGCCGCCTGTGCCCTGGCCTGGCAGGCGCTGGGGCTGGCGGCGGGGGCCTTCGCCGGGATCGCCTGGGTGGTCGTTCCCCATGGCGCCTGGCTGACCTGGCGGCTGGCCCGGCACCTCCGGGACGACCGCCCGGCCGGGCGCATCGACGGCCTGATGGGGGCCTCGCTGGGCTATGTACTGTGGTTCGGGCTGTGGCCGCTGTTCCGCTTGGCATGAACGCGCCCGGCCCACCGGCCCTATCCCGGGGAGGGTGCTCGTGGCCACAGCCTCGCCGCCAGGGCTACGATGACGGCCAGCAGGGGCAGCCAGGCCCTACGGTCGCCGAGGGTGTCGAGGGTGAGCCAGCTCAGCAGGCACCAGAGCACGGGAATGAGCAGCAGCAGCCAGGCGCGGCGGGCCGGTTCGGCCGCGGCCGCCAGGCCCAGGGTCGCCATGGCGAGCGGGTCGGGCGTGAGTCCGATGACCTCGGCGCCCGACAGGCCCCGCCCCGTCGCCAGGGCGGTAAGCGGGTGCAGGGCCAGGGCATAGGCGAACAGCCCGAGGGCGAGGCCGCGCCGCACGCTCCAGTGACCCGGAAAGCGCAGCCCGCCGCCCAGGCTGCCCAGGGCCACCAGCAGCAGCGCCTCGAGGCCGAACAGCGGGATGACATAGGCGATGCCCCAGTGGATGGGGGCGTAGCGCTGCCACAGGAAGGCCCAGGCCACGAAGGCCCAGGCCACGGCCAGCAGCATGGCAACCAGGCGAGTGCCGCGCGGGCCGGGGCGCAGCAGGACGACCAGTGCCATGCCACCCAGCGTAAGGGCGAGCAACTGGGCGGGCCACAGCGCCTGGTTATGCAGCTCGAACAGTCGCGCATAGACCCGTGGCGAGAACATCAGCAGGTCCTCGGGGCGATAGCTCCACCAGGCGCCGCCACCCATGCCCTACAGCCCCCGCACGTGGTCGGCCATGCGGCGGCGCATGGCGTCGTCGGGCAGTGGCTCGCGGGCGGCGGCGAGGTTCTCGCGGACATGGTCCACGCGGGTGGTGGCAGGGATGGCACAGGTGATCGCCGGGTGGGAGATGATGAACTTGAGGATGAACTGCGCCCAGGTGGTGGCGTTGATCTCGGCGGCCCAGGGCGGCAGCGGCTTGCCCGCCAGGCGCCGGATCAGGCGCTTGCGCTGGAAGGGACGGTTGGCGATCACGCCGATGCCGCGCTCCCGGGCGAGGGGCAACAGGCGACTCTCTGCCTCGCGGTCGACGATGTTGTAGGTGAGCTGGACGCAGTCCAGCGGCACGCGGCGCATGATTCTCTCGACCTCCTCATGGCGTCGTCCGTGGGAGGTGGTGATGCCCAGGTGGCGCACCTCGCCGGCCGCCTTCATCGCCTGCAGGGTCTCGAGATGGCCTTCCCAACCCAGCAGGTTGTGGACCTGCAGCAGGTCGAAGCGCGGCACGCCCCAGGCCTGGCGGGACGCCTCGATCTGCGCCGGGCCCTCGGCGGGGCTGGAGGTCCAGACCTTGTCGGCGGCATAGACGCAATCGACGGCCTCGAGGCGCTCCAGGGCATGACCGATCGTCGCTTGCGACGATCCATACATCGGCGAGGAGTCGATCAGGCGTCCGCCTGCGGCGAAGAAGGCCGCCATGACCGCGGTGCACTCCTCGCGCAGTACCGGATCATCGCCGACGTTGAAGGTGATCCAGCTGCCCAGGCCGACCCGTGGCAGCGCCTCGCCGGTGCCGGGCAGCTCGCGGGTCAGCGGCTCGGCCGCCCGCGCCAGGCCACCGGGGGAGGGCAGCGCCGTGACGGCCGCCGCGGCGAGCAGGCCGCGCAGCAGCCGGCGGCGGGAAAGGGGAGGAAGAGGCTGGGCCATGATGCGCTCCTGGTCGTGCTGAGCACAGTGTAGCTGCCGGGTGAGGAGGGCTGGCCGGGGACCTTCAGTGGCCATCGGTCTGGAAGGATCGTCCGGTCGGCCCGGAGGTGTGGTCGCTTACGCCCTTGAGCCTGGGCTTCATCTCCGCTCTTCGGCCTGCAGGGCCAGCCAGCCCTCGAGCAGGTCACGGAACTCCGCGGCGGTGGGCTCGGTCTGGCGCAGGATCTCGTCGATGCGGTTGAAGTGCAGCAGGCGCACGCCCCGGGTCTCCGGGCGCAGGTAGATGTCGGGTGGCTGGTGGTGGAGGGCCTGTCGGATGATCGCCTGCTGCATGATCTTGAAGCTGTTGAACAGCATGTCGCTCAGGCCGAGTTCCTCGCCATCCTCCAGCTGTCGGCTGCCCGAGACGTCCACCGCGATGACCAGGTCGACCTCGCCGTGGAGCAGGTCGAAGGGCAGGGGCTTGGAGATGCCGCCATCGATCAGCAGCTGCTTGCCATGGTGGATGGGCAGGAAGAGCCCCGGCACCGCCATGCTGGCCTCGATGGCCGGGAACAGCGGGCCCTCGCCGAGGGTCACGCTCTCCCCCGTCCAGTAGTCGGTGGCCACCACCTCGAGCGGGATGCGCAGCGCGTCGAAGGTGCGAACCTCGGTATGGCCGGCCAGGAAGTGGAGAAAGCCGGCCGAGTCGAGCAGCCCGGCATCGTCGCTCCCGAACGGCATGAGCGCCGACAGCTCCACCTCCGATTCGGCCAGGCCCGAGAGGGCATCCAGCGGCGAGCCGGCCACGTCGTCGAAGATGTCGCGGATCGCCTCGGCCGGGAGTCCGGCGGCATAGAGCCCGCCGATCACCGCGCCGATGCTGCTCCCGACGATGCGGTCGGGCACGATCTCGAGGTCGTCGAAGACCTGCAGGATAGCGATGTGCGCCAGGCCGTTGGCCCCGCCCGAGCCCAGCACCAGGCCGATGGTCGGACGGGGCGCCGGGGTGTCGGTGGGTTCCGCCGCGATAGGGGCCGCCAGCAGGGCAGGGATGAGCAGGGCCGAAGCGAGAAGGGCAGCGATGCGGCTTGGCCTCATGCTCAGTCTCCGGGCCCGCACTCCATGCAGCGCTCGGTGATGGCCGGGCCCTGCTGCAGGTTGGCATTGAGGTCGCGCAGGGCGCTGCGCAGCCCCTCCTCGAGTACCGGGTGGTAGAAGGGCATCTCGAGGAGGCGGCTCACGTTGGGCTTCTGCTCCAGCATCCAGGCCAGCAGGTGCGCCATGTGCTCCACCCGCGGACCGAACAGCTCGGCGCCCAGGAACTGGCCCGAGCCGTGCTCGGCGTAGAGGCGCATCAGGCCGCGGTTCTGGCGTATCACCACGGCGCGCCCCTGGTCCTCGAAGGAGGCCTCGCCGGTGGCGATGCAGTCGCAGCCGCCGTATTGGGTTTCCAACTCGGCGCGGCTGGCGCCGATGGTAGCGATCTGCGGGTCGGTGAAGACCACGACGAGGGGCACGTTGCGGATGCCGGTACGCAGTTCCGGGTAGCGCCCGGCATTGTCGCCGGCGATCCGCCCCTCGGTATTGGCCACGTGCAGCAGCGGCAACTCCTGGTTGGCATCGCCGGCGATGAAGATGTGGCTGGGGCTGTCATCGGCATTGCGGCACTGCAGGGTGAAGCGGTTGTAGTGCGGCACGCCCTTGTCGTCGACGGCCAGGCCGGCCTTCTCGAGGTCGAGCCGGTCGACGTTGGGCTGCCGGCCGGTGGCCGCGAGCAGGTAGTCGAAACGCTCGGTGAGACGCTTGCCGGTATCGCGCTCGAGGAAGGTGATCACCACGGCGTCGCCGTCGCGCTCGATGCTCTCCACCTTGGCGTCGGGGTCGACGTAGAACTCCTCGTTGAAGGTGCGGTCGGCGTAGTCCCTCACGGCCTCGTCCTGGAAGGGGCCCAGGGCGCCGCCCACGCCGAAGACCCGCAGGCGCACGCCCAGCCGGTGCAGCGCCTGGCCGAGCTCCAGGCCGATCACGCCGGGGCCGAACACGGCGACCGACTCGGGCAGGTCGTCCCACTCGAAGACAGCGTCGTTGACCACCAGCCGGTCGCCGGCTGCCTCGAAGAAGTCCGGCCAGGTGCCGCGCGAGCCGGTGGCGATGACGATGGTGCGCGCCGTCACGCGGGTATGGTCACCGACGATCAGGGTGTGCGGATCGTCGAAGCGCGCATGGCCCTCGAGGCGGTTGGCCTCGCCCAGGCGCTCCACCGTCTTCATCACGCTTCCCACGAAGCCATCCCGTTCGCGCTGGACGCGTTCCATGACGGCGCGCCCGTCCACCTCCACGGGGCCGGTGCGTACGCCGAAGCCGCCGGCATCACGGGCGTGGTGGGCGGAGTCGGCGGCGGCGATCAGCAGCTTCGAGGGCATGCAGCCGACCCGGGCACAGGTGGTGCCATAGGCCCCGCCCTCGATCAGCAGCACGCTGTCGCTGTGCTTGCTGGCGCCGTGCCAGGCGCTCAGGCCGGCGCTGCCGGCGCCGATGATGGCGATATCGACCTCACGTTCCTGCATCGGGCTCTCCTCTCATTGGTGGGCGCGTCGGTGTGCATGGCTCCACTATGGCACAGGGTGGGGATGGGCCGCCGAGCCACAATGGTGGCGTCTTGACGCAGGACAAGGCGGTGCCCCTCAGGCGGCCAGGCGAAGGGCGAAGCCGATCATCAGCGAGCCGAAGGTCCAGCGCTGGAGGCGCGCCCTCAGGGGGCTGCCGGCGAACCAGCGCTGCAGCGAGCCCCCCAGGGTGGCGTAGCCGGCATCGAACAGTAGGCCGATGCCCACCAGCAGTCCGCCCAGCAGGGCGAACTGCAGCAGCACGGGCCCCTCGCCGGGAGACACGAACTGGGGCAGCAGCACCGAGCAGAACAGCAGCGACTTGGGGTTGAGCAGGTTGGTCAGCAGGCCACGGCGCCAGGCGCGGCGGTGACCGTCGGCGAGCATCCCCACGCTGACCGCATCGGTGTTCGTCGTGGCGCCGGGCGAACGGAACAGCTGCAGGCCGATCCAGGCCAAGTAGGCGCCCCCCGCATAGCGCACCGCATCGAAGGTCCAGGGCGCGGTGGTGAACAGCGTGGCGAGTCCCAGGGCCGCCAGGGCCAGGTGCAGGCCGCGCGCCACGGCCAGTCCCGCCGCGGTGGCCAGCGCTCGGGTGTGCCCCTGCTGGCTGCCGGTCTGCAGCACCAGGATCATGTCGGGGCCGGGCAGCAGGTAGACCGCCGCCAGGGCACCGATGAACAGCCACAGTTCCATGGACTCGCCTCCTGCCGTCGTGAAACTTCCTGCTGGAACGCTGCCAGTCTAGCCCCGGGGGCGCCGGCAGGTCCTTGCGAAATCGGCCACGAAAATGGCTATAATTGCCAGAAAATGCCAATGAAGATGAGTGAGGTGAAAGTTTGTGCCAACCACTCGGCTGGATGCCATCGACCGCCGCATCCTGGCGGCGCTGCAGCGCGACGCCCGGCTGACCAACGTTCAGCTGGCCGAGGAGGTGAACCTCTCGCCCTCGCCCTGCTTGCGACGGGTGCGCCAGCTGGAGGCGGCGGGGCTGATCCGCGGCTACCACGCCGAGCTGGACCGCGGCGGGGTGGGCCTCGGCCTCACCGTCTTCGTCGGCATCAAGGTGGAGCGCCACCACGAGGCCCAGGCCAACGCCTTCCGCGAGGCGGTCGCGGCGCTGCCGGAGGTGGTCTCCGCCCACCTGGTGTCGGGGGAGTCGGACTTCCTGCTGCAGGTGGTGGTGGTGGACCTGGCGGCCTACGAGCGCTTCCTGACCGGGACTCTGCTGCGCCTGCCCGGCGTCAGTGACATCCGCAGCAACTTCGCCATCCAGACCGTCAAGGAACACGGGCCGCTGCCCCTGGCGCGGCGCGAGGATGACGCCCCTGAGGCCTGCCCTGGCCGGGGACCCTAGCTAGCCGGCATCGAGCCAGCTCAGGACCGCCGCGTGCAGTCGCCGGGCCTGCGCCGTGTCGAGCCCTGGTGCCGTCATCTCGGGGCCTGCGTCTGCCGGCATCTCGATGCCGATGATCCGGATGCCCGCCCGGAAGAGCCCCAGGGCCTCGACCAGCGCCAGGGTGCTCGCCAGGTCGAGGCCGTGTGATGACAGCCGCGCGGCGGCCTGGGGGAGTTCCTCGGGAGCGAAGCTCCTTAGGGTGCCGGGCGGCCCCTGGCCCCGCATGGCATCGACCAGCAGCAGGCGGTCGCGTGGCGTCACCGCGTGGAGGAAGAGGTCGACGGGCTGGTCGAGTCGCGCGACCGTGATGTCATTGCGCTCGCGCAGCGCATCGCCCAGCCACTCGGCGGCGAGCCAGCCCAGGCGGTCCCCGCCATGGGGCGAGCCGAGCCCGAAGAGGTAGGCATGGCCGCCGGGCCGGCCAGCGGCCCCGTCCTGCCGGGCAATGCCCGGCCCGGTCACGCCCGGCTCATTCCCTCGTGGCTTATTTTCGCAAGACATTTTTTCGCAAGACATTGAAGTCCAGGAAATGGGTGGCGCAGGAGATACAGGGGTCGTAGTTGCGGATGACCATCTCGCCATGCAGCCGCAGGGCGTCGTCGTCGCGCGCGAGGCCGAAGCGCGTCAGGCTCGCCGCGAGGTCCTCCTCCATCCGCGCCTGGTTCTGGCTGGTCGGGGGGACGATCCGGGCCTCGACGACCCGGGCGCTCTCGTCAAGCGCATAGCGGTGCCAGAGGATGCCGCGGGGGGCCTCGGTGCAGCCGATGCCGACCCCGGCCCGGGCGGGCGTCTCGGCATGGGGCTCGGCGGCGGGGACATAGTCCTCGGTGAGGCGCAGTGCCTCGCCCAGGGCGACATGCATCTCCACCGCCCGGGCGACGATGCTGTGGAACATGTTGCGGCTGGGGAAGGGGAGGCCGAGGTCGTCGAGCCGCTGTCGCAGCTCCTCGGGCAGCCGGTCGAGGTTGTTGTTGAGCCGGGCCAGTGGCCCGACCAGGTAGGGGTGGCCGTCGAGCTGGGCGTGCAGGGCGGTGGAGTGGGGGACCTGGAACTCGCGGAAGTGCTGCTCGAAGTCGGCCGGGGCGATGTCGAGCCCCTGGTCGGAGACGATGCGGCCGGCGGTGATGGGGTAGTCGTGGTCATGGCGCAGCGAGACCGAGACGAAGTCCTGGTCGTCCTCGGGCAGCGGCAGGCCGGCGACCCAGGCGATCAGCGCGCGGGCCTCCTCGAGGCCCTCCGCCAGGCGCTGTCGAAGGGTCTGCATGGCCGCCGTGTCGGGGGCATGGAAGAAGCCGCCCGGACGGATGCCGACCGGGTGCACCGAGCGGCCGCCGAAGGTGCGGATGATCTCGTTGCCGAGCCCCTGGAGCCGCAGGCCGCGGCGCACCTCGTCCGGGTAGTCCCGGGCCATCGCCGGGGCGCTGTCGTACCCGAGGAAGTCGGGGGCGGCCAGCAGGTGGATGTGCAGGCTGTGGCTCTGCAGCCACTCGCCGCAGTACATCACCCGGCGCATCGCCTCCACCCAGGGGCTCGGCGTGACGCCGAGGATCGACTCGATCGCCGCCACCGCACTCATCTGGTAGGCCACGGGGCAGATGCCGCAGATCCGGGCCACGCTGTCGATCACGTCCTGGGTGCTGCGCCCCTCGAGCAGCTTCTCGAACAGCCGGGGTGGCTCGAAGATGCGCAGCGTCAGCGCCTCGATCCGGCCGGCCTCGATGCGGATGTCCAGGGCGCCCTCGCCCTCGACCCGCGCCAGGATGGGCACATGGATCTCGCCGGTTCGCGTGTCGTGGCTCATCCCTGCTCCTCCTCGCGTCCCTGACGCGTGATGACCCGTGCCTGCCAGTCCAGGCCCTCACTCCGGAAGGGCTCGGCATGGCCGTTGATGAACAGCAGGCGCCGGGCAACCTCGTCGGCCGGCATGCCGGTATCGGCCAGGTGGGTGGCCAGTGCCGAGACGTTGGCCTGCACGGCGGGCCCGTAGCAGGCGTAGCAGTCGCGCTGCCAGCGGGGGCAGATCGCGCCGCAGCCGGTGCTGGTGACCGGCCCCATGCAGGGCCGGCCCTGGGCGACCATCACGCACACCGCCTGCTGGCGCTTGCACTCCATGCAGACCGCACTATGGTCGACCCGGGGCAAGTGGCCGGCCAGCAGCGCCTTGGTGGCGCCGAGCACCTGTTCGCCGCTGACCGGGCAGCCCCAGAGCTCCAGGTCGACCCTGACGCTCTCGGCGATGGGCGTCGAGTCGGCGAGCAGGTCGATATGCTCGGGCTGGGCATAGACCCCGGACACCCAGGCGTCGGCGTCGTGGAGATTGCGCAGCGCCTGGATGCCGCCGGCGGTGGCGCAGGCGCCGATGGTGACCAGGTAGCGACTGCGCTGGCGGATGCCGTGCAGGCGCGCGGCGTCCTGTGAGGTGGCCACGCTGCCCTCGACGAAGGCGATGTCGACCTCGGCCTCCTCGTCGACCGGCCCGGCCTCGGCGAAGTGCAGGATATCGACGGCCTCGGCCAGGGCCAGCAGGGGCTCGCCCAGGTTGAGGAAGGCCAGCTGGCAGCCGTCGCAGGAGCTGAACTTGTGCACGGCGATGCGTGGACGGCGGGTCCCGGTGGTCATGGTCAGACTCCCCTGTGCGACAGGTAGGGCGCCAGTTCCCGGCAGGTGAAGACCGGGCCGTCACGGCACACGAACTTGGGCCCCAGCTGGCAGCGGCCGCAGGAGCCGATGGCGCAGTGCATGTTGCGCTCCATGCTGAGCCAGATCCGCTCTTCCGGCACCTCGCGCTCGCGCATCGCCTTGATCACCGCCCGCATCATGCCCTCGGGGCCGCAGATGAAGACCGAGCAGCGCGCCGAGTCGAAGTCGATGCGCTCGAAGAACTGGGTCACCGGGCCGGTCTGCCAGGGCCAGAAGGTATCGCCGGTGTCGGCGGTCAGGTAGACCTCGACGTCCGGGTGACGGCGCCAGGCGGCGTAGCGATCGCGCCAGATCAGGTCGTTGGAGTGCTTCACTCCCTGGATGATATGCATCCGGCCGTAGCGTCCGCGCCGGTGCAGGACGTACTCGATCAGCGAGACCGACGGGGCGCAGCCCAGGCCGCCGGTGACGATCACCAGGTCGGTACCCTCGGCCTCCTCCGTGGGCCAGCCGCGACCGTAGGGGCCGCGCAGGCCGAGCCGGTCGCCGACCTCGAGCCGCCCCAGGTTGCGGGTGACCGAGCCGACCTTGCGGATGGTGTGGTCGATCATCGCCCGCTCGTCGGGGTCGGAGACGATGGAGATCGGCACCTCGCCCATGCCCGGCAGGCAGAGCATGTTGAACTGGCCCATGGTGAAGCGGTAGGCGGCCTGCACCTCGGGGTCGGTGAAGCGCAGCTGCAGGCTGAACATGTCCGTGGTCTCGTCCCTGCGGCCGACGACCTCGGCCTCGTGGGGTACCAGCGGGCTGGTCATGGCGGGTCCTCCCCGTCGGGTGCCTTGGGAGGGGCGTCCCCGGGCGCCTTGGACAGCGCGTCGTCGGGCGCTATAGACAGCGCGTCATCGGGCGCTCTGGAGAGCGCGGCCAGCTCCTCCGTCACGTCGATGCCCACCGGGCACCAGGCGATGCAGCGGCCGCAGCCCACGCAGCCGCTGCGGCCGTACTGTTCCACCCAGGTGCCGAACTTGTGGGTCAGCCACTGGCGATAGCGCTGGGGCCGTTCGGCCCGGATGACGGTGCCGTGGATGTAGCTGTGGTCGGGGTCGAAGCAGCTGCCCCACTGCCGGCCGTGGCTGGCCGTCTGGCCGTCCAGGGAGAGCTCGTCGACGTGGGTCTGGCAGAAGCAGGTGGGGCAGACCGCGGTGCAGTTGCCGCAGGTCAGGCAGCGGTCGTTGAGGCTCTGCCAGTGGGGGTGGGCAACGGCCGCCTGCAGCATCTCCGGCAGCGAGCCGTCGGGCAGCCTGCGTGTCTGCTGGCGGGTGGCACGCTCGACCCCGGCCTCCACCTGCTCGAGCTGGTCATGGCTTGCCAGGGTCGTCTCCAGGGTGTCGAGGATGGCCTGGCCCTCCTGGGTGTGAGCCTCCACCACGAAGCCGTCGTCGAGTTCCGAGAGCGCCAGGTCGAAGCCGTGCTGTGCCCGCGGACCGTCCCCGGTGGCGGTACAGAAGCAGGTGGCCGCGGAGCGCATGCAGTTGACGGCGACCAGGAAGAGGTTCTGGCGTCGCTCGCGGTAGAGCGGGTCCGGGTGGGCGTCATGCAGGAAGTGGCGGTCATGGACCGCCAGGGCCGCCAGGTCGCAGGCCCGCACGCCGATGACCGCCGTCGGCTGGGCCTCGGGGGGCTGCTCGCGGAACACCAGGCGCCCGTCGGGCTGGCGCTCGCTTCGCCACAGGGTCTCGCGAGGGGCGAAGGTCAGCGGCTTGATCGCCTGGGGGCCCGTGGCCCAGTCGAAGACGCGTCCGGAATCGGTGCGCTCGAGCCGGTAGTGGCCGGGGGCCTGGTCGTCGATGATCCCGACAGGCAGCTGCGCCACCGTCGTGAGGGGCTCGAAGAGGATGGCATGATCGCGCACCCGGGGCCCGATGACCTCATAGCCCGCCTCCACCAGCCGGTCGAGGAGTGACTGGAGGTGCTCGCGGGCGAGAAAGTGCCGTACCTTCATGGTGCCGTGTCCCGTTCAACGATCGTCAGGTGGCCGGTGCCGCCGGGGTTCAGCAGATGCGCGGCAGCGGGTCGTCCTCGAGTTCCTGCAGGAGGCGCTCGCCGCCCCACTCGTTGACCAGCAGCAGCCGGTCGTGGTGCGGGTCGAGCGCGCCGACCCGCCGCGCCCCTCGTCCCTGCGGCAGCGCCTGCCAGCGGCGCAGGGCCTCGTCGGCCTCGTCCTCGGCCACGATGGCCACCACCCGCCCCTCGCAGGCCAGATAGAGGGGGTCGTAGCCCAGCATGTCGCAGACGCTGCGCACGCTGCCGCGGATCGGCAGCCGGGGCTCCTCGAGCGTCACGCCGAGCCCCGTGGCCTGGATCACCTCGAGCAGCACCGTCGCCAGGCCGCCGCGGGTCGGGTCGCGCATGAAACGCAGGCCGGGCATCGTCAGCAGCGTGCGGGTGAGGGGCAGCACGCTGGCGCTGTCGGAGGCCAGGTCGCCGCTCAGGCCGAATTCCTCGCGGGCCAGCATCACGGCAATGCCGTGGTCGCCCAGCGGCCCGCTGACCAGCACCGCATCCCCCGCACGAATGCCGCGGGTGCCGAGGGCCAGCCCGGCGGGCCGCGTGCCGATCCCGGACACGCCGAAGTAGAGCCCGCCGCAGAGCCCACGTGGCAGTACCTTGGTGTCGCCGGCCACCACCTGGACGTCGCAGGCCCGGGCGGCCTCGGCCAGGCTGGCGACGATCCGCTCGAGTTCCACGAGCGGCAGCCCCTCCTCCAGGAAGGCGTTGAGGCTCAGGTAACGCGGGGTCGCCCCGCAGACGGCGAGGTCGTTGACGGTGCCGTGCACCGCCAGGCTGCCGATGTCGCCCCCGGCGAAGAACAGCGGCTGCACGGTGACTCCGTCGCTGGTGAAGACCAGCTCATGGTCGCCGTCCGGGAAGGGGGGCAGGACGGCGGCATCGGCCAGCGGTGACAGCCAGGGGTTGCCCAGCTGGCGGACGAACACCGCATCGATCAGCTGGCGCATGAGGCGCCCGCCGTTGCCGTGGGCCAGGGTGACGGTGGCCGTGTCGGGGCCGGGCTGGGTCACTCACTCCTCCTCGTGCCGTGACCGTCGGGCCAGGCACTCCATGACCTGGCCGACGCTGATGGCGGCGTCGTTGCAGGGCAGTCGCTCGTGCAGCAGCACCGTGAAGCCGTCCTCCTCCAGGGCTGCCACGGCCGCCTCGGTCAGCCGGCGGTTCTGGAACACGCCGCCGGTCAGGCCGAGGGTCTCCACCCCGCTGGTGTCCCGGGCCGCCCCGGCCTGTCGGCGCAGCACCCGGACCAGGGTGGCATGGAAGTCCGCGGCGCGCCGGGACGGGGCGAGGCGCGCGTCATGGAGGTGACGGATCAGCGGGCGCCAGTCACAGCGTAGCACCCCGGCCGGGTCGCGTCGGTGGGGGAGCTCGAGCGGCTGGCCGTCGCCCTCGGCCAGCGTCTCGAGCCACATGGCGGCCTGGGCCTCGTGGCTGATCCGGGGCATCGGGACCAGCAGGGCTGCGGCGGCATCGAAGAGCCGGCCCACGGCGGAACAGGCGGGGGCGTTGAGGCGCCGCTCCCAGGCCGCTCGCAGCAGGGCTAGCTCCTCATCGGTGCCCTCGGCGACCGGCCCCTCGAGGCCGCTCTGCCAGCCCAGGGTGGCGGCCAGGCGCCAGGGCTCCCGGATGGCCGCCTCCCCGCCGGGCAGGGCAAAGGGCGCGAACGAGGCATGGCGCCGCCAGCGCCCCGGTCGGCCGAGCAGGGCCTCGCCGCCCCACAGGGTGCCATCCGGGCCCAGCCCGGTACCGTCCCAGGTGAACACCAGGGTCGGCTCCCGGAAGCGGCCGTGTTCCCCGCACAGGGCGGCGGCATGGGCGTGGTGGTGGGCGACCTCCCGGCACGCCAGGCCGCTGTCGCGGGCCCAGCGGGTGCTGTGGTAGCCGCGGTGGGCATCATGCAGGACGAGCTCGGGGCGCACGCCATACAGCCCGGTCAGGGTCTCGATCTGCCGCGCGAAGGCCTGCTGGGTGCGCAGCGCCGACAGCTCGCCGATGTGCGGCGACAGCACCAGCCGCGAATCCCAGGCCAGGCAGACCGTGCTCTTCTGCTGGGCGCCCACGGCGAGCAGGGCCCGGGGCAGGCGCCAGGGCAGTTCGAGCTCGAGGGGGGTGCTGCCCCGCCCCGGGCGCAGCGGGCGCGCCCTGCCGGCGATGGGCCGGCGGACGCCGTCGTCCACGGGGTGCAGGATGGGGCGGTCATGGTGCAGGAAGGCATCGGGCACCCGGCCCAGGCGTCGTTCCGCCATGGCCCGGTCGGCGATGATCGGCTCACCGGCGACATTGGCCGAGGTGGCGACCAGCGGGCGCGCCAGGGCCTCCAGCAGCAGGTGGTGCAGGGGCGCATAGGGCAGCAGCACGCCGACCTCGTCGAGCCCGGGGGCGAGGCCCGCCTCGAGGCCGTGGTCGGCGCGCAGCGGGAGTAGCACCACCGGCCGTTCGTCGGCGAGCAGGGCCTCGGCGGCGGCTGGCTCCAGCCGGGCATGCCGGCGCACGGCGTCCAGGCCGTCCTCGCCCTGCCACGGGAGCATCACGGCGAACGGCTTGTGCGGCCGATGCTTGCGCTCGCGCAGGGTCGCCAGGGCCGCCGGGTTGCCGGCATCGGCCATCAGGTGATAGCCACCGACCCCTTTCACGGCCACGATCCGGCCATCGGCCAGCGCCGCGATGGCGGCCGCCAGCGCCTCCTCGGGATCCGTGAGCGTCCGGTTGCCCTCCACGAACCCCTCTACAAAGGTCAGCCGCGGCCCGCACTGTGGGCAGCCGATCGACTGGGCATGGAAGCGTCGGCTGTGCGGGTCGTCGTATTCCCGCCGGCACTCGGGGCAGAGCGGAAAGGCCTTGAGGCTGGTGCGCGCCCGGTCGTAGGGCAGCCGTTCGATCACGCTGTAGCGCGGGCCGCACTGGTCGCAGTGGGTGAAGGGGTAGCCGTGGTGGCGGTCCTGCGGGTCGTGCACCTCCGCCAGGCAGGCCGGGCACACCGGGGTGTCCAGTGGCAGGTGGATCGCGCCGCCCGGCTCTCCGTCGCTAGGCTGGATCACGAACGGCCGGGCCGCGTTCGGCCGGGCCGCGTCCGGCGGGCTCAGCGTCGCCGGGATCGTCTCGCGGCGAGCGAGGCGCGGGCGCGCCAGCCGCGGCGCCTCGGCGAGCAGTGCCCGCTCGAAGGCGTCCAGGCGGTCGGCGCGTCCCTGGGCCTCGATCACCACCTTGCCGCCGCTGTTGCGCACCTGGCCCGCGAGGTCCAGCCGGCTGGCCAGCCGCTGGACGAAGGGCCGGAACCCCACGCCCTGGACCACGCCGGCCAGTACCCAGCGTCGCGCCTCCTGACCGGGGGCTTTCTCGATCGGGACTGTCTCACCAGGGTCAGTCTCACCAGGGGCAGCGTCGACCGGGGTGGCGGCGTTCCGCCCCGCGGGCGCTTCCTGCGACGGCCGGACGCCATGGCTCCACCAGATCCGGCAGGCGCCCTCCTCGGAGACCATGCAGGGGCCCACCGGGCTCTCGGGCCGGCAGGCGCTGCCGTAGAGTCGGCACTGGGGGGGGCGGATGCGCCCCAGCACCACCTCGGCGCAGTCGCAGCCGGGCGGCATCTCGCCGCGTCGCGCGTAGGCGGCCTCGAACACCTCGGGAAAGTGTCGGCGGGCATCGCGTTCGGCCAGGGTCGCGGTGCAGCCGTAGCCGGAATCGGGCAGGGTGCCGATGCCGCGCCACTCGGCGTCGGTGACCTCGAACAGCGAGCCCATCAGCGCCTGTGCCCGGCGGTTGCCGGCGGCGGTGACGCACTGCGGGTAGGCGTTGTCGAGCCGCGGGGTGCGGTCGAGCGCCTGCTGGAGTACCGCATGCAGGCCCGCCAGGATCAGGCCGGGGGTGAAGCCGGCCACGGCGGTGGGCAGGCCGTGCGCCTCGGCCACGAAGCGCCACTGCTCGGCGCCCATGATGGTCGCCACATGCCCGGGGGCGATCAGCGCATCGAAGCCCGGCGCGCCGTCCGCGAGCAGGTGGGCGATGGCCGGCCAGGTCTGGCGGGCGCTGAGCAGCAGCAGCAGGTTGTCCGGCAGGTCCGTCCGGGAGAAGAGGGCGGCGATCGGTGCCGTGGTCGTCTCGAAGCCGGCGGCGAAGAAGACCACCCGCTTTCCGGGATGCTGGCGGGCCAGGGTCAGCACCTCGCCGGGGGAGGCGACCGGGACCACCCGGCCGCCGAGGGCGCGGGCGGCCTGCAGGGAGCGCGGCTCCCGCCGGGGGGCATTGCAGGGCACGCGCATCATGTCGCCGAAGGTGGCGACGATGACGTCGTCCGCGAGGCTCAGGGCCACCGCGGCATGGATGTCCTCCTCGGGGCAGACGCAGACGGGGCAACCGGGCCCGGGAATCAGCTCCAGGTAGTCGGGCAGCACCTTGCGCAGGCCGGCATGGGTGATGGTGCGCTCGTGGCCGCCGCAGACGTTCATGATCCGCAGGCGGCCCGATGCCGGCCGGGGCAGGGCGCGGATCCGGTCCAGCCACTCGCCGGGGGTGGGGAGCGCCATGGCTCAGGCGAGGCCCCGGGGGCGAGACAGGAGGCGCGCGCCTTCGGCGTGAGGCGCCGGGCGGAAGGCCGGTCGGCGCCGCTCGGCGAGGCCCGCCTCGAGCCACTCCAGCCAGGCGTCGAGCGGTCCCGAGCGGCTGCTCAGCGCCATCACCGGGGCGGCAGAGGCGAGCCGGTGCATGTGCTCCGCCACGGCGTCGACGTCGAAGTCGTCGAGGACCGGCAGCAGGTCCGTCTTGGTGACCAGCACCAGGTCGCTGGCGCGGAACATGACCGGGTACTTGAGCGGCTTGTCGTCGCCCTCCGGGGTCGAGAGCAGGGTGACGTTGGCATGCTGGCCCAGGTCGAAGCTCGCGGGGCAGACCAGGTTGCCGACGTTCTCGATGAACAGGAGGTCCAGGGCCTCCAGCGGCAGCGCATGAGCCGCGCGGTGCACCATGGCGGCATCCAGGTGGCAGGCGCTGCCGGTGGTGATCTGGACGGCGGGAACGCCCCTGGCACGGATGCGCCGGGCGTCGTTCTCGGTCTCCAGGTCGCCCTCGATCACCGCCAGTCGGTAGCGAGTGCCCAGCGCCTCGATAGTGGCCTCCAGCAGGCTGGTCTTGCCGGCGCCGGGCGAGGACATCAGATTGATGACCAGCAACCCGTTGCGGTCGAAGTGCTCGCGGTTATGGTGCGCGACCTCGTCGTTTTGGGCTCTCAGGCCCTCCAGGACCTCCACGGTGTGGACGTCGTGCTCGTTCGAGGCGTGCTGCAAGTGATCGGGAAGGGCGCAGCCGCAGGTCTGGCACACGATGAGGCTCCTATGCGGTCGGAGGAAGGGAAGTGTCGGCGAGGTCGACGCTGACCAGCAGGAGCTCGTCGCCACCGGTCAACCGGGTCTGCCAGTGACCGCAGCGCGGGCAGCTCAGGTCGTTGACGCTGGCCTCGGCCTCCTGCCGGCAGCGGGGGCAGTGCACCCGGACCGGACAGCTGGCCATCTCCAGTCGCGCACCCTCGGCGGCGGTATGGCGGCTGGCCAGCGGAAAGGCCTCGCGCATCAGCGCGGCCTCGACCCCGGAGAGCGGCCCGATGCGGAGGCTGACGCGCCGGATGCGCAGCGCGCCATGCTCGGCGGCGACCCGGCTGGCCTGGCGGACCAGCGAGCGGCACAGGCTCAGCTCATGCACGTCCGTCGTCCGCCTCTGCGAGGGTGGCATCGTCCATCTCGTCGAGAAGCCGCCAGGTCGCCAGGGCATCCTCGGGGTCCAGTCGCTGGAGGGCGTAGCCGACATGCACGATGACGAAGTCGCCCACGGCGAGGGCCTGGTCCTGGACCAGCATCAGGTCGATGTCGCGCTCGATCCCTCGGGAGGCCGCGCGCGCCGTGTCGCCGTCGATACGGGTGATCTGCATGGGAATCGCCAGGCACATGATCCGCGGTGGGCCCCCTCGTAATGTGGCGTGATGGTCGCGGGTGGCATGCGCCCGCCCTGCCTCTGACTATAGAAGATGGGCGCCGTTGAGACATGGCCCTGTCCGTAAGCGGGGCAAGCCAGCGGTGAGGCGGGCAGCGAAGGTCGCGGTGGCATCACCGAGCCGGGTGTTGCGCGCCACTTTCTGCTATGCTGGCGGCCTCCATCATCGCTTCCACGGCCCCGGCTCGATGGCGCCCGCCCTCTTCGCGCCCTGTCCCGCTGCCCGCTTTCCCTTGCAGGTCTATCCACGTGTCTGATTCCTCTCCCGATTTCGCCACGCTGTCGCTGGCGCCGGAACTGCTGGCCAACCTCGCCTCGCTGGGCTATCACGCCATGACGCCGATCCAGGCCGAGAGCCTGCCGCCCATGCTGGCGGGCCGCGACGTCATCGCCCGGGCGAAGACCGGCTCGGGCAAGACCGCCGCCTTCGGCCTGGCGCTGCTGTCGCGGCTGTCGGTGGCAGACTTCCGGGTGCAGGGGCTGGTGCTCTGCCCGACCCGCGAGCTGGCGGACCAGGTGGCCGGCGAGGTCCGCCGCCTGGCGCGCAGCCTGCCCAACGTCAAGGTACTGACCCTGTGCGGAGGGGCCCCGCTGGGGCCGCAGCTGGCATCGCTGGAGCATGGCGCGCACATCGTCGTCGGCACGCCGGGGCGGGTGGAGGAGCACCTGCGCAAGGGCTCGCTGGCCCTGGGGGCGCTCGAGACCCTGGTGCTCGACGAGGCCGACCGCATGCTCGACATGGGCTTCCTGGCGACCATGGAGGCGATCATCGGCGAGACCCCTGCGGACCGCCAGATGCTGCTGTTCAGCGCCACCTATGCCGAGGGCATCCGGCCCATCGCCGAGCGGCTGATGCGCGAGCCGGTCAGCGTGGAGGTGGCCGAGCCCCACGACGCGACCACGATCCGCCAGCACTTCTACCGGGTGGCGGACGAGTCGGCCCGCTTCGAGGCGCTGCGCCGCCTGCTGCTGCACTTTCGTCCCGCGTCGAGCGTGGTGTTCTGCAACACCAAGCGCGAGACCGACGAGGTCGCCGAGGCCCTGAACGACGCGGGCTTCAGTGCACTGGCGCTGCACGGCGACCTGGAGCAGCGCGACCGCGACCGCCTGCTGGTGCTGTTCGCCAACGGCAGCACCTCGATCCTGGTGGCCACCGACGTGGCCGCGCGCGGACTGGACATCGACGCCCTGGACGCAGTGTTCAACTACCGCATCGCCCGTGAGCTCGAGGTGCATGTCCACCGTGTCGGCCGCACCGGCCGGGCCGGCGGCTCGGGGACCGCCTGTACCCTGCTCACCGAGCAGGAGGACTACCGGCTGGCGCGGCTCGCCGAGCTGCTCGGCGAGCCGCTCGTGACCGAGCCGCTGCCCTCACGCCCGGTGCTGGAGCGCCAGCCCTTCCACCCCGCCATGGCGACCCTGCAGCTCGGTGGTGGCAAGAAGCAGAAGCTGCGACCCGGCGACATCCTCGGTGCCCTGACCGGCGAGGGGGGGATCGCCGGGGATCAGGTCGGCAAGATCAAGGTGCTCGCCAACAGCGCCTACGTGGCCGTGCGGCGCGACGTCGCCGCGGCGGCCCTCGACCAGCTGGGCAACGGCAAGCTCAAGGGGCGCACCTTTCGTGCCCGCCGCATCAGCCGCTGACCGGAAGGAAAACGTGATACGCCCGCGGGATACCCAGCCGACGGGTTCTATGCCAACGTGGTGACATGAAGATACCCAAGAGATTGCAACCGCTGGTCGATGACGGCCTGATCGACGCGGTCGAGAGCCAGCTGATGAGCGGCAAGGAAGCCCAGGTGTACGTGGTGCGCTCCCATGGCGAGCGGCGCTGTGCCAAGGTCTTCAAGGAGGCCAAGCAGCGCAGCTTCAAGCAGGCCGTGCAGTACCAGGAGGGACGCAAGGAGCGCAACAGCCGCCGGTCCCGGGCGATGGCCAAGAAGACCCGCTACGGCCAGAAGGAGCAGGAGCAGGCCTGGCTCAACGCCGAGGTCGATGCCCTCTACCGGCTGGCGGCGGCGGACGTGCGCGTGCCCAAACCGTATGGCTTCGTCGACGGCGTGCTGCTGATGGAGATGATCACCGATGCCGAGGGCCTGACCGCGCCGCGGCTGGACGACGTGACCCTGACCGCCGACGAGGCCCGGGCCCATTACGCCAAGGTGATCGGGGACGTGGTGCGCATGCTGTGTGCCGGCCTGATCCATGGCGACCTCTCCGAGTTCAACGTGCTGCTCTCCGCCGATGGCCCGGTGATCATCGACCTCCCCCAGGCGGTGGATGCCGCCGGCAATAACAGTGCCGAGATGATGTTCGAGCGTGACGTCGACAACATGCGCCGCTACTTCGGCCGCTTCGCCCCGGAGCTACTGGCCACCGATTACGGCAAGGAGATCTGGGCGCTCTATGAGGCTGGTGACCTGCACCCGGACAGCCAGCTGACCGGCTGCTTCGAGCACGACACCAGTACCGTGGACGTGGACGAGCTGATGACCGTGATCGACGACGTCCGCGAGGAGGAGGCCGAGCGGCGTGCCGCGCTGTCCCGGGACGAGGAGCCAGGCGTCGAGGAGGCCGCCGAGGCCTGGCGGGAGTCCCACGGCGAGCGGTAACATGCATTACGGATGCGACTTTGACTGCTGGCCCAGGGCGTGATACCTAGGGATGGTCGAACTATCAAACAATACTTCGATCGATTCACGTCTTGTCGTGTTAATAAAGCTGATGTGGGCGAATTGATCGAGTGACATGTCCCAGTCGTGGAAGGGTCGCCTGTGTCCGTCGCCGCTCAGTGCCAGTCCCATGATCATGTCGTCCAGTTCTATGAGGACGACGCCTTTCTCGCCGAGGTCGTGGCCGATTATCTCAAGGTCGGTGCCGAGGCCGGAGAACGCCTGGTGGTGTTGTTGACGGCCCCTCACCTGGCGGCGGTGCTGCAGCGGCTGGAGGCGTCGGGCCTGGACACCGGCGCGGCCCTTGCCAGCGGGCAACTGGTGACACACGATGCCCAGACGATGCTGCAGACCATCATGCTGGATGGCATGCCGGACGAGACCCTGTTCGAAGCGCATCTCCTCGCCGATATCGCCGCCTGGGCGCCCCTGCCCACCCGTGCCTTCGGCGAACTGGTCAACCTGCTGTGCGCGGAGGGCAATCACGAAGCGGCGGTGCGTCTCGAGGCCTTTTGGCACGCGGCTTGCCACCGCATGCCACTGACCCTGCTGTGCAGCTATGCGCTAGAGCATTTCGACGATGCCCAAGGTGCCTTCGAGTCGATCTGCGATCACCACTCCCATGTGGTGCCGGCCGAGCGCTACAGCTGTCTGGCGCCGCGTCAACAGTTGCGCGAGATTTCTCGTCTACAACAGCAAGCGTCGGCACTGCGCCGCGAACATGCTTCTCGCCTGCAGGCAGAGGCCGCGCTGGAGGCGGTTCAGGCATCAAGCAACGCTATGCTGATGGACCTGGCCGACCATGCCCTCCACGACGGGGTGACCGGACTGACGACCCGTCAGTATGCCCAACGGCGGCTGGCGGCCTTCATCGCCGCCCCCACCGCCCTGAGGGGCAAGGTCGCGGTGCTGCATATCGACATCGACCAGCTCAAGGCGATCAATGATTCGCTGGGACTGGAAATGGGCGATTACTTCCTGCATGAGACCGCGCAGCGCATTAAGCGCTGCCTGGGCGGTCATGCCATTGTCAGCCGGCTCAGCAGTGATGAGATGGTAGCGGTGCTACCCGGCTTTGTGAGCACAGAAGCGTTGTGGCCGATCCTCGAGCGCCTGCTCGATTGGACCAGTTCCCCCGTCGAGCTCGATGGCCAGCAGGTCTTCACGAGCTGCTGCATTGGCGTCAGTCTGTTTCCCGATCATGGGGACAGCGTCCAGGCGTTGATGCGACACGCCAACCTGGCCAGGCGTCGTGCCCAGCGGCTCGGGCTTCGCCGGTACCAGCTCTTCTCGACGGCGCTGCTCGATGACACGGATCCAGCCCCCCTTGCGCTGCTCTCCTCCGCCCTGCGTGAGGCCCTGCCCCGCGGGGAGCTCGAGCTGCACTATCGTCCCTTGATCAGTGCGCATGGCGGCCAGGTCGTGGCCGTGTCGGTTCATCCCCGCTGGCACTCGAGTCGCTTCGGTGATATCGGGCAGGCGCGCTGGATGGCGGCCGCCGAAGCAACCGGTGAGGTCGCGGCCATCGGTCGCTGGCTGCTCTCGAGCGCATGTCGACATGCTCGCGCCTGGTTCGATGCGGGCGTCGAGCTGTACGTGGTGGTGCAGGTATCGAATGCCGAACTGCAGGGGGAGGGACTCGTCGAGCGGGTCGCGCAGGCCCTTTCATGCAGCGGTCTTCCTGGCCAGATGCTGGAGCTCGAGCTGACCGAGAGTGGCCTGATGAGCGCCCCGCTGCGCAGCGAAGACATCCTCCAGCGGTTGAAAGCCCTGGGCATCAGGTTGGCCATCGACCAGTTCGGCAACGGTCAGTCGCTCCTCGGACAGTTCGACAACGGCTGTCCCTTCGACAGCCTCAAGATACCTGAGCGGTTCATCTCGAGGTGCCTCGACAATCCCTCATATCAGGCGATCATCCGTTCCGCCATCCTCTTGGCCCAGGAACTCGGCATGGCGGTTGTAGCCAGTGGTGTGACGAACCGTGCCCAGGCCGATTATCTGCGTCATCAAGGCTGTGACCTTCTGGAGGGCAGTCTCTGGTCGCGGATGGACTACCACGATACCGCAGCCGGAGGCATCGGGCTTGGGGGCTAGCTGTGATCTCTTGGTGCTGCGGTGACACGCCGTCATCGCGAGCCTTTGCTTTTTTATGGACTACCGCGACATGAGCTTCCATCGCCAGCGGTCTTTGAGGCGATCACCGTGACGGTCGACTAGCCCCGAAGGTGAGCTTGTAATCCCGGGTGGGTATCGGCATGTTGAAACGGTTTGATCCCAACGCCGAGCCCACCATGACCCGACACGATAACGACTCCTCCTCCGGCCAGGATCGCAACCGACCCAAGCGTTCGCCCCTCTGGTACCCCGAAGAGGTCCAGCCCTCCCGTCGGCAGTGGTGGCTCTTCATCTGGATCGCACTGGCCATCGTGCTGCTGTTCCACTATCTCGATTCGGCCCAGCGTCACCCGCAGGCCGAGCTCACCTACTCCGAATTCCTGACGGCCGTGGACCAGGGTCACGTCGACTCGGTCACGCTGCGTGGCCAGTCGGTGGAAGGCTCCTTCAACGATGCAGGTCTCGAAGCACGGGACCTCGGCGAGGCCGAGGGCTTCGAGTCCACGCGTCCGGATGTCGAGGGCGAGCGCCTGCTCGAGCGTCTCGAGGCGAATGGCGTGCGCATCGACGCCGAACCCATCGATCCGCCCTGGTGGCAGCGCATTCTCGTCGGCGCTCTGCCCTGGATCCTGATCCTGGGCCTGCTGTTCTGGTTCTGGAACCGGATGCAGCAGCGTGCCATGTCGGGCGGCGGGCTCTTCAATATGGGCAAGTCCAGCGCCCGGCGGGTGAGCAGTGAAGAGAGCCAGGTGCGCCTGAGCGATGTGGCTGGCTCGGAGAATGCGAAACGCGAAGTGCTCGAGGTGGTCGAGTTTCTTAAGGCGCCGGCACGCTTCCAGGCGCTGGGGGCCAAGATCCCCCGTGGCATCCTGATGATGGGCCCGCCGGGCACGGGCAAGACACTGATGGCCAAGGCGGTAGCCGGCGAGGCCGACGTGCCGTTCTTCAGCATCAGCGGCTCGGAGTTCATCGAGATGTTTGTGGGCGTCGGGGCGTCGCGCGTCCGTGATCTCTTCAAGCAGGCCAAGGAGCAGGCGCCGGCGGTCATCTTCATCGATGAGCTGGATTCCATCGGTCGCTCCCGAGGCGCCGGCATGGGGGGCGGTCACGATGAACGCGAGCAGACCCTCAACCAGATTCTCTCCGAGATGGACGGTTTCCAGGCCGATGAGTCCGTCG
The DNA here is from genome assembly GCF_030012485.1 of Halomonas rhizosphaerae. Taxonomy (NCBI): domain Bacteria; kingdom Pseudomonadati; phylum Pseudomonadota; class Gammaproteobacteria; order Oceanospirillales; family Halomonadaceae; genus Halomonas; species Halomonas rhizosphaerae. The sequence goes on from NZ_JASCQQ010000007.1 coordinate 178,608, forward strand.
TCGTCCTGGCCGCCACCAACCGCCCGGACGTGCTGGATTCGGCCCTGCTGCGGCCGGGCCGCTTCGATCGCAAGGTCACCCTGGAGAATCCGCATCGCGAGGCGCGCCGGGATATCCTGCGCGTTCATACGCGCGACATGCCGTTGGCCGATGACGTCGATCTCGAGCGGCTGGCCGAGATCACCATCGGCTTCTCGGGGGCGGACCTGGCCAACCTGGCCAATGAGGCCGCCCTTCAGGCGGGCCGCAATGACCAGCAGGCGGTGGACTGGGCCTGTTTCTCGGCGGCCCGCGACCGCCTGCTGCTGGGCGAGGCCAAGGATGCCGGCCTCTCCGAGCGCGAGCGCCACATCGTGGCGTACCACGAGTCGGGCCATGCGCTGCTCGCCTACCTGCTGCCCAAGGCCGACCCTCTCGAAAAGGTCACGGTGCTGCCACGGGGACGCGCCCTGGGCGTGACCGCTCAAGTGCCCGACGAGGAGCGCTACAACCATGGCGAAGCCTATCTCCGGGACCGCATCACCGTGATGTTCGGCGGCCGCCTGGCGGAGTCCATCGTCTTCGGAGAGGTGTCGAGCGGCGCCGAGAATGACCTGGAGCAGGCCACGCAGCTGGCACGTCGCATGGTGGCACGCTGGGGGATGAGCGAGCGCATCGGGCCGGTCATGTTCGCCCAGAGTCAGGAGCATGTCTTCTTGGGCAAGGAGATTGCCCAGTCCCGCGAACACAGCGAAGCCATGGCGGGGCTGGTCGATGAGGAGATACAGCGGCTATTGACCGACCTCGAGGCGCGCGGTCGTGAGCTCCTCGAAGCCCATCGAAGCGACCTGGAGACCCTGGCCTCGGCCCTGGAGAAGCAGGAAACCCTGGAGGCCGAGGCGATCCGTGACCTGCTCGGCAGCGCATCCGGCCAGCCGTGACGCTCCATGCCTGGCTCGACTACGCTGTAGGCGAGCGTCGCCCGAGGCGGGCGACCCCGCTCATCGACGAGGAGACGCCAATGAACAAGTGGATAGCGGGCCTGGCCCTGGCGGGCGGCGTGCTGCTGGCCGGTTCGGCCCTGGCCCAGATGGAACGCGCCTCGGCCCCGGAAGGGACCGAGGTCTACTTCATCTCGCCGGAGGCGGGGGCCACCGTCGAGAGCCCGCTGACCGTGCGCATGGGGCTCAAGGGCATGGGCGTGGCGCCCGCCGGCACCCAGGCCGAGGGCACCGGCCACCACCACCTGCTGGTCGACACGCCGCTGGACGAGGTGGATCTCGACCAGCCCCTGCCGGCCAATGACGAGATGCGACACTTCGGCGGCGGCCAGACCGAGACCACCCTGGAACTCGAATCCGGCGAGCATACCCTGCAGCTGCTGTTCATGGATGCCAACCATGTCAGCTTCGACCCGCCGGTCACCTCCGACCCCATCACCATCACGGTGGAGTGATCCACCCGAGCCGGGCGCTCCCGCGGCGCCCGTCTCCCCTCAGCCATCAGACATCTGCCCTGTGTGATGACGTCGCCTGACCCCCTCGACTGATTTTCCCGCTTCCGGCTGGCAGTCGCAGCCCCGCGGAACTGTACTGGGGGTGCACTGGAAGGTGAAGCGGCTCAGGGAGGACTCCGGAGTTCCGGGAGGGCGTATGCCCTGCTGGCGGTGACCTGATTGAACGCGTGGCCACCGCCGCGATGCTCCCTCCCGCACTGGGAGGACAACGACAATGATGAACCTGAATGACGGTATGCAGCGGATGGCCGGGTCTGGCCTTGCCGTCCTGCTGGCGAGTCTGGCGGGGTACGGCGTGGCCGTGGCCGACCAGGCGAAGATCGACGATGCCCTGGCGGCCGCCTGGCCGGGCATGGCGGAAGGTGCCCAGGTGGTCGACTGGGAAGGCAACGTGCTCAAGGAGGGCGCGAACGGCTATACCTGCATGCCGACGCCGCCGAGCATGACCGGGACGGCGCCGTTGTGCCTCGACGAGGCCTGGCAGGAGTGGGGACAGGCCTGGCAGAACAAGGAGCCGTTCGAGGCCGAGTCGATGGGCATCGCCTACATGCTGGCCGGCGACGAGGGGGCGAGCAACGTCGACCCCTACGCCGAGGGGCCCACGGATGACAACGAGTGGGTCGAGGAGGGGCCGCACCTGATGCTTATCGCCCCGGCGGAGCTGCTGGAGGCCTACCCGACCGACCCCCACAGCGGCGGGCCCTACGTGATGTGGAAAGGCACGGACTACCAGCACCTGATGATCCCCGTGGGGGCGCGTGACTGAGGCAGCGCTGCGGTCGCGCTACCACCAACCGACAACGGCCGGCCAGGATGGCCGGCCGTTGTCGTCAGGACCCGATATCGTCAGACAATAGCCGGTGCGGTGCCTCACGCCTCGCTGGCAATCTCGGCGTTGTGGAAGACGTTCTGCACGTCGTCCAGGTCGCTGAGGGTGTCGATCAGCTTCTCGAACATCGCCACGTCGTCGCCCTCGACCGGGGTCACGGTCTGGGGCACGAACTGGATCTCGTCGACCTCGAAGTCGAGCTCGCCGAAGGCGTCGAGCAGCGCCTGCTTGGCCTTGGCGTACTCGGTATGAGGGGCGAAGACGGTGACATGGCCCCCCTCGCTCTCGAGGTCGGTGACGTCGACATCGGCCTCCATCAGTGCCTCGAGCGTGGCCTCCTCGTCATCGCCGGGGAAGACGAGGATGGCGCAGTGGTCGAACATGTGGCTGACGCTGCCAGGGGTGCCGAGCTTGCTCTTGGCCTTGTTGAAGCAGGCGCGCACGTCGCCGAAGGTGCGGTTCGGGTTGTCGGTCAGGCACTCGACGATGACCATGCAGTTGCCCGGCCCGAAGCCCTCGTAGCGGGCCGGCGAGAAGTCCTCGCCGCCCACGCCGGACGCCTTGTCCAGGGCCTTGTCGATCACGTGGCTGGGGACCTGGTCCTTCTTGGCGCGCTCGATCAGGCCGCGCAGGGCCAGGTTGCCGGCGGGGTCGGTGCCACCCTGCTTGGCGCAGACGTAGATCTCGCGGCCGTACTTGCTGTACACCTTGGTCTTGGCGGCGGCCGTCTTGGCCATGGATTCCTTGCGGTTCTGGAAGGCCCTGCCCATTGCATTGTCCTGTGGCGTCGAAACACGAGGCTGGATTCTACGAAACCGGGGCGGAGGCGAACAGGGATATTTTGCCGCGATTCCGGGGGGACCCGACGCCCGTCATGGCTACACTGGCAGGGAGTCTCGTTCACCCAGGAGCGTCACCCGATGGATCATCACGCCTACCGCCATGCGCTGGCCGACTGCCTCGCCGAGAGCGAGCTGCCCTTTGCCCCCGAGGAGTTCACGGCGCGTCGTCGCCGCGTGAGACAGGCCATGCAGGGAGCCGGGCTCGAGGCGCTGCTGTTGACCGACCCCGCCGACATCTTCTACCTGACCGGCTATCACACCTTCGAGGTCTCGGTGTACACCTGCCTGGTGGTCACGGCCGACCGCCTGGTTCTGCAGGTGCCCTCCATCGAGACCGGCCCGGCCGTGGTCACCGCCACGGTGGACGAGATCCTGGGCTATCGCTGGGAGGGCATCGAGGAGGTGATCGCGCCGCTGGCCGAGATCCTCGCCCCCTACCATGCCATCGGCCTGGACCTCTTCGGGGCCGGCCTGCGCTTCGGCGTGATCCGCGAACTGCAGGCACGCCTTGGCAGCGGGCGCTTCCGCGACGACGGCGGCGAGCTGCTCGACCGCATCCGCATCGTCAAGACGCCGGCGGAGCTCGAGTGCCTGCGCGAGAGCGCGCGGATCACCGCCGCCGGCCTGCGGGCGGCCATCGAGGTCATCGCGCCCGGGATCACCGACAACGACGTCGCGGCGGAAGGCAGCCGGGCGCTGCTGGCGGCCGGCAGCGAGTTCATGAGCCTGCAGCCCATCGTCACCACCGGCCGGCGCATCAGCGTCATCCACGTCAACCACAAGCGCCACGTGATCGCCGCGGACGAGCCGGTGTTCCTGGAGTTCGGCTCGGCCTTCCACCGCTATACCGCGCCGATGATGCGCACCGCCGTGGCCGGCCGGGCCAGCACCGAGATGCAGGCGCTGCGCGATGTCTGCCGCGAGATGTTCGAGGCACTGACCGCGGCGATGCGCCCCGGCAACAGCTTCGATGATGCCGCACGGGCCGCGGAGGCAGTGCTCGCCCCCCACGTCGACCGCGTGTTCTTCTCGGGGGTGTTCGGCTATGCGGTGGGCGCCCAGTTCCCGCCCAGCTGGGTCGAGGGCACCGGCTACATCGCCCGCGGCCAGCATCGCGAGTTCGCCGAGGACATGGTCTTCCACCTGCCGCTCTGCCTGCGCCTGCCGGGGCAGTGGGGCATCGGCCTGAGCGACACCGTGCGGGTCACGCCCGAGGGTGGTCAGCCGCTCACCGACAACGACTGGCAGCTGGCCGAGCGGGGGTAGTTGAGCCGCATCCGGCCGTTCGGCGCTTTCGTGGTCATCCCTTTATCGACACAGGAGAGATCTTGCATGACACCCTTCCCGATGCGCCTTTCGCGTGCCGGCCTGCTGGTGACGGCCGGCGTCGCGCTGTCCGCCCAGGCAGCGCCTCCCGACCAGCTTCGCGAGCAGGTGCCCGGCTGGTTTCGCATGATGGTCGACCAGCACGAGGTCACGGCCCTCTACGACGGCTATATCGACCTTCATACCGGGTTGCTGAAGGGCATGGACCAGGAAGCGCTTCGCGACCACCTCGATGCCCTGTTCATTGACACCGAGCAGGGCGTGCAGACGGCGGTCAACGCCTTCCTGGTGCACACCGGGGAGTACCTGGTGCTGGTGGACGCGGGCTCCGCGGCCTGCTTCGGCCCGACCCTGGGTCAGGTGCCGGACAACCTGCGGGCCTCGGGCTATGCCCCCGAGGAGGTCGACACCCTGCTGATGACCCACCTGCATCCCGATCACGTCTGCGGGCTGGTCGATGGCGAGGGCGAGCCGGTCTATCCCAACGCCGAGCTGCGCGCCAGCCGCGACGACGCCGACTTCTGGCTGAGCGAGGCACAGGCCGAGGCCGTCCCCGAGGACGACCGGGCCTTCTTCGACATGGCGCGCAACGCCGTGGCACCGTACCGCGAGGCGGGGCGCTTCTCGACCTTCGAGCCCGGCGAGGAGCTGCTGCCGGGCCTTCAGGCCAGGGACACCCATGGCCATACGCCGGGCCATGCCAGCTTCCTGTTCGAGGGTGGGGACGACGAGCTCCTGGTGTGGGGCGACGTGGTGCATAGCTACGGCGTGCAGTTCGATGACCCGAGCGTGGCGATCGAGTTCGACACCGACCCCGAGCAGGCCATCGCGACCCGCGAGGCGGTGTTCGAGGGCGCCGCCGAGGACGCGCACTGGGTGGCCGGCGCCCACCTGCCGTTTCCCGGCATCGGCCACGTGATCCGCGACGGCGAGGGCTATCGCTGGCTGCCGGTGGAGTTCGGGCCGATCCGCGATGACCGCTGAGGGAGGTGACACCATGATGCGCGCCGTGAAGCTGATCCTGGCCGGCCTGGCGCCCGCCGCGGCTACCCGCGGCGGGCATCGTCCGCGACGACCGCCGACTCACGCGCCCAGTCGTCGCTCCAGGTAGTCGATCAGCCCCGCCAGGGTGGCGAGCTCGTGGTAGTCGCTTTCCGGCACGCTGACGCCGAGGCGCTTCTCGAGGTCGACCAGGATGTTGAGGAAGTCGAAGGAGTCGATCTCCAGCGCCTCCCGCCAGGGGCGGTCGGGGGGCAGGGCGTCGATATCGGCCTCGGGAGCCACCGCCAGGATGGCGTCGATGACGGTCTCGCGGAGGGTGTCGCGGCTCAGGTTGGCCATAGGCGCTCGGGCTCCGTCAGCAGGTCGGTGAGTCGGGTCAGGAAGCGCGCGCCGAGGGCGCCGTCGGTGACCCGGTGGTCGGCGGCCAGCGAGGCGTGAAGGCAGCGGGCGGCCACCACCTGGCCGTCGCGGACCCAGGGCCGTTCGGCGATGCGCCCGAAGCCGACCAGCGCCACCTGGGGCGGGTAGATGACGCCCTGGACGCTCTCCACGCCCAGGTCGCCCAGGTTGGTGACCGTGAGGCCGGCCGCGGTGAGCTCGGAGCTTCGCAGCCGGTCCTTTCGGGCGCGGGTCAGCAGGTCGCGCAGCGCGGCCATCATGACGTCCGGCGCGAGCCGGTCGGCGTCGTGCAGTGCCGGGGCCACCAGCCCGCCGCCGCGCAGGGCGATGGCCACTCCCAGGTGCACCCCCTCGGCCGGCTGGAAGGCATCGTCGACGAACCAGCCGTTGAGTTCCGGCACCGCCTCGAGTGCCAGCGCCACGGCGCGCAGCTGCAGCACCGGGAAGATTAGCCGCTCGGTCACCGGGCGCTCGGCGTTATGGGTCTCGAGCCAGGCCAGGGCCGGCTCCACGCAGAGGGTGTTGCCCAGGTAGTAGTGGGGGATCTCGCGCTTGGAGCGTGCCATGGCGGTGGCGATGGCCTGGCGCATGGCGGCGTGGGCGTCGGTCGTGGCGACTGCCCGGGTGGACTGGCCACCTTGGGCTGCCTGTGCCGCGCGTTCGATATCCTCCAGGGTGATGCTGCCGTCGATACCGCTGCTGTTCACGCCTGCCGGGTCGAGGCCCAGCTCGGCGGCCCGCCTGCGAGCGGCCGGGGAGATGCGCAGCCGCACGCCGGAAGATGCCACGTCCGGCGTCGCCGTCGTAGGCGGCGGCGAGAGGTCGGGTGCCCGGGGCGAAGGCGCCTGGGACGCTTCGGGGGTGGGGCGCTCGGCCGGTGTCTCCCGGCCGTCGTCCTCGGCTTTTCCGCCTTCGTCTTTTTCGCCATCGCCAAGGATCACCGCCAGCACCTCGCCCACCGGGACCTTCTGGCCTTCCTCCGCCACCAGCCGCTCCACGGTGCCGGTCTCCCAGATCTCCACGTCGATAGCCCCCTTCTGGGTCTCGACCACGCAGACGATCTGCCCGCGCTCGACCCGTTCGCCGGGCCGGATGTTCCACTCGACCAGGGTGCCACTCTCCATGTCGGCGCCCAGCGAGGGCATGCGGAACTCGCTCATGGGTGCGTCTCTCCTGCGGGCCTTGCCATCATCCGAGCAGCCGGTGGACGGCGGCGACGATGTCCTCGACCTGGGGGATCGCCGCATCCTCGAGGTGCCTGGCGTAGGGGATCGGCACCTCCTGGGTGCAGACCCGCACCGGCGGGGCATCCAGCTCGAAGAAGGCCTGCTCGTTGATGCGGGTGATGATCTCGGCCGACAGGCTGCCGCTGCGCCAGCCCTCGTCGATCACCACCACCCGGTGGGTCTTCGCCACGCTGGCCATGATCGCCGCGTCGTCCAGTGGACGCAGGGTGCGCAGGTCGAGCACCTCGGTGTCGATGCCCTCTGCGGCCAGTTGGTCGGCGGCCGCCAGCGTCTTGTGCAGCATGCCGCCGTAGGTGATCAGGCTGACCTGGCCGCCCTCGCGGCGGATCGCGGCATGGTCGAGTTCCATGGGGCGTGGCTCGCCCTCGACCGTCCCCTCGGCATTCAGCAGCAGGGCGTGCTCGAAGATCAACACCGGGTCGGGGTCCTCCAGGGCGGCGAGCAGCATGCCGCGGGCGTCCTCGTGGGTCGCCGGGGCGACGATGCGCAGTCCCGGGATATGGGCATACCACCCCTCCAGGCTGTGGGAGTGCTGGGCGGCGAGCTGGCGGCCGCCGCCGGTGGTCATGCGGATCACCAGCGGCACATTGAGCTGTCCGCCGGACATGTGCCGCAGGGTGGCGGCATTGTTGATGATCTGGTCGAGGGCCAGCAGGCTGAAGTTTACCGTCATGATCTCGACGATGGGGCGCATGCCGTTGAGCGCCGCGCCGATGCCGGCCCCGGTGAAGGTCGACTCGGAGAGCGGGGTGTCGCGGATGCGCGCCTCGCCGAACTCCTCCAGCAGGCCGTGGCTGACCGCATAGGTGCCGCCGTAGCGGCCCACGTCCTCGCCCATCAGGAAGACCCGCTCGTCGTCGGCCAGCGCCGCGCGCAGCCCCTGGCGCAGGGCCTCGCGGTAGGCGATCGTCTGCGTGGTCATGGCCGCACCTCCCGGGCATAGACGTCGCGGCAGAGATGCTCCACCGGCTCCCAGGTGCCCGCCTCGACGAAGGCCACGGCAGCGTCGATCTCCTCGGCCACCTCGCGCTCGACCTCGTCGCGCACCGTGGCGGCGAGTAGCCCGCAGGCCGCCGCGTCCCGGGCGAAGGTCTCGACGGGGCAGCGCTGCCTCCATCGCTCGACCTCCGCCTTGTCGCGGTAGTGCTCGGGGTCGAACATCGAGTGGGCGCGGAAGCGGTAGGTGCGGTACTCGAGGAACATCGGCCCCTGTCCCGCGCGCACCTGGTCGACCGCCGCCTCGGTGGCACGGGCTACCGCCGCCACGTCCATGCCGTCCACCGACTCGCTGGGCAGGCGGTAGGCGGCGGCCTTGGCGGCCAGGTCGACCTGGGACTGGTGGCGCTCGAGCGCGGTGCCCATGGCGTAGCGGTTGTTCTCGCACAGGAAGAGCACCGGCAGCTGCCATAGGGTGGCGAGGTTGAGCGACTCGTGGAACTCCCCCTCGGCCACGGCGCCGTCGCCGAAGAAGCAGGCGCTGACGCTGTCGCGACCGGCCAGCCGGTCGGCCAGGGCATAGCCCACCGCCAGCGGCAGGGCGCCCCCCACGATGGCGCTGCCGCCGATGAAGCGCCGCTCGACGTCGAACAGGTGCATGGAGCCGCCGCGGCCGCGGCTGCAGCCCTCCTGCTTGCCGAACATCTCGGCCATGATCGCCCCGGCGGGGATGCCGCGGGCCAGGGCATGGCCGTGCTCGCGGTAGGTGGCCAGCACCGTGTCCCGCTCGGCCAGCGCCGGCATGGCGCCGGCGGCGATCGCCTCCTCGCCGATGTAGAGGTGCAGGAAGCCGCGGATCTTGCCGGCGCTGTAGAGCTCCGCGCACTTCTCCTCGAAGCGACGGATGCGGATCATCTGCCACAGCAGCGCCCGGCCCCGGTCGGGGTCATCCAGGCCGGCCGCGCCGATGGCGGGTGAGGCGTCGGGGCCTTCCTGGGGAGGCGAAGCGGTCATCGGGAGGTCTCCAGGGTCGAGGTGTCACCCTCCGGCAGGCCCAGTTCCCGGGCCTTGAGCAGGCGACGCATGATCTTGCCGCTGCGGGTCCTGGGCAGCGAGGCCTGGATCTCGATCTCCTTGGGTGCCACCGCCGGGCCAAGGCGCTTGCGGGCGAAGCCGAGCAGTTCGCGGCGCAGCGCCTCGTCGGGCGCATGGCCCGGCTTGAGGGCCACGAAGGCCTTGACGATCTCGCCGATCACCGGGTCGGGCTTGCCGATCACCCCGACCTCGGCCACCGCCGGGTGCTCCATCAGCGCCGATTCCACCTCGAAGGGGCCGATCAGGTGGCCGGCGGACTTGATCATGTCGTCGGCGCGGCCCACGAACCAGAAGTAGCCCTCGGGGTCACGGCGGGCCAGGTCGCCGGTGAGGTACCAGTCGCCGACGAAACAGCGCCGGTAGCGCGCCTCCTCGTGCAGGTAGGTGCGGAACATCGAGGGCCAGCCGACGCGCAGGGCGAGCTCGCCCTCCTCGTCGTGGTGGGTCACCCGCTCGACGCCGCCGTCGGGCAGGTGGCGCAGCACGGCGGCCTCGATGCCGGGCAGCGGCTTGCCCATGGCGCCGGGGCGGATGTCCATGCAGGCGAAGTTGGCGATCATGATGCCGCCCGTCTCGGTCTGCCACCAGTTGTCGTGGATCGGCAGCCCGAAGGCCTCCACGCCCCAGTGCACGGCCTGGGGGTTGAGCGGCTCGCCGACGCTGGCGATGAAGCGCAGCGACGGATAGGCCCGGGTACGGGCCCGCTCCGAGCCGCCCTTCATCATCATCCGCACCGCGGTGGGGGCGGTGTACCAGACGCTGACCGCCTCCTCGTCGAGGATCCGGTACCAGCGCTCGGCGTCGAACTCCGCCTCGTCGACGACCAGGGTGGCACCGAGGGAGAGCGGGGCGATGATGCCGTAGGAGGTGCCGGTCACCCAGCCGGGGTCGGCCGTGCACCAGAAGACATCGCCCGCGCGCAGGTCGAGGGCGAAGCGGGCGGTGGCGTGGTGGGCGACCACCGCCTGGTGGACGTGGAGCGCCCCCTTGGGCGTGCCGGTGGTGCCGCTGGTGAAGTGCAGTAGGGCCGGCTGCTCGGGATCCGTGGCCGGGATCGCATAGTCGGGCGAGGCCGCTTCGAGCAATGGGCCGAGCTCCCGGGTGCCCTCGGGCAACGCCAGGTCGTCGTCGCGGACCACCAGCACGTGCTCGAGGCTCACCAGCCGGTCGCGGATCGGGGCCATCTTGCGACGGTAGAGGCTGGTGGTGGTCACCAGCACCCGACCCTCGCCGAGCGTCATCCGCGTCGCGATGGGCTCGGGGCCGAAGGCGGAGAACAGCGGGGTGACCACGGCACCGTGCTTCAGCGCCCCCAGCACCGCCAGGTAGAGCTCGGGAATACGTCCGGCGAGCAGGAAGACGCCAGCCCCGTGGGCCACACCCAACGCATCGAGCACGTTGGCGAAGCGGGCGCTGAGCTCGGCGAGCTCGCGGTAGCGGATCTCGCGTCGGGCCCCCGCCTTGCCGAGCCAGCGGATCGCGGTACGCTCGCCGGCCTCGCCGGTGGCGTGGCGATCCACCGCCTCATGGGCGATGTTCAACCCGCCTTCGCCGGGCAGGCCGTCGAGCCAGGTCCGCGCCTCGTCCCAGGAGAAGCCGGCACAGGCCGACGGGTAATCGGCCAGTACCGCCTCCCGGGCCTCGCGGCGGCTCTTGCGGAGTATCTCCATGCGCGGCGACCTCGTGGCGTCATGTCTCCCCAGCATAGTCCCCGGGCATGGTTCCGCCCGCCTTCCCTGGCCTCGGCTTGATCCGGGACAAGCGCCGCACGGATCGCATGGCCGGTGGCGAGGGAACAGCTATAACTACACTGAAGGCAGGGGAGGGGCATGCCCCTCTCGTCGCGTCCCGGTGCCGTCCGGTGCCGGTCAGTCCTACCCTGCAGTGGAGGGTGTCATGACACAGACCGTTACGGCTGCCTATGGCAGCATCGACAAGGCCGCCAACGCCTTCGACGAGCTGATCTCCGAGGGCTTTCCCCGGGAGAAGCTGTACCTCGACAAGGAGACCAACGAGGTCAAGGTGATCGTCCCCGAAACGTCGCAGCCGGAGGCGGAAGAGATCCTCAATCGCCACGGACCCGACGAGGTCAGGGCCCTGCCCTTCGAGGACACCTAGACGGCCGAGTCCCCCCGGCGCCGGGGAGCATTGCCCGGCGCTGAGGTTAGAGGCTAGGCGATGAGTACGCTTTTCATCAGCCACAGCAGTCACGATGCCTCGTCGGCGAGGGAGATGGCGGCCTGGCTGCAGCAGCAGGGGCACCACTCCTTCTTTCTGGACTTTGATCCCGAACTCGGCATTCCTCCCGGGCGCGACTGGGAGGCCGAGCTTTACCGGCACCTGCGCGCCTGCCAGGCACTGATCGTGCTGTGCAGCGAGTCGGCCATGACCTCCTGCTGGTGCCTCGCCGAGCTGAGCCATGCCCGCGCCCTCGGCAAGCCGATCTTCCCGGTGCGCATCGCGCCCTGCACCCTGCGTCCTCAGCTGGCCGAGCTGCAGGTGATCGACCTGACCAGGGAGCCGGAGCTGGGCTACCAGCGGCTGGGCCGTGAACTGACCAGCGTGTTTGACTGGGATAGCAGCCGCCCTCCCTACCCCGGCCTGATGGCCTTCCAGGAGGTGGATGCCGCCATCTTCTTCGGCCGTGACGCCGAGATCCAGCAGTCGATGGACCGTCTCCATCAGCTGCGCGACTTCGGCGGGCCGCGTCTGCTGCTGTTTCTGGGGGCGTCGGGAAGCGGAAAGTCGTCGCTGGTACGTGCCGGCCTCATGCCTCGGTTGCGAAACGTTCCCGATGCCTGGACGGTGATCGGCCCGATTCGCCCCCGCGACCGGCCTCTGGACGAGCTGGCGGTGCAGCTCGAGCACGGACTGACCGCGGCCGGGGTGGAGGTCGGGACACTGCCGGCACTGGCGACCCTGACCGAGGCGGATCCCCGCGCCTTGGGCGAGCTGCAGCACGCGCTGCGACGATTTCCCGGCAGGGCCCACTCGACCCTGGTGCTGGTCATCGACCAGCTCGAGGAGCTGTTGTCGAGCTCGGCCCAGGCCGAGCAGTTCATGCGCATCGTACGCCCCGTGCTGCAGGACACCAGTGCTCCCGTGCTGTGTATCGCCACCCTGCGCTCGGACTTCCTCGGCGCCCTCCAGGAGCATCCCGCCTGGCGTGACCTCTCCCTGGTTCCGGTGACCGTGGAGCCGCTGTCGGTGGAGGGGTTCTCGGCGGTCATCGAGGGGCCGGCGGAGCTCGCCGGGCTCGAGCTCGAGCCCGGTCTGGTCCGGGCGATGGTGGCGGATACCGCCACCCAGGATGCCTTGCCGCTGCTGGCCTTCACCCTGCGCGAACTCTGGGAAACGGGAGGGGCCGACGGACGCCTCACCCTGGCCGAGTACCGGGACCGTCTTGGCGGCTTGCACGGCTCGGTGGCCAAGGCCGCCGAGGCGGTGCTCGCCGCCGCCGCGCCCTCCCGTGAGCAGCGGCGGGCCCTGCGAGCGGCCCTGTTCGATCTGGTTCGGCTGGACGAGGAGGGACGCTTCACGCGGCAGGTGGTGCCCTGGGCGACGCTGCCCGCCTCGAGCCATCCTCTGCTCGAGCGTTTCGTCCAGGCTCGCCTACTGATTGCCGGCAGCGATCACGGGGTGCGTACCCTGGAGGTCGCCCATGAGGCGCTGTTCCGGGTCTGGCGTCGGCTCAACCGCTGGCTGGAGGCCAATCGAGGGGCGCTGCGGACGCGGGATGCACTGCGTCGCGCCGCCCGCGAGTGGGAGGCGGCCGGACGCCCCGGCGAGCTGCTGGTCCACCGGGGCAGTCGCCTGGAAGGCGCCCTGGCGCTCACCACGGCGGCCTCCTTCACCCTCGATGACATCGAGGTCCGCTACCTCCAGGCGTGCCGCCGGCGGGAGCGGCTGAAGCGTGCCTGGATCACCGCGGCCTGGCTCTCCCTGCTGTCGGCGGTCGTCGGTCTGTCCTGGCTGGCCTGGTCGTTGCACCAGCAGGAGCGGTTCACCCGGCAGGGGCTGGCCGACCTGCACTGGGCCAATGGGGTGAGCGCCCGCGACCGTGATGCGCGCCCTCTCAAGGCGAGCCACCACTTCATGCAGGTCGCGGAGCTGGCGCTGGACCCGCAGCGCGGCGCGAGCGCTTACTGGGCCGGCACCTGGCCGGGGAGCGGGCCTCGGCTGGCGGGCGCGGCGGATCTGGGGCCAGTTCTGCTGATGGCCGACTTCGAGGCCGGCGACGTCGCCGGGGACGCCGTGCGCCTGTGGAGTGGCGCCGGCGCCAGCCAGGTCTGGTCCTGGGACGATGCTGCCGCGACGCCCGCCCTGTCTGCGGGGCGACGTTGGATACAGACCTTTTCCCCGGGAGGGCAGCGCTGGGCGCACCGGTTCGTCCTCCATGGCGACAACGGTCAGGCCGAGATTCGCGACCGGCGCAGCGGTGCCCTGCTGGCCGAACTGCCGCCGGCGGTGGACAGGGTGTGGATCGGCGGCACCGACGAGACCACGGCGGTGACCACGACCCCGGCCGGCGACACCCGGGTCTGGAACCTGGCCAGTGGCCAATCGCTGCGGGGCTGGCGCGATGCCGCCGGCCTCGCCGGCGTGGCCATCTCGCCGGATGGGGCGCGCCTGTTGATCTGGACCCGAGGCGGGGAGGCCGTGGTCTGGCACGTCGATGACGCCAGGGTCGAGGCGCGCCATGGAGGTGATGTCGTCGGCGGGGCGCTCGGACGCCGGCCGCACGAGGTCGTGCTCTGGAACCACAATGGCCGGCTGTGGCTGCCCGGGATGTCGGACTTCGCGCCGGCCGCGGCCGAGGGGGGGCGCTGCAGCCCGAGGGCCATCGGGGCCCGGTTCCTCGACGCCCAGCGTCGCCTGCTGGTCTGGAACCATGGCGCCTGCGGCACCGCGCGACTGTGGGATCTCGAGGGCCAGCGCTCCGTCGGCACGGTGATCCGGCACAAGGACGAGCTCGACCCTCCCGTGCTGCAGGGGGGGCGCCTCGTCACCTGGAGCTCGGCAAGTGGGTCTGCCCGCCTCTGGGACACAGGGACCGGCGAGCCGGTGGCGACCCTCGACGGCCCCGTGGCCGGTGCTCGCTTCTTCCGCGATGATGCCCTGCTGACCTGGGGCGGGAGCGACGTCCGGCTCTGGTCGAGCCACGACGGCGAGTCGCTGGGGCTGCCGATACGGCATGCGTCGCGGGTCAGGGAGGCCTTCATCAGCGAGGACGGACAGCGCCTGCTCAGCTGGGGAGGCGATGGCAGCCTGCGCCTCTGGCAGCTGCCTTCCCGCCGGACCGCGAAGATGCTGCAGTTACCGGCGGTCGTGCTCGATGCCACGCTGGTGGCGGGCGAGGAGACGGTGAGGGCCGTCACCCTGGACGGGCGGCTGCACGTCTGGCCGACGGCCATCGACGCGGCGCCGGAGGAACGCCCGCTTGATCCGAAGGCCGTGTATGCCGCATTTGCCCCCGGCGGGCACCGCCTCCTGACCGCGGGTGCCGATGGCGAGGTGCGCCTCTGGAACTGGGAGGAGGGGGACTTCCGTGCGCTGGCCGCGCCCGGCGGGACACGGGGTGAAGATCCGCTGGCCGGCGTGGCGTGGAGTCCCGACGCCGACCGGCTGCTGTTCTGGGGCACCCAGGGCTGTACCGCCTGGCTGTGGCGGGTCGGCAGTGCTCGCACGGTGGCGATCGCGCACGGCGACGACGTGGAATGCCGCCTGCGTGGCGCGGCCTTCGCAGGTGGCCAGGGGCTGCTGACCTGGGGGGAGGATCGCCGCCTGCGGCTGTGGGACCTCGGGTCACCGGCGCCGCCGGCGCCCCTCGTCGAGGGCGTGCTGGTCCGCCATGCCGAGCTCGATGGCGAACGGCTGCTGGTCGCCAGCGACGATGGTGTCGTGCGCCTCGTTGCCTGGCCGGACATCGGCAACGACGAGATGGCCTTCCCTCACGAGGACGTCCAGGGAGCCCGGCGGCACGCCGGAACCGACAGGCTGCTGAGCTGGGGAGGCGCAACTGTGCGGACCTGGGAGGCCGACAGCCGCACCCTGCTCGCGTCCCTGGCCCACGATGGCGACGTCGCCGGCGCCGCGTTCACGCCCGACGGGGAACGGGTCCTCAGCTGGCAGCGCCGAGGCGGCCTGCGGCTCTGGGACGCGATCAGCGGGCATCCGCTGACACCCGCCTTGCAGGGCGCGGGCCACTCTCCGCCGGCGATCGATGTCGACTTCACGGCGAGGGAGCATCGATTGCTGGTCACCTCGGGCGAGCGTGTCACCCTCTGGCAGATGCCGCCGGTGGTGGCGCCGCCGCAACGGCCGGCCCTGCGTCAGCAGCGATCGACCGGTACCCGGCTCACCTCGACGGGGGAGGTGGAGGTGCTGTCCGCAGCGGCCTGGCGGGGACTCTCGACCGAGCTCGCACCACCCGATGACTGACGGCCGGCGGACCCGGGGGCGGTCCCTCAGGGCGAGACGTCGACACGCGAGTCCGACCAGACGGTGAGCCAGCCGCGTGTCGGTGCCCAGGCGCGAATCTTCAGGCGATGCGTTCCCGCGGAGATTCGCTGTCCGGCGTCGCGCCCATCCCACTGTTGCGGTTCGATACTGCGTCCGGCGCTCACCCCGCCGTCGATAGGCTCCTCGTCGACGAAGAAGTGGCGCTCGCCGTCCTCGGCCGGTTCCACGCGCATGAAGTCGGCCATGACACTGGGGAAGTCGGAGCGCGAGAAGAACCGATAGGAGGCCTGCTCGCGAGCCTGGGCTCGAATCAGACGCGGCAGGAACGTCACCTCCTCGATGGCCACCGAGCCCACGGCGCGGGGGCCGCAGCCGAGGGCAAGCACGCGGAACGAGGGGGCGGTCTGCTTGCCGCTCGAGTCGGTGGCGGTCACGGCGATGGCGGCGGGGCGCTCGCTGTCGCCGAAGGCCGGCGGCAGCTGGAACTGCAGGCGATGGTGGCCCGTCTCGTACGCTCCAAAGGGGAAGCGCAGGGTGTAGATATCGGGTACCCCCCGGGCACTGATGCGCAGGGTGACGATGACCGGCTCGTCATGGGCGAAGTCCAGCACGAATGGCCAATTACCCTGCACCAGGCCGATGGCCGCGAAGGCGCTGGTGTTGTATATGGGGGCGAACTCCGGACCCTGCTGCTGCAGGTTCACCTGCTTGTCGCGCTCGTCCGCGGTGGGTCGCTTCGCAGCCTGACGGCGCTCCCGCAGCCAGCGAACCAGCAGCACCGTCGCCGCGGTGCCGGCCACGATCGCCGGTACCGTCCAGTCGCTGCCGCCACCCCCTCCCGAGTCCCTGGTGGTGTCCGGTTCATCCTGAGGGATGATGTCGTCGGGAGAGACGTCGTCCTGGCTGCTGCTGTCGTCGGGGATGGTGGGAAGGCGTTGGCCGGTCCAGTCCTGCGCCGTGGCCAGCGGTGAGACAGCCAGCGCGGCAGCAAGCAGGCAGGCGAGAAATCGCGTCCACCGGTGATGTCCCGTGTTGATGGTCATGAGCACACACCTAGACGGTGGACCATGCCTGGTCGTCGGGGCGTCGGCAGGCCGTACCCTCGGTGCGGCGTGGCTCGCCGTCGACCACGACCTGCATCTCGAAGTGGCGACACTGCTGGTCACCCTTTGCGAAGGGGGACTGCGGCGTCATGGTGTAAACGTTGCCGGTCTCCGGGTTGCTCCAGCTGCGTGACTCGCCGGCCGGCGTCTCGTCGAGGACCGTACTCATTTCCTGGCGGTCCTCGCAGGTCATTCGCGCGCCGATTTCCCGGCCGATCCAGGCCCCGAGTCCGGCACCCACGACGGTGGCGGCGGTTCGCCCGGTCCCACTGCCCAGCTGTGAGCCGATGACGCCACCGATGACGGCGCCAAGCCCGGTGCTGATTCCTTCGCAACGGCTGGAGTCGACCGTCTGGCAACCGCCGAGCAGCAGGCTCAGCAGCATGATGAACACCACGCGCAAGGGAGTTGACAGGGAAAGTGCCATGGCGGCCTCCCGTGGGGTGGCGGGCCTTCTGCGCGACGACTCGCCACCGTGATCACCGAAGCCTGACTGGAATGTCGGGGGCCGGCCTCATGCCCCTGTCAGCAGTATTGCACTCCCCTCGCACTTGCTCCATGTCGGATATGCCGGGCTGCTATCTTTGTCTTCAGGGGTGCCGTCGTACCCCATGGGCAGGGGCGATGGCCAACGGAGGCGAGGTGGACGATCCCGATATCACCGGTGGCGTCGATGCACCGGGCGCCGAAGGTTCCCAGGCCGACGCTGCCCTGCGCGAGCGCGCCGAGTGGCAACGCCTGGAAGACCAGCTCGCCTGGTATGGACAGCGCAGTCGACACTGTCGGCGTTGGCACAAGCGCCTGCGCCTGCTGCAGGTGGCCTTCGCCGCTACCATCCCGGTGCTCTCGATGGCCGATTCGCCGCTCGCCCGCTGGCTGACGGCAGTGCTCGGGGCCTCGATCGCGGTTCTCGAGGCCACCGAGCAGATCAACCAGTTCGGGCCGCTGTGGATCCAGTACCGTGGCACGGCCGAGCACCTGAAGCACGAGAAGTTCCTGCTGCTCGCCGGCGCGGGACCCTATCGTGATCTGGATCGCGCCGAGGCATTACGCCTGCTCGCGGAACGGGTGGAGGAGCGGGTGTCCAGCGAGCATGCTCGCTGGGTGCGTGCCGCCGAGAAGAGCGTCGCTCTCCGCAAGGACGGCAAGCCGCTCTAGGCGCCTGTCGGACTTAACGCTGATCTGCTGCGGCATCCGGTCTTTCGGCCAATTTCATTCGGTCTGATTTGTTAAATAGCGGGCTATTCGCCTCATCAGATCGATAAACTTGTCTCGAAATCCGAATCTCTCGCGACGATCGGTCCAATCCGACAGGCTCCCAGGGGCGTCGTCCCGGGGGCCACACCCGCTACCACCACCGGTGATGCCATGTTCCGCTTTTTCGAAGACCTGGTGGACCCTTACCCCTCCGGCGAGACCGGCACGCCGCCCCGCGGGCTCTTGCCCTTCATCCTGCATTTTTCCCGGCCGGTGCTGGGTCTGCTGGTCGCCATGTCGCTTGTCACGGCGCTGGTCTCGGCCGCGGAGGTGCTGTTCTTCCACTACATGGGGGAACTGGTCGACTGGCTGGCGAGTGCCGAGCGCGCGGGCTTCCTGGCCGAGTACGGCTGGCGGCTGGCGGGCATGGCGGCGCTGGTCGTCGTCGGCCTGCCGCTGCTGACGCTGCTGCAGGCGCTGCTGACCCACCAGAGCATCTTCGGCAACTACCCGATGATCGGTCGCTGGCTGGCACATCGCCACATGCTCGGCCAGAGCCTGGCCTTCTATCAGGACGAGTTCGCCGGCCGGGTCTCCCAGAAGGTGATGCAGACGGCGCTGGCGATCCGCGAGACGGTGATGAAGCTGATGGACCTGATGGTCTACGTGATCATCTACTTCGCCGGCGCCATGCTGCTGATGGGCAGTGCCGAGCCCTGGCTGATATTGCCCCTGGTGCTCTGGCTGGCCGGCTATATCGCCATCATGTGGGGCTTCGTCCCGCGACTGCGGGCGGTCTCCATGGCGCAGGCCGACGCCCGGGCTCTGATGACCGGGCGCATCGTCGACAGCTACAGCAACATCCAGACCATCAAGCTGTTCGCCGACACCCGTCGCGAACAGGCCTATGCCCGCGACGCCATGGAGGCGTTCATGGTCACCGTGCACCGCCAGATGCGTCTGGCCACCGGCCTCACCGTGAGCCTGACCCTGCTCAACTCGCTGCTGCTGGCCGGCACCGCCGCCATGGCCATCGGCGCCTGGTACCTGGAGGCGGTGTCGCTGGGCGTCATCGCCGTGGCCATCGCCCTGGTGATGCGCATCCGCTTCATGTCCAACTGGATCCTCTGGGAGGTGGCGAGCCTGTTCGAGAACATCGGCACGGTGCAGGACGGTATCAACACCATCGCCCGCGAACCCGCGGTCAGCGACCGGCCCGGCGCCGTCGAGCTGGCGGTGCCTCGCGGCGAGATCCGCTTCGAGGCGCTGCGCTTCGGCTATGCCCGCCCCGACGGCGAGGGCGTGCGCGTGTTCGACGGCCTGGACCTGACCATCGCCCCCGGCGAGAAGGTGGGGTTGATCGGTCGCTCGGGGGCCGGCAAGTCGACGCTCGCCAACCTCTTGCTGCGCTTCTACGATCTGGAGGGCGGCCGCATCCTGATCGACGGCCAGGATATCGCCGCGGTCACCCAGGAGTCGCTGCGGCGCAACATCGGCATGGTGACCCAGGACACCTCGCTGCTGCACCGCTCGGTGCGCGACAACATTCGCTACGGCAGTCCCGAGGCCAGCGAGGCGGCCATCCTCGAGGCGGTGCGCCGCGCCCATGCCGACACCTTCATCGATGCACTGGTCGACTCTCAGGGCCGCCGCGGCCTGGACGCCCATGTCGGCGAGCGCGGCGTCAAGCTCTCCGGCGGCCAGCGCCAGCGCATCGCCATCGCCCGCGTGCTGCTCAAGGACGCGCCGATCCTGGTGCTGGACGAGGCCACCTCGGCGCTGGATTCCGAGGTGGAGGCGGCGATCCAGGAGCAGCTCTATGCGCTCATGGAAGGCAAGACGGTGATCGCCATCGCTCACCGCCTCTCGACCATCGCCATGCTCGACCGCCTGGTGGTGATCGACGAGGGGCGCATCATCGAGGGCGGCACCCATCGCGAGCTGCTGGCCCGGGACGGCCTCTATGCCGCCCTATGGCGCCGTCAGTCCGGCGGATTCCTGGGGCTCGATATCCGCGACGCGGCGACGGCAGGTGAGTGAGCGGCGTGCTATCGGGCCATGCCGTCATCGGGCCGGTAGAAGAGGAACTGCTCCGTTTCTGCGGTCCGGGGATAGACGCTTGCCCAGTCGGGCGACACCGTCCGGTGGTGGAAATAGAGGGCGCCAGCGGTGTGGTCGGTCAGTTCCTGATTGATCGCCTGTCGGGCGACCTCCCTGGCGACCTCGTAGGCGTCGGGTTCCACGATCTCGTCCGGGCGCCCGTCGCACCACCAGGAGAACTGGCAGGGGGGCTGCTCGGAGCCCTCGGTGACGACCTCGCAGATCGAGTTGGGAAAGCCCTCGTGGGCGAGCCGGTTCATGACGACATTGGCGACGGCTTCCATGTCGCGACCGGGCACGCCCTTGGCTTCCCAGTAGATGCTGCGTGCCAGGCAGGTGATCGGCTCCTCCAGCGGATCGCTGCCCGCCGGGTCCACGGCCTGCACCTCCTGTTCGGTGATCGGCTCGTCGGGCGGGGTGGCGTGGGCGTCGGGGGCGACGACCCGCTCCAGCACCTCGGCCTTGGCGGCGGCGGCCTCCGCCCGCTCCTCCTGCTCGGCGACGGTCGGGCCGCTGGCGAGCAGCAAGGCCAGCAGCGCGGCGGCGACCCATGGGCGGTGCATGGCCGTACCTCTCGCGATCAGGGGCGTCGGGCTCGCCGTGCCGGGGCAGCATACTCGGTACCGGCAGGACGGGTCGGCGCGGGGTGGGGAGCCGTCTCAGTATAGCCCGCCGCCGCCCGACGAGGCCGAGGGGCGAAAGGGACCCGGGCCGGCAGCGGGGTGCCGGCCCGGGCGGGGTCATGCCGTCCTGGCCAGCACCGCGGGCGCGATGTTCTGGTTGATGCGAAAGAGGTTGTCGGGGTCGTACCGGCGCTTGACCTCCTGGAGCCGGGCGTAGTTCTGGCCATAGGCGCTGTCGACCCGGCCTGCCTCGTCCTCGGTCAGGAAGTTGACGTAGCCGCCGCCGGTGGCGAACGGGCCGGTGTCACGGAAGACGCCCCGCGCCCAGTCCCGCACCCGGTCATCCTCGGCGGGGTCCTGCCAGCGGCCATGCACGTTCATCACGAAGTTGGCATCCCTGCCGGCGTAGGCGGTGTCCGCCACCTCGACCTCGCCGGCGGCACCGCCCAGCTGGGCGATGAAGACCTCGCACTCGGGCCCGGGCAGGGCCTCGGCCCCGCGGATCACCGCGTCGATGAGCTCATCGGTGACTGCCAGGAAGTTGTGGGACTTCCAGTAGTTCCTCGCACCGGCGGTGAGCAGCGGGTCGAAGGCGGTCTGGAAGCCGGCATAGGGCTGGGTCCCGAGCATGCTGCCGACCGGCTCGCCGAACTCGAGCACACGGGCGGCCAGGCGCTCGCCCTCCTCGAGGGCGCCGTTGTGCACCAGGGCGAAGACCACTACCGGCTGGCCATGGATCGATTCGGGCAGGAACGGCAGCGGCGGTGCCTGGCGCAATACCGTCCAGATGCTGAGCTCGCGCGGCGCCCCGGCGCTGAGGTCGCGCCAGGCCCGCAACACCTTCTGTGCCTGGGCGAAGGGGTAGACCACCAGGCCGGCATGCACCTGGGGGCCCACCGGGTGGAGCCGGAACTCGAAGGAGGTGACCACGCCGAAATTGCCGCCGCCGCCCTGCAGGGCCCAGAACAGCTCGGGTTCCTGGCTGGCCGAGACCACGTGCAGTTGGCCGTCGGCGGTCACGATGTCGGCGGATAGCAGGTTGTCGATGGTCAGGCCGTACTGGCGGGTCAGCCAGCCGAAGCCGCCGCCCAGACACAGCCCGGCCACCCCGGTGGTGGAGTTGATGCCCAGCGGTGTGGCCAGGCCGAAGGCCTGGGTCTCGTGGTCGACGTCGCCGAGCAGGGCGCCGGCGCCCACGCGTGCAGTCCGGGCCTGCGGGTCGACCCGCACGCCCCGCAGGGCCGAGAGGTCGATCACCAGGCCGCCTTCGGCCACGGCATTGCCGGCGATATGGTGGCCCCCGCCGCGCACGCTCACCAGCATGCGGTGGTCGCGGGCGAAGTCGATGGCACGACGCACGTCCTGGCTGCCCAGGCAGCGGGCGATCAACGCCGGATGGCGGTCGACCATGCCGTTCCAGACGCGGCGGGTCGCCTCGTAGTCGGCATCGGCGGGGGTGATGACACCACCCCGGATGCCGGCGGCGAGTGCCTCGGCCTCCTCGGGTTGCAGCACGGCCAGGGGGCCGTCCAGGGAGCGATAGGTCAGGGTTTCCATGGGTCCTCTCCGGGTCAGGGGAATAACGGTGGCGGTGGCCACTGCGGAAGTATGCGGCGCCATGCGGTGGCGCGACTGGCCCCGACTCCGTCGGACTTGTCCGGGAATCCGGTTTGTCATGGCGATGGGGGGCATCGTCCGCGATACTGAGTGATACCGGCTTCGACGCACCTTCCCCCACCGACGAGGTGGCCATGAGTCAGGACACGCTGTCCCAGGTACTGCGCAGCATCCGCTTGCGGGGGGCGGTGTTCTACCATGTCGAGGGCAATGACCGCTGGGTGAGCGAATCGCCCCCGGCCAGGGCCATCGCCGCGCTGATCATGCCGGGGATCGACCACGTCATGGCCTACCATGTGCTGACCCAGGGGAGCTGCTGGACCATGGTGGTCGGCGAGGCGCCGGTGCGGCTGCAGGAAGGCGACGTGGTGATGTTTCCCCACGGCGACCGCCATGTGATCTCCAGTGAGCCGGGCCTGCGCGGGGAGGTGGACATGCGCCCCTATGGATTGCCCCGCCCGGAGCAGCTGCCGTTCTTCGCCAGCCGGCGCGGTGCCTCGCTGTCGATGTCGCGACTGGACCCGGCCAGCGACCGGCACGGGGCGACCCTGGTATGCGGCTTCTTCGGCTGCGACGTGCACCCCTTCAACCCGCTGCTCGCCAGCCTCCCCCAGCTGCTGCATGTGCCTGCCGGGCAGGCCGATGACGATGACTGGATTGCCCACTTCATCCGCTTCGCGCTGTCGGAGTCGACCCTCAAGCGGCCGGGCGGGGAGGCGCTGCTCGAGCGACTGAGCGAGACGATGTTCGTCGCGCTGGTGCGCCGCTACCTCCATGACCTGCCCGAGGGGCCGCCGACCTGGCTGGCCGGGCTGAACGATCGCTATGTCGGGCGTGCCCTGGCGCTGCTTCATGCCCGGCCCGCCGAGGCCTGGACGATCGACCGGCTCGCCGATCACGTCGGCCTGTCACGTTCGTCCCTGCATGAGCGCTTCGCCCGCTTCACCGGCCATGCGCCGATGCATTACCTCGCCAAGTGGCGCATGCAGGTGGCCGCCGGGCTGCTGCGCCAGTCCAGCGCACCGATCGCCTCGATTGCGCTGGAAGTCGGCTACGAGTCCGAGTCCGCCTTCAGTCGCGCCTTCCGCCGGGAAGTCGGCCAGCCGCCCGCGGCCTGGCGGCGTCAGCGGGCCCGGCTGGGCGCCGGCGCGGCCTAGGGCAGTGGCACTGCCAAGCAAGCGTCGCCCGGTCGAGGTCCGGGCGATTTAGGAGGGAGAGATGCTGCCGGAACTGCTGTCGATGGTGGCCCTCGGCCAGGCGAGCGACCCGGTCTCGGCGGCGCTGGCCCGCGTCGAGGAGGTCAACGTCTACCGCCTGGTGCTGCGCAGCCAGGGGCGACGCGGCGAGGAGGTCATCCGCTATGCCTATCGTCGCCCGGGCTTCATCCGCATGGACCTGGTCTCGCCCTATCCGGGGGCCGTGGTGATCTACAGCCCCGAGACGCGGCGGGTCAGGCTGTGGCCCTTCGGGTCGCCACAGCGGCGTGCCGGCCTCTCCCTCAGCCCCCTCAACCCCCTGGTGCAAAGCGCCAGGGGACACCGGGTGGACCAGTCGGACGTCGCGTCCCTGCTGCGCAACGTGCAACGGCTGCACCGGCAGGGAGAGCTGTGCCTGCTGGGCGAGGCGCCGGTCGATGGCCGGCGCAGCCACCACCTGGTCGTGCAGGGCGGGGAGGGGCATCGCGTGGGCGAGGTCGCCCGCTATGAGCTGTGGCTCGACGCCGAGACGCTGTTTCCGCGCCGGGTCACCAGCAGCGACCGGTGGGGCAAGGTGATCGAGCGGGTACGGCTGGAGGAGATCGTCATCGATCCCGACCTGCCGGCCGGCTTCTTCACGCCCTGAATCCGCGTCCCGGACGATGCGCTGGAGCCCATGCATGGCAGAGCTGCGATTTGTCACCACCTGGTGGCTCGAGGCCCCCCTCGACGATGTGTACCGGACGATCGCACGATCGCAGTGCTGGCCGGCCTGGTGGAAGGGCCTGCGCACCGTGGAAGAACTGGCGCCGGGTAACAGTGAGGGAATCGGCCGCGTCTATCGCTATACCTGGCAGAGTCGTATGGGCTATCGCCTGTGCTTCGAGGTCCGCGTGACCCGTGTCCTGCCGGGTCGGCTGATCGAGGGCGTGGCCCGGGGCGATGTGCAGGGAACCGGGCGCTGGCGGCTGAGCGAGGAGGGGCCTGTCACCCGAGTGCGCTACGAGTGGCGGGTACGACCCGTGCGGCGCTGGATGGCCCTGGTCGCCCCGGTCGCGGGGCCGCTGTTCGCCTGGAACCACCATGCCGTGATGCAGGACGGGGCCGAAGGGCTCGCCCGGCGGCTCGAGGCGCGGCTGCTGGGGACGTCCCAGGACGAATAACTGACGCTGCCTTCCACATGTCTCTGAGCGTGCCGGTGTCCTACAGCCACCAGGCCAGCGCCAGGCCCGCGCCCATCGAGGCGACCATCGGCAGGGCGACCCGCTTGCCAAGCTGTCGGGTACCGAAGGCGGTGGCCAGCCCCGACTTGAAGAGATTGTTGACCGCGGCGGCGATCACGATGCCCAGCACCGCGGTGGAGGGGGCGATGCGCTCCAGCGACATGCGGGTCAGCGACAGGGTGATGGCGTCGACGTCGGCCACCCCCGAGGAGGCCGCCAGCAGGTAGATGCCGGCCTCGCCCAGGGCGCCGCGCAGCCACTCGCCGAGCAGCATGATCACCGCCAGCAGGCCGCCGAACAGCAGTGCCGTGCGCAGTTCCAGGGGGTTCTGGATCGGGGTGGGGCTGTCGACACTGAGGGCCTGGCGGTGGTGGCGCCAGAGGTACAGCGCCGGCAGATAGAGCATCATTCCCATCACCGTGACCGGGAGCAGCAGCGCCGGCAGCAGCCCGGGACTGATCACCGCGGCATAGAGCAGGATGCGCGGGAACATGGTGCCGCAGGCCAGCAGGATGCCGGCGGCCAGCATCGCCTCGACCTCCCGGCTCTGGCGCGATGTCCGCGCGAAGTGCAGGGTCAGCGCCGTGGAGGAGGAGAGCCCGGCGAAGAGGCCGGTGAAGAGGATGCCCTTCTCGGCGCCGCCCAGGCGCATGGCGAAGTAGCCGACAAAGGAGATCGAGGCGATCAGCACCACCATCCACCAGATCTCGTAGGGGTTGAGCGCCTCGCCGGGGCCCATGCCGCGATCGGGGAGCAGCGGCAGCATCACCACGGTGATCAGCAGCAGCTTGAGGCCGGCATCGAGCTCGTGGGCCTGCAGCTTGTTCAACAGGCCGTGAATCTCGTGCTTGTTGTCGAGGATCACCGCGGTGATCACCGCGCAGGCGGCGGCCAGCGCCAGGTCGATCGCCACGGCCACCGCGCCGAAGCAGAAGGTCAGCAGCAGGCCCACCAGGCCGGTGATGCTGTAGTCATGCTGCTCGGCCAGCTTGGCGCGCCAGGCGACCAGGCTGATGCCGGCCACGGCCACGAAGACCAGCGGAAAGGCCCAGTCGCTGACGGTGTCCGAGAGCAGCGCGGCGATGCCGCCGAGCAGCCCGACCAGCGAGTGGGTACGGATCCCGGCGATGCGCTCGCCGGACTTCTGCTCCCGGGCCACCCAGCCGCGCTCGATGCCGATCAGGGCGCCCAGCAGCAGCGCCACGCCCAGGCGGATGGCGGACTCGTTGGCGGTGAGGAACTGGCTGGCGACATCGTCCATGGGCAGGGCTTCCCGGTGCCGTCCGATGGTTGGCGGATTCTCTCATGGTGGCCCGCGGTGAGGTCTGCTTCAATGGGCGCTGGGGGAAAGCGCACCGCCAATGCCACGGGCGCATTCCTGTCGACGAGCCGATACACTGACCCCCTTGATGCAACGCAAGGATTGCCCGTGACATGAGGGATGTGTCGCCCTCCTCCGACGAGGCGCTGCTGGAGAGCCGTCATCGGCGACTGTGTCGTCGTGCCATCGCCCTCTACCTGTTCGCCCTGCTGGCCCTGCTGCTGCTGTTCGCCGGGATCCTGCTGGACCAGCACCGACGCGACCTGGAGCTGGGTCGGGAGCGCGCCAGCGCGCGGGCCGACCTGGTGGCCGAATGGGTGGCCAGTACCTTCGAGGTCAGCGAGCACACGCTCTCCAGCCTGGTGCAGGTGTTCCAGTCGCCTCTCGGGCAGGCATTGCTGGCACGCCGCGGCAATGATGCAGCCCTCGAGGCACTCCTTCGCCAGCACAGCCATCGCCATGCCTTGATCGATGACCTCGGTATCGTCAGTGCCGGGGGGATGCTGCGGGCCTCTGCCAACCCGGCATTTTCACAGGGTCTCGACGTCACCGGCCTGCCCCATTTCCAGGCCTTCGAGCAGGATACCGACCGCCAGGAGTGGGTGTCCCCGCTCTTCTGGTCGGCCGTCAGCCAGGACTTCCATGTGGCGCATGCCCGTCGCCTGGTCGGGCCGGATGGGGACTTCCAGGGCCTGGCCGTGCTTAGGCTCAATCCCGACATCTTCGGCGAGGCCCTCGAGCGACTGAACATGACCCGCGGCGAAAGCATTGCCATTCTCGATACCGAAATGCGGCTGGTCACCCGGCGGCCGGCCTTCGATGAGAGGGGCGCCATGGGCGTGCTCGGCACCCCGGTCAGCGAGCCGCTGACCCGGGCCTTCCTCGACAGCGGCGAGGCGTCGACGACCCTGCGCACCGCCTCGCCGCTGGACGGCAACGAGCGCCTCTACGCCATGCAGCGGGTCGAAGGGCTGCCACTCCTGGTGGTGGTCGGCGAGGAGCTCGAGGTGTTGCTCGCCGGCTGGTGGCAGCGGCTCTGGCTGCTGGGCGCCATCTTCCTGGTGGTGGCGGCGCTGGGCTGGTGGCTGCTGCACCATTACCTCGGTCGCTTGCAACTGGAGGGCGACCTGCGCCGGCGGCTAATGGAGCGCGAGCAGGCCCGACGGGCGGTGCAGGACCGCGAGGCGAGGCTGCAGGCCCTGATCGGCTCGATCCAGGACATGATCTTCGTGTTCGATGCCGAGGGACGCTTCGTCTATGTCCATGCCGTGGACCGTGACCAGCTGCTCGACGAGGCCGAGGCACTGCTGCAGCGCCACTATCGCGAGGTTCTGCCGGACGCGGTGGCGCAACGGTTCGACCAGGCCCTGGCCAAGCTCAAGGCCAGCGGCGAGCCGGTGGAGACCGAGTATCGCGTCACCCTGGCCGGCGTGCCCCGCGACTTCCAGGCCATCATCAGTCCGCTGGCCGAGGAGGGCGAAGGCTTCAGCGGGGTGCTCGCCGTGGTGCGCGAGGTGACCCAGTCCCGCGCCACGGAGGCCCAGCTGCGCATCGCCGCCACCGCCTTCGAGACCCACATGGGGATGGTCATCACCGATGCCGAGAGCAGGATCCTCAAGGTCAACGACACCTTCACCCGCATCACCGGCTATGCCGAGTCCGAGGTGCTGGGGCGCAATCCGAGCCTGCTCAGCTCCGGGCGCCACGACGAGGCCTTCTACCGGCACCTCTGGGAGAGCGTGCAGGAGAACGGCAGCTGGCAGGGCGAGATCTGGAACCGGCGCAGGAACGGCGAGGTGTTCCCGGAGTGGCTGACCGTCAGCGCGGTGCGCGACGAGGCCGGCGAGCTGACCCACTACGTGGCCACCTTCAGCGATATCACCCAGCGCAAGGCCGCCGAGGAGGAGGTCCACCAGCTCGCCTTCTACGACCCCCTGACCGGGCTGCCCAATCGCCGGCTGATGCTGGACCGCCTGGAGGGCGCGCTCAAGGACAGCTATCGCAGCGACCAGTTCGGCGCGCTGCTCTATCTCGACCTGGACAACTTCAAGCAGGTCAACGACACCCTGGGCCACCATGCCGGCGACCAGCTGCTGCAGCAGATCGCGAGTCGGTTGGGCGGGGTGTTGCGCGCCCCCGATACCCTGGCACGGCTGGGCGGCGACGAGTTCGCCGTGCTGCTGCACGACCTGGGGCGTGACCCGCAGCGAGTGGCGGTCGTTGCCGAGCGTATCGCCCACAAGCTGCTCGGGGTGCTCCAGGCGCCGGTCGGCCTGGCCGGAAGCTCGGTGACGATGACCGGCAGCATCGGCATCACGCTCTACCGCGATCACGGCACGACCCTCGACGAGATCCTCCAGCAGGCCGACATGGCCCTCTTCCAGGCGAAGCGGGCCGGGCGCGACACCCTGCGCTTCTTCGACCCTGCCATGCAGGCCCAGCTTCACGCCCGTGCCCGGCTCGAGGCGGACCTGCGCCAGGCCTTGGCCCGGGACGAGTTCCTGCTCCACTACCAGCCCCAGGTGGATGCCGATCGTCGCATGATCGGGGTCGAGGCGCTGCTGCGCTGGCAGCACCCGGAGCGGGGCATGGTCTCCCCCGGCGACTTCATCCCGCTGGCCGAGGAGAACCGGCTGATCGTGCCCATCGGCGGCTGGGTGCTGGAGGCCGCCTGTCGCCAGCTGGTGGCCTGGGCCGCGGATCCCGCCACGGCCGACCTCACGGTCTCGGTGAACGTCAGCCCCCAGCAGTTCCGCGAGGCGGCCTTCGTCGATCACGTGCTGGCCACCCTGGCGAGCACTGGCGCCCGCCCCGAGCGGCTCAAGCTCGAGGTGACCGAGAGCCTGTTCGTCGACGATCGCGACGAGGCCCGCGAGACCATGCGGCGCCTCAGGGAGCATGGCGTGACCTTCGCCCTGGACGACTTCGGCACCGGCTACTCCTCGCTCTCCTACCTCAAGCGCCTGCCCCTGGACCAGCTCAAGATCGACCAGTCCTTCGTGCGCGACCTGCTGGAGGACGAGGCCAGTGCGGCCATCGTCGCCAGCACCATCGCCCTCTCCGAGAGCCTGGAGCTGGAGGTGATCGCCGAGGGGGTCGAGACCGAGGCCCAGCGGACCTGGCTGGTGGCGCATGGCTGCCACGCCTTCCAGGGCTACCTCTTTGGACGGCCGGTGCCGGTGGAGGCGTTGGTGCTCAGCCGCTGATCATCGGGCTCAACCCTCGCTGTCACCCAGGTGGGCCTCCGCCTCCTCGGCGCTCTCGTAGATGTGCGGCGAGACGGCGCGCGCCTCCAGGGCGTGGCCGAGCTTGCGGCGCATGAAGCCGCTGGTGGTGTAGCGGGTCACCCGGGTGTAGAAGCGCTGCTCGAGGCCGCGCACCATCTCGGTGTAGGGGGCGAGCAGGGCGTCGTCGATGCGGCAGTGGTCGTAGTTGACGATGGCCTGGACGCGGTGGCCCAGCGGGGCGAGACGGCGCTCGACCTCCTGCTCGATGGCATCGATGTCCTCCGGGGAGGCGACCCGCAGGTGCTCGAAGTTGATGAAGAGGATGCCTTTCTCCTCGTCGAGGCTGAAGCGCTGCGCCAGCGGCCGGTCGAGCAGCTCCTCGGCGAGCCCCATGGGCGCCTCGCGGAAGATCCGCGCGTCCATCAGCCGGGGCGGTTCGGGCATCCGCGGGGCGAAGGCCATCAGCGCCAGGACGTCGCGCTCCAGATCGACCCCCGGGGCGATCTCGGTGAGGGTGAGCCCCTCCGGGGTGAGCTCGAACACCGCCCGCTCGGTGACATAGCAGACCGGCTTGCCGTCCGCGGCGGCCAGGGTCCCGCTGAAGGTGCGTTGCTCCACCTCGGTGACGAACTTGCCCTGTCCGACCGGGGGCGCCTCGAGCCGTCCGTCGACGATGGCAAGCGCCTCCCGGGTGGCCACGAAGGTGCCCATGAACACCACCTTGCGGGCGTTCTGGCTGATGTTGATGAAACCGCCGGCGCCGGCCAGCCGGGGGCCGAAGCGCGAGACGTTGACGTGGCCCGCGCCGTCCACCTGGGCCATGCCCAGGAAGGCGATGTCGAGCCCGCCGCCGTCGTAGAAGTCGAACTGGGCCGGCTGGTCGATGATCGCCTGGGTGTTCAGCGCCGCGCCGAAGTCGAGCCCGCCGGCCGGCAGCCCGCCGATCACCCCGGGCTCGGCGGTCAGGGTCAGGTGCTCGAGCAGGCGCTCCTCGCTCGCCACCGCGCCGACGCCCTCGGGCATGCCGATCCCCAGGTTGACCACGCTGTTGGGCCTGAGCTCGAAGGCCGCGCGCCGGGCGATGATCTTGCGGGCCGAGAGCGGCAGCGGCTCGGGGGTCGCCATGGGGGCGCGGATCTCGCCGGAGAAGGCCGGGTTGTAGGCGGTGCGGAAGGTCTGCCAGTGGTGGGCCGGATCCTCGCAGACCACCACGCAGTCGACCAGGATGCCGGGGATCTTCACGTCCTTGGGGTGCAGGGTGCCATGCTCGGCCAGCCGTTCCACCTGCACGATCACCACGCCCCCGGAGTTGCGCACCGCCGTGGCGATGGCCAGCGCCTCCAGGGTCAGGGCCTCGCGCTCCATGCTGACGTTGCCCAGGGTGTCGGCGGTGGTGCCGCGCAGCAGCGCCACCTGCAGCGGCAGGGCCCGGTAGAAGAGGTACTCCTGGCCGTCGATGGGCAGCAGCGAGACGCGCTCCTCGAGGGTGACGTCGTTGATCCTGCCGCCGCCCAGGCGCGGGTCGACGAAGGTGCCCAGGCCGACGCGGGTGAGGGTGCCCGGCTTGCCGGCGGCAATGTCGCGGAAGAGGTGCGAGATCACCCCCTGGGGCAGGTTCCAGGCCTGGATGCGCCCCTCGATGGCGAGCTTCTGCAGGGCGGGCACCAGCCCCCAGTGGCCCCCGATCACCTTCGCCACCAGCCCCTCGTGGCCCAGGTGATTGAGCCCGCGCTCCTTGCCGTCGCCCTGGCCGGCGGCATACATCAGGGTCAGGTCGCGGGGCTCGCCGGTCTCCAGGAAGCGCGCCTCCAGGGCCACCGCCAGCCCCTCGGCGAAGCCGATGCCGACGAAGCCGCCGGTCGCCAGGGCGTCGCCGTCACGGATCAGGTTCACGGCCTCGCGGGCGGAGACCACCTTGCCCTTCGCGGTGAAGGGCTGGCGAGAGAGCAGGGGATGGGGCATGGCGGGCGTCCTGGTGAGGGTGCTTTGTAATTGTGCCTTGTGGTGGCTCCTTCACGGTAGCACGCGTCCCGGCTGCCGGCAGGGCTTGCCAGGCGGGGGAGAAGTGTCGAATACTGTCCATATGTACAGTATTCGAGGGAGAGGCTCATGATGTCGCCGCTGTCCACCACCGCTCGGGTGATCGGCCGTGCCGCGCCGTTCTCCGGCGAGATGGCCCAGCCGCTGATGGGGTGCCGGGTGCGGGCGGGCTTCCCGAGCCCCGCCGACGACCACCTGGACGTGGAGATCGACCTGCACGCCCATGTGGTGCGCCGCCCGGCCGCCACCTACTTCGTGCGGGCCGAGGGCGACTCCATGCTCGGCGACGGCATCCACGACGGCGACCTGCTGGTGGTGGACCGCAGCCTGGAGCCGCTGCCCGGGCGGGTGGTGGTGATCGCCGTGGATGGCGAGCCCACCGTGAAGCGCCTGGAGCGCCGCGGCGAGCAGACCTTCCTGGTGGCCAGCAACCCGCGCTTCGCGCCGATCCCCCTGACGGGCCGTGAATGCGAGGTGTGGGGCGTGGTCACCCATGTGCTCCACGCCCTGCCGGGGGGCGAGCCGTGATCGCCCTGGTCGACTGCAACAACTTCTACGTCAGCTGCGAGCGGGTCTTCGCCCCGCGCCTGGAGGGGCGACCGGTCGGGGTGCTCTCCAACAACGACGGCTGTGTGGTGGCGCGCTCCAGCGAGCTCAAGGCGCTGGGCGTGGCGATGGGCGCGCCGATGCATCTGCTGCCGCCGGCCATTCGCCGCCAGGCGGTGCTGCTCTCCAGCAACTATGCGCTCTACGGCGACATGAGCCGCCGGGTCAACCTGATCCTGGCCGAGTTCTCGCCGGACGTGGAGGCCTACTCCATCGACGAGAGCTTCGTGGGTTTTTCCGGCTTCGCCCCGAGCGGCCTGGAGGCGCATGCCCAGCGACTGCGCGAGACGGTGCGCCGCGATACCGGCATCCCGGTCTGCGTGGGGCTGGCGCCGACCCGGGTGCTGGCCAAGGTGGCCAACCGGGCGGCCAAGTCGCTCGCGGTTTACGAGGGCGTCTGCCTGCTCGAGGCCGACGGGCCCGCCACCCGGGCGCTGCTCGAGGGGCTGCCGGTGACCGAACTGTGGGGGGTGGCGCGACGCACCGCCGAACGCCTCGCGCTGATGGAGATCCACACCGCCTGGCAGCTGCGCCAGGCCGACCCCAAGCAGGTCCGACGCCATTTCTCGGTGGTGCTGGAGCGCATCGTCTGGGAGCTGCGCGGCCGCCCGGCCATCGTCCTCGATGACGTCCATGAGCCGCGCCAGCGTATCATGGTCTCGCGCTCCTTCGGGCGGCTGACCGGCGCCTTCCCGGACCTGCAGGAGGCGGTGCGCCAGCACGCCGCCCGGGCCGCCGAGAAGCTGCGTGGCCAGGGCAGCCAGGCCCGGGCGCTGATGGTCTTTGTGCGCACCAACCCGCACCTGGCCGGCGAGCGCCAGTACCGCAACAGCGTGGTGGTACCCTTGCCGGCACCCAGCGACGACAGTCGCGAGCTGCTCGAGGCCGCCGCCCATGGGCTCGCGGCGATCTTCCTCGAGGG
This sequence comes from Halomonas rhizosphaerae, assembly GCF_030012485.1. NCBI lineage: Bacteria > Pseudomonadati > Pseudomonadota > Gammaproteobacteria > Oceanospirillales > Halomonadaceae > Halomonas > Halomonas rhizosphaerae. Next base: position 211,416 of record NZ_JASCQQ010000007.1, read on the forward strand.
CGTGCGCTACCAGAAGTGCGGGGTGATGTTGCTCGACCTGGTGGAGGCCGACCGCCACCAGCTCTCGCTGCTGGCGCCACGCAGCGAGGCGGCGCGGGGGCGCAGCCAGCGGCTGATGGCGACGGTGGACCGGCTCAACCGCGAGATGGGTCGCGATACCGTGCGCTTCGGCCTGCCGCGCCAGGGCACCGCCTGGGCGCTGCGCTGCGAGCGGCGCACCCCGCGCTACACCACCCGCTGGGACGAGTTGATGCGGGTCAAGACGCGCTGAGAAGGTGCCGCAAGTCGGGGTGATGCGGGGTTTCCGCGGCGAGGCGATTGGCTACACTGGGGGCGCACCGGCGTGGCCGTTCGTCGCGCCGGCAGGTCATCGACAGGGAGAAGCACCATGCGCATGAAGGGCAAGAACGTCATCGTCACCGGCGGCGCCAGCGGCATCGGTCTGGCCAGCGTGGAGCGCTGCCTGGAGGAGGGTTCCAGCGTGGTCATCGCCGACCTCGAGGGCAGCGATGGCCAGGCGCAGGCCGCACGGCTCGATGACCGGTACGACGGCCGCTGCCTGTTCAAGGCGTGCGACGTCACCGACACCGCCCAGGTCGACCGCCTGTTCGCGGACACCGTGGCCGAGCTCGGCAGCGTGGGGGCGGTGTTCAACAACGCCGGCATCGGTGGCATCTGCCCCACCGACGAGCTTAGCGACGATGACTACCTGAAGGTCATCGACATCAACCTCAACGGGGTCTTCCGGGTGGCCCGGGCCGCGCTGCGGGTGATGTACCGCCAGGGCGGCGGCAGCATCGTCAACTGCGCCTCCATCCTCGGGGTCTTCGGCCAGTCCCAGACCGCCGCCTACACCGCCGCCAAGGGCGGGGTGGTCAACATGACCCGGACCCTGGCCATCGAGGCGGCACCGAAGGGCGTGCGGGTCAACGCCATCGGCCCGGGCTATATCGACACCCCGCTGCTCGAGGCCCTGGACGACGACATGCTGCAGGGGCTGATCGGCCTGCATCCCATCGGCCGCCTGGGCCGCCCGGAGGAGATCGCCAACGCCTTCCTGTTCCTGGCCAGCGACGAGGCCAGCTTCGTCACCGGGGCCCACCTGCTGGTCGATGGCGGCTTCACCGCCGGCAAGTCCTGAGGCCCTAGCCGGCTCCGCTCTCGACCGGTAGCTGTTCGGCGGCCTCGCGCCGGGCGGCGAGGCGGGCCTGGCGGGTCAGCCACAGACCGACCAGGGCCACGCCGGCGAGCACCGCGAAGACCGGCGTGTAGCGGCCGAACAGGCCGTGCAGCGCCGTGAACAGGGGCAGGCCGAGCAGCACGCCGCCATAGGTGAAGACCAGGCAGCCGCCGGCGGCATCGGCGATGCGCTCGGCCGGCGCCAGCTGGGTGATCTCGGCCATGAAGACGCCGTTCCAGCCTAGCGACGAGAGGCTCAGCAGGCACAGCAGGCCGGTGACCAGCGGCCTGGGCCAGGCCGGCGTCATGGTGGCCACCAGCAGGGCGCCGACGGCGGTGGTGCAGGCGATCATGGCGAGGGTGGTCAGGCGGTCGCCCAGCAGGTCGCCGATCCAGCCCCAGCCGATGCGCCCGACGATCCCGACGACCTGCACGGCGGACATCACCAGCCCCGCCTCGACCAGGCCGAAGGCCAGGTCCTCCACCAGCAGCGCCACCGTGAAGGCAGAGACCGACAGCTGGATCGCCGAGAAGCAGAGGCTGAGCAGCGCCACGTGGCGCAGTGAACGCTGGTGCCAGACGACGGCGAGCCCGGCGAAGGGGGTGGCCAGCCACGGCGTGTGGGGGGCGCGCTGATCGTCCCAGCGCGGGCGGGCGAGCTGCAGGGCGGCGATGCCGGCCAGGGCGAGGCCGGTGAGCATCAGCAGCCCCGCCTGCCAGCCGATGACCAGCGCCAGGGCGGGGGCGCTGGCGCCGGCGATCACCCCGCCCAGGGGCACGCCGGACTGCTTGAGGGAGAAGATCAGCCCGCGCCGCCCGGGTGGGGTGAAGCGCACCAGCAGCAGCGAGGCCGAGGGGTTGGTCAGGCCATAGCCGAGGCCGGCCAACAGCGAGGCGACGGCGAAGCTCGGCAGGGTGGGGATGGCCAGCAGCCCGGCCCCGCCGCCCAGCAGGGCCAGCGAGAGCTGGCTGGTACGACAGGGGCCCAGGCGCCGGGTCAGGGGGCCGCCCACCAGGGAGGTCAGCATGGCGCCGGCGAAGATCAGGCTGACCTGCAGGCCCACCGTGGCCGAGGAGACGCCCAGGGCCCTGGCCACCTCGGGCGCGATGGCGGCGGGAAACAGCGCCACCAGCGAGGAGAAGGCCAGGACCAGGGTGGTGGCGAGCAGGACGACCGGCACGACGGCTCAGGCCACCCGGTCCCTGGGCACCTGCCGCAGGTGGCTGGCGGTCTGCCCCCCGGGGAGGGCGGCGATGGCATCGGCCGCCGCCAGCAGCCGCGACAGGTCGATCCCGCTGTCGACCTGGCCCCCGTTGAGGGCGTAGACGAGGTCTTCCGTGGCCGTGTTGCCGGTGGCCCCGGGGGCGAAGGGGCAGCCACCGAGGCCGGCGCAGGCGGCGTCCACCGTGGTGGCTCCGTGGTGGATGGCGAACATGGCGTTGGCCACGCCCATGCCGTAGGTGTCGTGGCCATGGAAGGCCCACGTCAGGCGCGGTCCGCGGTGTCGTGCGACCAGCTGGCGGAAGTGCTCGGCCACCCGGTAGGGCGTGGCGCGCCCGGTGGTGTCGCAGAGGGCGACCTCGAGGTGGAGGTCGCCGCAGAGGGCGCGGGCCCGTGAGAGGACGTCATCGACCTGGTGCCAGGCGATGCTGCCCTCGTAGGGACAGTCGAAGCTGGTGCCCAGGTCGAGGCGCAGGCAGGCATTGCCGTCGTGCTCGAGGAGCTCGACGATGCGGGCGAGATCCTCGAGGGATTGCGCCACGCTGCGCCGCACGTTGGCCCGGTTGTGAGACTCGGAGACCGAGACCACGAAGACCAGCTCGCGAATGCCCTGGGCCAGGGCCAGTTCCGCGCCCCTGAGGTTGGGCACCAGGGCCGAGAAGCGCATGGCGGCCCGGTCGGCGAAGGCGGCGACCAGCGCCCCGGTATCGGCCATCTGCGGGATGGCCTTGGGGCTGACGAAGGAGCCGATCTCCATGCGGGTGACGCCGGCATCGATCAGCCGCTGGATGCAGCGGATCTTCTCGTCCGTGGGCAGCGGTTCGCGGATCGACTGGAAACCGTCGCGCGGGGCGACCTCGACGATGTCCACCCGCTCGGGTGGCGACAGCAGGTTCATCAGGTTTTCTCCTCGTCGGCGGCACCGGCCAGTCGTGGCACGGCCGCCAGGGCGTCGATCAGGAACTGCAGGCCCAGGGCGGCGAAGCCGATCGGCAACAGCGCATAGGGATACACCATGGGGGTGCCCAGCGAACTGGAGACCCGCTCGCCGTACTCGAGGGCCTGCAGGGCCATGATGCCGCCGCGCCACACCAGGATGGCGCAGAAGGCGAGACCCAGCAGCCCGGTGGCCAGGTCGATGGCGCCGCGCAGGCGCCGCGGCAGCTTGTCCTTGAAGTAGGTGATGCGGATATGGGCGTCGTGGCGCTGGGCCTCGGCGGCGCCGATCACGGCCAGGTAGACCAGCAGGAAGGAGTTGATCTCCAGGCTCCAGCTGGTCGGGGCCGTGAAGACGTAGCGCATGATGGCGTCGTAGCAGATCGACGCCATCATGAACATCAGCACCGCCATCGACGTCCAGCGCAGGACGGCCAGCAGGCCGTCCCAGCTCCGCATGGCAGTCATGGTCATGGCACTCTCCCTCAGGCCTCGCCCAGGGCCAGGGCGATGGCCCGGTTGCCGACCTCCTCGCCGACCTCTTCCTTCCACATGTCCCAGACGTCCTGGACGCCGGCGTTGAAGGTCTCGAGGTCCTCCTCGGTGGGCTCGACGATCTCGACGCCGGCCTCCTCGACCTGGGGCCAGTACTCGTTGGGGTAGATGTCGTTGTTGCAGTGCTCGATGAAGTTCTCGTCGTACCAGTCGGCGGCCTTCTGCAGCACGGCACGGACGTCGTCGTCGAGGTTGTCCCAGGTGTCGCGCAGCATGAAGGGCGCCACCGAGAAGCCGGTGATCGGCAGCTTGTAGCAGACCTTGAGCTGCTCCTGGAGGCTGCGGCCGATGACCGTCGAGATGTTGAAGACCCCCGCGTCCACGGTGCCGCGCTGCAGCGCCATGTAGGTCTCCGAGGAGGGAATGCGGGTCGCGCCCACGTTGTAGGGCTCGAAGGCCTGGGTGGCCTCGAAGCCGACGATGCGCACCTTCTTGCCGCGCACCTCGTCGAGGCGGCGGATCGGGCTCGCCTCGGTGCTCCACAGGTACTCCGGCTCGAGGATGCCCCCCCCGGAGGTGAGCATGTAGAGGTTCTCCTCGGCCAGCACCTCGTTGATCAGCTCCATCAGCGGGCTGCCCTGGCGCAGGCGCTCCGGATTGCGGTAGAGCTCGCCGACCACCCCGGGCAGGCCGGTCACGCCGAGGATGGGGATCGAGCGGGTGATGTAGGAGAAGGTGTGGAACATGAAATCGATGCTGCGCGCACGCAGCGCCGGCAGCTGCTCGTCCACCTTGAGCAGCTGGCCGGAGTCGTAGAACTCCACCGACAGGGCGTCACCGCCGTTCTCCTTGAGCATCTCCACGAAGCGGTTGGAGCCGTAGGTCAGCGCCTTGTAGGAGTCGGGCAGGTAGGTGACGCCGGTCAGGGTGGTGGCGGCGTGGCTGCGGGGCGCCAGCAGGCTCTGGGTGCCGAACAGGGTGGCACCGGCGGTGGCGAAGGTGCCGTACTTCAGGACTTGGCGACGGGAAAGCGTCATGGTGAATCTCCTGCTTGTTGTTGTGATGAGTCGTTGTGATGGACCGTTGCGACGGTCGGTTGTGACGGTTCACTTCACTGACGTTGATACACCGGGGCTACATCAGCCCCGGCAACCACAGGCTGAGGCCGGGGAAGAACACGAACAGCATCAGCACGAGGAACTGCACGGCGACGAAGGGCAGGGCGCTCCGGATGATCTCTTCCACCGAGAGTTCGGGACAGACCCCGCGCAGTGCATAGAGGTTGAGCCCCACCGGCGGGGTGACCACGGCGATCTCCAGGTTGAGCACCATGACGATGCCGAACCACAGCGGATCGTAGCCCAGGGCGGTGATCAGCGGCAGCAGCACCGGGGTGGTCACCACGATCAGCGACACGGCATCGACGATCATGCCCAGCAGGATCAGCAGCAGCATCACCGCCACCAGGATCGCCCAGGCGGGCAGGCCGGTGGCGGTAAGCGCCTCGGTGAGCAGCTGCGGGACGCGTACCATGTTGAGGTAGTCGCCGAAGATCTTGGCGCAGCCGATGATCAGCAGGATGGCGCCGCTGATCCGCGCCGTGGTGGCCAGTATCTCCAGGAAGCGGCGCCAGCTGAGGCTGCGAAACACCAGGGTGGCGATCAGGAAGGCGCCGGCGGCGCCGATGCCCGCCGCCTCGCTGGGAGTGGCCAGGCCCGAGTAGATCGAGCCGAGCACCGCCACCACCAGCAGGCCGGCGTGCCAGATGTTGGCCAGGCTCGCCCAGCGCTGGCGCCAGGTGAAGTGCTCCTCGCTGGCCGGTGCCTCGGCCGGGTTCAGGCGCACGCGGATGTAGATGAACAGTGATAGGGCCAGCGCCAGCACGATGCCGGGCACGATGCCGCCGATGAATAGATCGGCCACCGAGACGCTGGAGACCGCGCCATAGATGATGAAGGGCACGCTGGGCGGGATCAGCATGGCCAGGGCACCGGCGCTGACCACGGCGCCGGCGGCCAGCGAGCGGCTGTAGCCGCGCTGAAGCATCTGCGGTACGGCGATGGAGCCCACGGCGGCGACGCCGGCGAGGCTCACCCCCGAGACCGCGCCGAACATCGCCGAGGCGCCCACCGAGGAGATCGCCAGGCTGCCGCGCAGCCAGTTGAGCCAGCGCACCGCGGCGGTGAACAGGCTCGAACCTACCGGGGTGGCGCCCAGGAAGTTTCCCATCAGGATGAACAGCGGCAGGGCGATCAGCTCGAAGGCGTTGAGCTGGCCGAAGAGCGACGAGGGCGCGAAGAAGAACGCCAGCGAGCCGCGGGCCATGTAGAGCCCGACCAGGCCGGAGAGGCCCAGGGCCAGGAAGATCGGGAAGCCGATGGTGATCAGCACGACCAGCACGACCAGGACGATGACGGGATCCATGGGGTGGCGTCCTCAGATCACGCCGTCGGCGCGCAGGGCGTCGAGGGCCTCGGGTGCCAGACCCAGCCAGCCGGTGAGCACCTGCTCGGTGTGCTCGCCCAGTGCCGGCCCCACCTCGCGGACGCGTCCCGGCGTGTCGGAGAGCCGCGGGAAGACGTTCTGCATGGGCAGCGGGCGGCCGTGGCGATCGGGCACCTCGACGATCGCCCCCCGGGCCTGGAAGTGCGGGTCATCGAGCATATCGGGCGCACGGTAGACGAGCCCCGCCGGGACGCCGGCCTCGGCCAGGATGTCGACCACCTGCTGGGCATCGTGCTCGCGCGTCCAGGCGGCGACCAGGTCATCGATGGCTGCCTGATGCTCGCCGCGGGCGCGGTGGGTGGCGTAGTCGGGGTGGTCGGCGAGGCCCGGCTGGCCCATCGCCTCGCAGAGGCGACGGAACACCGTGTCCTGGTTGGCGCCGATGATCACGTCGCGGCCATCGCGGGCCGGATAGGCGTTGGAGGGGGCGATCTTGGGCAGGAAGCTGCCGCTGCGCTCGCGCACCTTGCCGGCGCGGGCGTACTCCGGGACCAGGCTCTCCATCATCGCCAGCACCGACTCGAAGATGCTGCTGTCGACCACCTGGCCGCGACCGCTGCGGTGGCGCTGGTGCAGCGCCATCATGGTGCCCAGGGCGGCGTGCAGGCCCGCCAGGGTATCGCCCAGCGAGATGCCCACGCGCACCGGCGGGCGGTCCGGGTAGCCGCTCAGGTGGCGCAGGCCGCCCATGGCCTCGCACACCGAGGCGAAGCCGGCCCGCGAGGCGTAGGGGCCGTCCTGGCCGAAGCCGGTGACGCGCACCATCACCAGGCCGGGGTTGTGGCGGGAAAGCTCCTCGTACCCCAGCCCCCAGCGCTCCATGGTGCCGGGACGGAAGTTCTCGATGATGACATCGGCCTGGCTGGCCAGTTCGCGCAGCAGCGCCTGGCCGCGGGGTGTTCGCAGGTCCAGGGTCAGCGACTGCTTGTTGCGGCCGATGACGTTCCACCACAGCGGTTCGCCGGTGTCGCGGTCGGCCTCGCCCCACTGGCGCATGGCGTCGCCCTTGCCGGGGGGCTCGACCTTGATCACCTGGGCGCCGAAGTCGGCCAGCACCTGGCCGCAGTAGGGTCCGGCGATCAGCTGGCCCAGTTCGAGGACCTTGATGTCGCTGAGGGGCGTCGGGGATTGGGTGTCATGGGGCGTCATTGTTGTTGTGGTGCCTCTTCAGGGTCAGTGGGGGGAGGTCCCCGGCGGGGCGCCGTCGGAGACATCGGTTGACCGGACATGCAGGGCCTGGGCGGCCAGCAGGTGGGCGCGCATCACGTGCTCGGCCCACTCGGGGCTGCCGGCGACGATGGCCTCGAGGATCTCGCGGTGGTGGCGCATGCTGCGGCGCAGGTTGGTGAGGTCGTAGTTGCCGAAGTTACGGCGGATCACCGAGGTGCGCACCACGCTCTCCAGCACGCTGGCCAGGCGCTGGTTGTCGCTGGCCAGCACCAGCTCGCGGTGGAAGTCGTGGTTGAGGAGGGCGATCTCGTTGCGCACGCCGGGGTCCGTCTCGACGCGCTCGACGAGTGCCTCCATGCGTTCGGCCAGCGCCTCCAGGCGGCCCAGTCGTGCCGAGTCCATGCGCTGGCTGGCCAGGCGCACCGCCATGGGCTCGAGCACCAGGCGCAGCTCGAAGACCTCGCGGGCATCCTTCTCGGTCCAGGCGACCACCCGGGCGCCATGGTGGGGGATCGCCTCGAGCCAGCCCTCGGAGACCAGCTCGCGCAGCGCCTCGCGCACCGGGGTGCGGCTGACCTCGAGCTCGCGGGCCACGCTGGCCTCGCGGATGTAGTCGTGCGGCCGGTAGTTGCCGTCGAGGATGCGCTGCTTGATCGCCTCGTGAACCTGGGCGGTGGCCGTTCTCACGACGGGGGCGGCATCGAGGTGTCGGGTAGTGCTCACGGCAGATGTCCTGGATTGCATGCAATTTACAAGGTAGGAGAGATGCCGTGCGCCGTATCACTAGACTTTAGGCTAGAGTTGCATGCAATTCGAGGCAGCCTTGCCTGGCGGTCGGGGGGGAGAAGGGAGAAAGCCGCTCGGCGGGTGCCGAGCGGCTTTCTGGTGGCGACTGGCTGTTTGCTGCCTAGACTGACCGGAACGAAAAACGGCCACCGCGACGATTCGCCAAGTGGCCGTTTTTACTGATGTTTCTGGTGCCGCAAAGAGGAGTCGAACCTCCGACCTACGCATTACGAGTGCGTTGCTCTACCAGCTGAGCTATTGCGGCGCAGGGGCATGGTAGCGCCGCTTTTGGCACGATGCCAGGCGTCAGCGGCGCAGTCGGGTCAGTCCCTCCTGGGCGCTGGAGGCGACCAGCCGGCCCTGACGGTCGTAGATGCTGCCACGGGCGAAGCCCCGTGCCCCGCCGGCCCAGGGGCTGTCCATGTCGTAGAGCAGCCAGTCGTCGACCCTGACGTCATGATGGAACCAGAGGGCGTGGTCGAGGCTGGCGATCTGCAGCTGCGGGTCGCGAAAGTCGATGCCGTGGGGCACCAGGGCAGTGGTCAGCAGGTTGAAGTCGGAGCTGTAGGCGAGCAGGTAGCGGTGCAGCGCCTGGTCATCGGGCAGCTCGCCGACCAGGCGGAACCAGAGGCGCTTGCAGGCCGGTCGGCCCGGCTCGGCCTCGTCGCCGAGATGCAGGAACTCGATGGGGTGCCCGGGGAAGCGCTCGAGGCGGGCATCGCCGTCCGCCAGCGCCTCGGGCGGGGCGACCTCGGGCATGGCGGGCTGGTGGGCGATGCTCTGCTCCTCGCCGTGGAAGGAGGCACTGCAGAAGAAGATCGGCCGCCCCTTCTGGATGGCCGTGACCCGGCGGGTGGTGAAGCTGCCGCCATCGCGCACCGCATCGACCTGGTAGACCACCGGGCGGTGCGGGTCCCCGGGGCGCAGGAAGTAGCCGTGCAGGGAGTGGGTCCGGCGCGCCGGGTCGACGGTCTGGCTGGCCGCCGAGAGCGCCTGGCCCAGCACCTGGCCACCGAACAGCTGGGGCAGGCCGAGGTCCTGGCTGCGGCCGCGGAACAGGTTCTCCTCCAGGGCCTCCAGGGCGAGCAGGTCCACCAGGGCGTTGAGGGCGTCGGGCTTCATCGGTCTCCTCCGGGGCGATGGCGTGCCGGCCATCGGTATCATACGATCGTCTGAATACCATCCAGTCTACGGGAGTTCACGACAGTGCGCAGCGACGAGTTCTACATGCACCGGGCGCTGGATCAGGCCCGGCAGGGGCTTTCCGCCGGCGAGGTGCCGGTGGGCGCCGTGGTGGTGGACGCGGCGGGCGAGATCGTCGGTGCCGGCTTCAACGCCCCGGTAGGGGAGCACGACCCCAGCGCCCATGCCGAGATCCGTGCCCTGCGCGATGCCGGCGAGCGGCTCGGCAACTACCGGCTGGACGGCTGCACCCTCTACGTGACCCTGGAACCCTGCCTGATGTGCACCGGGGCGATCATCCATGCCCGCCTGGCGAGGCTGGTCTATGGCGCCGCCGAGCCGCGCAGCGGCATGGCGGAGTCGAAGGCCAACCTCTTCGCCCAGCCCTGGTACAACCACCGGGTGACGGTGGAGGGCGGGGTGCTGGCCGCCCGCGCCGCCCGCCTGCTGCGGGACTTCTTCGCCGCGCGCCGCGCCGGCCTCGATAACGACTGAGGCCAGGGGCACCGCCGGTCAGAGAACGGGCGGGACCTGCTCGAACAGTGCGCCCTCGTCCTCGTCGGGCAGGCGCGCATTGAGTTCGTGAAACTGCTCCTGGCTGCGGTCCATGTAGGCCAGGATCTCGTAGTAGCGACGGATATTGCGCACATAGATCACCGGCTCGCCGCCGCGGGCATAGCCGTGGCGGGTCTGGCTGTGCCACTCGCGCTCCTGGAGCAGCGGCAGCGCCTCGCGCACGTCGCGCCAGCGGTCGGGGTCGCCGCCGCGCTGCTCGGCGATCCTGCGGGCATCGTAGAGATGCCCGAGGCCAACGTTGTAGGCGGCCATGGCCATGAACAGGCGGTCGTCGCCCTGGATCGATTCCGGCAGCCGTTCGATAAGCTGGCGCAGGTAGCGGGCGCCGCCATGGATGCTCTGGGCCGGGTCGAGCCGATTGTCGACGCCGAGATCGCCGGCGGTGGCGTTGGTCAGCATCATCAGCCCGCGCACGCCGGTGGGGGAGGTGGCCCTGGGCTTCCAGTGGGACTCCTGGTAGCCCACGGCGGCCAGCAGTTTCCAGTCGAAGCGGGTGTTGCGGGCGGCCTCGCGGAACAGCTCGGTGTAGCGCGGCAGGCGCTTGCGGGCATGGGCGATGAAGGTGCGGGCGCCCACGTACTCGAGGTAATCGTCGTGGCCGAAGTAGCTGGCCACCAGGGCGTCGAGCTCGCCGTCGCGGCGCAGGTCGTCGAGGAAGCGATTGGCGGCATTGACCAGCCCCAGTCCCCGTCCGGCGGGGAAGGCCCAGGCCAGGGAGAGCGGCTTGCCGAGGGTGAAGCCATCCTCGACCTCGGGGAAGAACAGCCGGTTGAGGCGGAACTGGTGCTCGAAGATCACCGCGGCATCCAGGGTGCCCCGGGCCACCTGGCCGAGCAGCTCGGCCACCTCCAGCTCACCGGACTCCTTCCAGCTCAGCCCGGGGTGCTCCGCCTGCAGCTCGCGCAGCACCCGGTCGGTGCCGGCCCCGCGCAGGGTGCCGATCTCCAGCCCCTCCAGCTCGGCGATCGTCTCCGGGGGGGACAGGCCGCGGCGATAGACCAGCAGCGGCTGCAGCAGCATGATCGGTCGGCTGAAGAGCAGGCCTTCTCGCGTCGGGTCCAGGGGCAGGGCGGCGGCGCCCAGGTCGCCTTCCTCGCGCACGGCGTCCAGCACGCCCTGGATATGGTGGTCGGCCTCCAGGGTCAGGCTGACCCCCAGGTGGTCGGCGAAGCGCCGCATCAGTTCGTATTCGAACCCGGTGGGGCCCTGGCGTCCCTCGTAGTAGGTGGTGGGGGTATTGCGGGTGTGCACGCTGAGGAAGTCCCGCGACAGTACCTCCCCCAGGTGCGGGCCCTCGGGCGTTCCGGAACGCCCGGGCAGCAGCGCCAGCAGGAGGGCACTGCACAGGAGGGCGGCCCCGCGCCACTGGCGCCGGGCAGGGTCGGTCGGGAATGCGGGCATGTGGGCGATGTGCGGCGATGAGACCCTCAACCTTAACCAGCGCGCGGGCGGCTGTCACCTACGCCGATTTCTCGCGCCCGGCGCTTTCCAGTATCATGTGCGCTCGTTGCCGCCGGCCGCGGCCCCGAATTCTCCCCCTGTTTCAGAGGCTCCAGGATATGCTCGAACTGCGAGGCGCGCCCGCCCTATCTGCTTTCCGTCATGCCAAGCTGCTGGACGCCCTGCGCGCATCCGTTCCCGAGGTCGAGTCCCTGCACGCCGACCATGTCCATTTCGTCGACCATGACGGCGACCTGGGGGACGACGAGCGGCGCCTGCTGGAGCAGCTCCTCGACTACGGCCCCGAGCGACAGGAGGAGGGCCCCGAGCGACCGAACGAGAGCCGCGCCGCGGGCCAGCTGTTTCTGGTGGTGCCGCGCATCGGCACCCAGTCGCCGTGGTCCTCCAAGGCGACCGACATCGCCCGCAACTGCGGGCTGGCCAGGGTGCGGCGCATCGAGCGTGGTATCGCCTACCGGGTGAAGGTCGCCGGCACCCTCTCCGAGACCGCCTTCGAGCGGATCCAGGCCGCCCTGCATGACCGCATGACCGAGAGCGTGCTCGCCGACGCCTCCGACGCCGCCCGGCTCTTCGCCCACCACGAGCCGGCACCGCTGGGCAGCGTCGATGTGCTCGAAGGAGGGCGCGAGGCGCTGGTCACCGCCAATGCCGAGCTGGGCCTGGCGCTGGCCGAGGACGAGATCGACTACCTGGTCGAGGCCTTCCGCGACCTGGGCCGCAACCCGACGGACGTCGAGCTGATGATGTTCGCCCAGGCCAACTCCGAGCACTGTCGCCACAAGATCTTCAACGCCGACTGGGTGGTGGACGGCGAGGCGCAGAGTCACTCGCTGTTCCGGATGATCAAGCATACCCATGAGTGCTCGTCCGACGACATCCTCTCCGCCTACAGCGACAACGCCGCGGTGATCCGGGGGTCCGAGGCACCGCGCTTCTTCCCGACCCCGCTCACCGGCAAGGACGGTGAGCGCGCCGCCTATGGCAGTGCCCGGGAGCCGATCCAGATCCTGATGAAGGTGGAGACCCACAACCACCCGACGGCCATCGCGCCGCACCCCGGGGCGGCCACCGGCGCCGGCGGCGAGATCCGCGACGAGGGCGCCACCGGCATCGGCGGCAAGCCCAAGGCGGGCCTGACCGGCTTCACCGTCTCCAACCTGCGCATCCCCGAGTTCGTGCAGCCCTGGGAGGCGTTCGACTACGGCAAGCCCGAGCGCATCCAGTCGGCGCTTCAGATCATGCTCGAGGGCCCCATCGGCGGCGCCGCCTTCAACAACGAGTTCGGGCGCCCGAACCTCGCCGGCGTCTTTCGCACCTACGAGCAGGACGCCCTGGGGCATGACGGCATCGAACGCCGTGGCTACCACAAGCCGATCATGCTCGCCGGCGGCTACGGCAATATCCGCGACGGCCATGTCGAGAAGGGCGAGATCCCGGTCGGCGGCAAGCTGATCGTGATGGGCGGGCCGGCGATGCTGATCGGCCTGGGCGGCGGCGCGGCCTCCTCCATGGCCTCCGGGGCCTCCAGCGCCGACCTGGACTTCGCCTCGGTGCAGCGCGGCAACCCCGAGATGGAGCGCCGCGCCCAGGAGGTCATCGACCGCTGCTGGGCGCTGGGTAGCGAGAATCCCATCCGCTTCATCCACGACGTGGGCGCCGGGGGCCTCTCCAACGCCCTGCCGGAGCTGGTCAAGGATGGCGAGCGCGGCGGCCTGTTCGACCTGCGTGCCGTGCCCAACGCCGAGCCGGGCATGAGCCCGCTGGAGATCTGGTGCAACGAGGCCCAGGAGCGCTACGTGCTGGCGGTGGCCCCGGAGGACCTCGACACCTTCGAGGCGCTGTGCGAGCGCGAGCGTTGCCCCTATGCGGTGTTGGGCGAGGCGACCGAGGCGCACCACCTGGCGGTCACCGACGGCCACTTCGAGAGCCAGCCGGTCGACCTGCCGATGAGCGTGCTGTTCGGCAAGCCGCCGAAGATGCAGCGCGAGTTCCAGCGCCGGGTCAATCCACTCTCCGGGGTGATGCTCGACAACCTCGACCTGCGCGAGGCCATGGACCGCGTGCTGCGCCTGCCCGCCGTGGCCTCCAAGAGCTTCCTGATCACCATCGGCGACCGCTCCATCACCGGCCAGGTGGCCCGCGACCAGATGGTCGGCCCCTGGCAGGTGCCGGTGGCCGACGTCGCCGTGACCACGGCGAGCTTCGACACCCATGCCGGCGAGGCCATGGCCATGGGCGAGCGGCCGCCGGTAGCGCTGATCGACCCCGCGGCCAGCGCCCGCCTGGCGGTGGCCGAGGCCATCACCAACCTGGCCGCCGCGCCCATCGAGAAGCTCGGCGACATCAAGCTCTCTGCCAACTGGATGAGCGCCGCCGACCATCCGGGCGAGAACCAGGCCCTGTATGACGCCGTCCATGCGGTGGGCATGGCGCTCTGCCCGGCGCTGGGCATCGCCATCCCGGTGGGCAAGGACTCGATGTCCATGCGCACCGCCTGGCAGGAGGAGAGTGGCGCGGATGACGGGCAGGTCGAGGAGAAGAGCGTCACCTCGCCGCTGTCGCTCTCCGTGACCGGCTTCGCCCCGGTCACCGATGCCATGCGGACCCTGACCCCGCAGATCAACCTGGAGCAGGACGAGTCCGACCTGCTGCTGATCGACCTGGGCGGCGGCCGGAATCGCCTCGGCGGCTCGGCCCTGGCCCAGGTCTATGGCCAGGTGGGCAACGAGTGTCCGGACCTGGACGACCCGGAGGACCTCAAGGCGTTCTTCGCGGTGATCCAGGGGCTCAACGCCGAGGGCACGCTGCTGGCCTACCATGACCGCAGCGACGGCGGCCTGCTGGTGACCCTGCTGGAGATGGCCTTCGCCGCCCATGCGGGCCTCGAGATCAAGCTCGACTGGCTGATCGACGAGCCCGTCGACGCCTTCAACGCGCTCTTCGCCGAGGAGCTCGGGGCGGTGATCCAGGTCAACCGCCGGCACACCGAGGCGGTGCTGGCCCAGTTCGCCGCCGCCGGCATCGAGACCTGCGGCGTCATCGCCCGCCCACGCTACGACGACCAGGTGCGGGTGACCCTCTTCGAGGAGCCGCTGCTGGAGACCACCCGGCTGCTGGCCGAGCGGACCTGGGCCGAGACCAGCTATCGCCTGCAGGCGCTGCGTGACAACGCCGACTGCGCCAAGAGCGAGTTCGATGGCCTGCTCGATGGCCGCGACCCCGGGCTCTGTGCCCAGCCGACCTTCGAGGTCGACGAGGATATCGCCGCGCCCTATGTCCAGGCACCCCAGCTCAACAAGGCACGCCCGGCGGTGGCGGTGCTGCGCGAGCAGGGCGTCAACGGCCAGCTGGAGATGGCCTGGGCCTTTGATCGGGCCGGCTTCGAGGCCGTGGACGTGCACATGAGTGACATCCTGGAAGGGCGGGTCTCCCTGGAGGCGTTCAAGGGCCTGGTGGCCTGCGGCGGCTTCTCCTACGGCGACGTGCTGGGGGCCGGCGGCGGCTGGGCCAAGTCGGTGCTGTTCAACCCCCGCGCCCGGGAGCAGTTCGCGGCGTTCTTCGAGCGCGATGACAGCTTCTCCCTGGGGGTGTGCAACGGCTGCCAGATGCTCGCCCAGCTCAAGGAGCTGATCCCCGGGGCCGAGGCCTGGCCGCGCTTCGTGCGCAACGAGTCCGAGCAGTTCGAGGCCAGGGTCTCCATGGTCCAGGTCGAGCAGAGCCCGTCGATCCTGCTGGCCGGCATGGAGGGGTCGCGCCTGCCCATTGCCGTGGCCCACGGCGAGGGCCGCGCCGAGTTTCGCGACAGTGCCCACCTGCGCGGCATCCAGGGCAGCGGCCAGGTCGCCCTGCGCTATCTGGACAACCACGGCCAGGTGACCACCCGCTATCCGGCCAATCCCAACGGCTCGCCCTCCGGCATCACCGGCCTGACCACCCCCGACGGCCGGGTCACCATCATGATGCCTCACCCCGAGCGGGTGGTGCGCGCGGTGACCAACTCCTGGCGGCCTGCCGAGTGGACCCGCGACGGCGCCTGGATGCGCCTGTTCCGCAACGCACGGGTCTGGCTGGCCTGATCGCACGACGCCCATCGCAGACGACGGAAGGCGGCCCGAGGGCCGCCTTCCGTCGTCTCGGGAGCGCCTCGCCGGTCAGGCGCGGCGGCGCTGCACCTGACCGGCGCCGCTCTCGAGGCAGTGCTCGCGCAGGATCGCCAGCTCCGCCTGCTTCTGGCGGGCAATGGCGACGAACTCATGGCCCAGGGAGGAGGCCGCGCCGACCTCGCCGAGTCGCGCGTAGAACCGCCGGGAGGCGGCGGCATCGGCCATGGCCTGGGACAGGGCGTCCCGCGCCATCTTCAGGCTGTCGACCAGGACCGGTGGTGCCACGGCCGGCGCGGCCAGGCGCGTGGCCGCGTCGCCGCGCGGCTCGTCCAGGCCTAGGCGGCATGCGGCCCGGGCGAGGCCCGCCAGACGCATCTCGCACTCGATGCCCAGGGCAGCCATCAGCCGACTGGTGGCGCTGCTGAAGGCCAGGAAACGGAAGGCGAGGCCGCGGTAGCGCTCGAGCTCGTCGCGCTCATGATCGCTGGCGAGGCCCAGAAGCTCCTCGGGCAGCAGGCGGGGGGTGGCGCTTGTTGGAATTGTGTGCATGGCGCTCTCCTCTATCGGGAGTCTTGGAAAAGTGCCATGCTGCTGCAGGCTAGTGTCGCCCGGCATGACCCCGATCAAGTTTCTGCCAGTCGGGGGCGGCGAAGCGTCGATCTCATACGCCGGCTGTCGGCAATGTCGTCGGTTTCCTGACCGCTCGGTCGACAATCCGGAGGGTCGGAGGGCCGCCACCCTTCTCCTGCCCCCTGACGACGGCGCGGCGTCCCGCTAAGATGGCGGCCCGTCTCGCCATCCCGGAACCTGCATGACTGCCCCCGCTGCTACCACGCCCTGCGCTGTCCCCCCGACCCTGCGCCCCTACCAGCAGGCGGCGGTACGTCGCGTCGTCGCGCATTTCCGCGGCTCCAGCGATCCGGCAGTGGTGGTGCTGCCCACCGGCAGCGGCAAGTCGCTGGTGATCGCCGAGCTGGCGCGCCTGGCCCGGGGGCGGGTGCTGGTGCTGGCCCATGTGCGCGAGCTGGTGGAGCAGAACCACGCCAAGTACCTGGCCTACGGCCTCGAGGCCGACATCTTCAGCGCCGGCCTGGGGCGCAAGGAGGCTGGCCGCCAGGTGGTGTTCGGCTCGGTGCAGTCGGTGGTGCGCAACCTCGAACGCTTCGCCGCGGCGGACCATCCGCGCGGCCCCTTCACCCTGCTGGTGGTCGACGAGTGCCATCGGGTATCGCCGGCGGAGGACGCCAGCTACCGCCAGGTGGTCGACCATCTGCGCGCGGCCAACCCGCGCCTCAAGATCCTCGGCCTCACGGCGACCCCCTATCGCCTCGGCCAGGGCTTCATCTACCACCGCCATCACCATGGCATGGTGCGCGGCGACGTGGACGCCTTCTTTCGCGACTGCGTCTTCGAGCAGCCACTGCGGCTGATGGTCAAGCAGGGCTACCTCGCCGAGCCGCGGCGCATCGATGCGGCCCTTTTCAAGGACGGGCAAGAGCTGCGCTACGACTTCTCGGCGCTCGTCCCGGCCTCGAGTGGGCTCTTCCGCGAGGAGGAGCTCAACCGGGTGGTGGCGGGCCACCGCGCCACCCCGGGCATCATCGCCGAGGTGGTGGGGCGTGCCCGGGACCGCCAGGGGGTGATGCTCTTCGCGGCAAGCGTGGCCCACGCCGAGGAGATCCTCGGCTACCTGCCGGCGGGCGAGGCGTCGCTGGTCACCGGCGAGACCCCCTCCGCCGAACGCAAGCGGATCATCGATGCCTTCAAGGCGCGTGAGCTCAAGTACCTGGTCAACGTGGCGGTGCTCACCACCGGCTTCGATGCCCCCCACGTGGACCTGATCGCCATCCTGCGTCCCACCGAATCGGTGAGCCTCTACCAGCAGATCGTCGGCCGCGGCCTGCGCCTCGCGCCGGGCAAGCGCGACTGCCTGGTCCTCGACTATGCCGGCAATCCCTGGGACCTCTATGCCCCGGAGGTGGGTTCGCCCAAACCGACCGGCGACAGCGAGCCGGTGCAGGTGGAGTGTCCGGCCTGCGGCCATGCCAATCTCTTCTGGGGGCGTCGCGACGGCGAAGTGGTGATCGAGCACTTCGGTCGCCGCTGCCAGGGGCTGGTGGAGGACGAGCGCGGCAAGCGCACGCAGTGCGACTTCCGGTTTCGCTTCAAGGTGTGCCACGAGTGCGGCGCCGAGAACGATATCGCCGCCCGGCGCTGTCACGGCTGCGAGACCCTGCTGGTGGACGCCGACGACAAGCTCAAGGAGGCGCTGCGCCTGCGCGACGCCCGGGTGCTGCGCGTGGCCGGCATGCAGCTCGAGGCCACCGTCAACGGCCGCGGCCTGCCGCGATTGAAGGTGACCTACCATGACGAGGACGGTGCCACGCTGTCGGAGTGGTTCGCCCTGGAGACCCCGGCCCAGCGCGGCGCCTTCGCCGCGGCCTTCCTGCGCGAGCACCTGCGCGCCCCGGGCGTGCCTTTCCGCCCCACCACCCCCGAGGAGGTGGTCGGCGAGGGCCGCCGCCTGCGCCACCCCGACTTCGTGGTGGGCCGAAAGGTGGGCCGCCACTGGCAGGTGCGGGAGAAGCTCTTCGACTACACCGGGCGTTACCGCAAGGCCGCCGAGGCGGAGTAGCAGGCATGCATGGTCTGAACGAGAGGCGCCGGGGGCAGGCCGTAGGGGAGGTCCTACGCCATGGGTGAGGAGCATGGCTCCGAACGGGCTGGCCAGGGATGGCCAGCACCGGACCTGCAAGCGTAGCGGGACGCGAAAGCGAAGCAGGGCGTCGGTAGCGTACAGGGAGGTATTCACAGCGCCTCCCCGGAGGCCTGTCACCGGATCAGCCTCGAGTGGGCGGTCGGTGGCGTCGATGCTGTCTCCCTCGGCACCATCTTGCTAGACTGCCCCGTTGATCCTGCGTCCCCGGAGAGGCACGCCGCGTGAGCGCCACCCCCGATACCGCCAGCCCCGAACAGACCGATGCCGCGGCCGGCCACGCCGAGGTGCTGGGGCGGCTGTTCAACGAGCCGATCACCCAACTGCCGGAGGATCTCTATATTCCGCCGGAGGCGCTGCGCGTCTTCCTCGAGGCCTTCGAGGGGCCGCTCGACCTGCTGCTCTACCTGATCCGCCGTCAGAACCTGGATATCCTGGCCATCGACGTGGCCGCCATCACCCGCCAGTACATCGAGTACGTGGAGCTGATGAAGGCCATGGAGATCGAGCTGGCCGGGGAGTACCTGCTGATGGCGGCCATGCTGGCCGAGATCAAGTCGCGTACCCTGCTGCCGCGCCCGCCGAAGGAGGGCGGGGACGACGAGGAGGAGGACCCGCGGGCCGAGCTGATCCGCCGGCTGCAGGAGTACGAGCGGCTCAAGCACGCCGCCGAGTCGCTGGCCGAGCTGCCGCGGCTGGGGCGCGACTGGTTCCCGGCCCGGGCGGCCCTGCCGGCCCTGGAGGCGCGGGTGATCCACCCCGACGTGGAGCTCGACGAGCTGCTCGGGGCCCTGGCCGGCATCCTGCGCCGTGCGGAGCTCAATCAGGCCCACCAGATCAGCCGCGAGGGGCTCTCGACCCGGGAGCGCATGCTGGCGATCATGGAGCGCCTGGGCGACGGGCACTACACCGCCTTCGAGGCGCTGTTCACCCTCGAGGAGGGGCGGGCCGGGGTGATCGTCACCTTCATGGCGATCCTCGAGCTGGCCAAGGAGGCGATGATCGAGATCGTGCAGAATGCCCCGCTCTCGCCGATCCATGTGCGCGCCAGGGCCGTCCGGGACGAGGGGCCCGAGGAGGCGTTCCTCGAGGAGGAGGGCGGCGAGAGCGCCTTCGATGACCATCCCTTGGATGACCCGGAGGGGAGCGACCCGGCATGACCGCCATGGAATTTCCCGATGCCCTGGACGAGATCCTCGAGGCGGCGCTGCTGGCGGCCGGGGAGCCGCTGGGGCTGGAGCGCCTGGAGGGGCTGTTCGATGACCACGAGCGTCCGCCGCGGCGCGCCCTGCGCGAGGCCCTGGAGCGCCTGGGGGACCGCCACGAGCGGGGGGCCATGGAGCTGGTCGAGACCGCTTCGGGCTACCAGCTGCGTATCCGGCCGCGCCTCTCGCGCTGGGTCTCGCGGCTCTGGGACGAGCGGCCCCAGCGCTATTCCCGGGCGCTGCTGGAGACCCTGGCACTGATCGCCTACCGCCAGCCGGTGACCCGTGGTGACATTGAGGAGGTGCGGGGCGTCACGGTGAGCGGCTCGATCATGCGCACCCTGCTCGACCGCGGCTGGATCCGAGTGGTGGGCCACCGCGACGTTCCCGGGCGCCCGGGGGTCTATGCCACCACGCGAAGCTTCCTCGACGATTTTGGCCTCAAGACCCTCGACGAGCTGCCGCCGATGCACGAGCTCAGGCACTTCGAGGAGCCGGTCGTGGAGGAGGAGGCACCGCCTCCCCAGCACGAGCTGCTGGCCCAGGCGGACGAGGCCGAGGCGGTCGATGACTCGCCCGAGGCGGACGAGGCAGAAGACGAGATGTCGCCCGAGACGGGCGGCGAGGTGGCCCCCCAGGCCGCCGACCCGACGGCCGGGAGGGCCGACGATGATGACCACGCCGGGAAGGCGTCCGAGCGGGCAGGGCTGAGCTTCGCCGATCTGGAGGCTCGACTGTCCGAACGTGCCCGGGGCCGCGTCGCCGATGACGCTGCCCCGGGGACGGAATCCACACCCAGTGAGAATGACGACCGATGAGCACTACCACCGAGAAACTGCAGAAGGTCCTGGCGCGTGCCGGACTCGGCTCGCGCCGCGAGATGGAGGCCGCCATCGCCGATGGCCGGGTCAAGGTCAACGGCAAGGTGGCCACCCTGGGCGACCGCATCGAGATGCGCGACCGGGTGGCCGTCGATGACCGCCCGGTGACCCTGCGCGGCGCCGAGGAGGTTCCGCGCCGGGTGATCATGTACAACAAGCCCGAGGGCGAGCTGTGTACCCGCAAGGACCCGGAAGGGCGGCGTACCGTCTTCGATCGCCTGCCGCGCCTCAAGGGCGAGCGCTGGATCGCCATCGGCCGCCTGGACATCAACACCAGCGGCCTGCTGCTGTTCACCACCGATGGGGAACTGGCCAACAAGCTGATGCATCCCTCCACCGAGGTGGAGCGTGAATATGCCGTTCGCGTGATGGGCGAGGTGAAGAAGGAGCAGGTCGTGGCCATGGTCGAGGGCGTGATGCTCGATGACGGGCCGGCACGCTTCACCGACGTCCAGGAGTTCGGCGGCGAGGGCATCAACACCTGGTTCCACGTGGTCATCATGGAGGGCCGCAACCGCGAGGTGCGTCGCCTGTGGGAGTCCCAGGGGCTCACCGTCAGCCGCCTGAAGCGGGTGCGCTACGGGAACATCTTCCTCGACAAGCGGACCAAGGCCGGCGAGTGGGTGGAACTCTCCCAGGACGAGATCGATGACCTCTCGGCGACGGCCGGCCTGGAAGCACGCAAGGTGCCGGAACTGACTCCGGACGAGAAGAACCGCTGGAGCCGGGACAAGCACAAGCGCCGGCCGGTGCAGGCCATGCGCAAGCCCAAGGGCCAGCGCGGGCGCTGAGCGCGGCCCCGCCTTGCGACCAAAGGCAAAAAGCGCTTGCCATCACGGGGGCAGATCAGTAATATCTGCACCCGTTCGGAGGGGTCGTTAGCTCAGTTGGTAGAGCAGTTGGCTTTTAACCAATTGGTCGTAGGTTCGAATCCTACACGACCCACCATCCGAGCCTGTATGCTTGCCCACAAGCACCGGGTCGTTAGCTCAGTTGGTAGAGCAGTTGGCTTTTAACCAATTGGTCGTAGGTTCGAATCCTACACGACCCACCAGATTGCCAGCAAAATGCCCTCGCTTCCAGGAAGCGAGGGCGTTTTGCGTAATGGGATCCATGTGAGTTCACTGTCGAGCATGGCCCGCGCTACTGGCGATCACCTCGCCCTTTGCTGATGGTCACGGGGACGTTTCCAGTGAGATGGCGCGTCTTCGGCCGGCAGCCCCACGGGTTCTGCTGCCTTGCCGATCCAGTCGCTCGTCGCGGGTCTCAACGAAGACCGAGAACGGAGAGAATCACCAACACGATGACGATTGCGCCGACGATATAGACGATGTTGTTCATTAAGACGTATTCCTGTTTGGCGCATGATCCTGTGTGAGGATGCTGCGGGATGGCTCGTGTCATGATGGCGTCGCAGTCCGTGCGACGCATGGTGTAACTCCCTGTACAGGCGGTTCCCTTGCCTCACCCATGCTGAGGATAAGTTATCGGTGGCCTCCCATCTGTGCGCTGCCGTACATTGCCCTCTTTGCCCGAAGCCCGGTAGAACGATCGAGCCAAGGGGATGATCCCGGCGGGCCGGGCGCATCCGGGGAACGGATGCGTTCCGTCAACCAGGGCTCGGGCACCGGAGACGACCTCCGTGAGCAGCACGTCCCTCCCCTAGAAGTCGAAAACGTATTGCGATGGCTGCAGGGGGGGATGCAGGCCTGGTTCGGTCCGCCTTCGTTGAAGGGGGCGGGTATTCATCTCGGCTGTGAAGCAGTGATGCCCGTTTCGACCATTTCGCTTGGCGTGGTACATGGCCGTGTCGGCGTTGTGCATGAGGGTATCCGCATCGTCGGCATCATCGGGGTAGAGGCTGATGCCGATGCTGAGCGTGATAAGGAGTTCATGACCCTGGATACCGTATGGCCTGCCGAGGACGGCGAGCAGTTTTTCCGCGACTCGCGTGGCATCCTCGGGTCGCCTGATCTCGGCGAGCAGGATCACGAATTCGTCGCCACCCTGGCGGCAGACGGTGTCGATGTCGCGCATGCAGTCCTGAACACGACTCGCAACTGCCTGGAGCAGGCTGTCCCCCACGGCATGGCCGAATGAATCATTGATGGGCTTGAAGTCGTCGAGGTCGAGATAGAGCAGGGCGACCAGGTGTCGGTGTCGTCGGGCCAGGCCAATGGCTCGGGAGAGCCGCTCCGTCAGCAGGGCGCGATTGGGCAGGCCGGTGAGTGCATCATGCTGCGCCTGGTAGGCTATCCGCTCCAGCATGACCTGTGACTGGGAGGCGTCGTGGAACACGATCACGGCGCCGATGACTCGACCTTCCCGGTCATGGATGGGCGCCGCTGAATCCTCGATCGCAAGCTTGCTGCCATCCTGTCGGACGAGCACGCAATCCAGAGCGAGGCCTACCGCTCTGTTCTCCTCGATGGCGCGCCGCCCGGGGGTGACCGTCGTCTGGTGTGTCTTGCCATCGACAAGATGGAACACACGGGACAGAGGCTTGCCGATCGCTTCCGGTTGCGACCAGCCTGTCAGGGTCTCCGCTACCCGGTTCATGTGGGTGACCGCGCCGTGAAGATCGATGGTCAGGACGGCATCGCCAATGGTATCGAGCGCTACCCGAGCCCATGCCTTCTCGGCATCCAGGGCGGCTGCGATATCTCGCCTCGCGACGAGGGTCGCTTTTCGCCCGGGGAAGTCTTCCACTCTCGGGGTAGGGCCATGCCGCACCGGCTGTTCTGCGCGGAAGGAGGCGGAATCGAGGGGCGTCCAGGCGGAGCCCTGAAGCATCGAGTCGTCCCTCATGGACTCGACCCGGGGACACGCATCCGCCACTGGCCGTATACCGGATGGTGGGGGTAGAGCACAATGGCCGGGTGTGTCGCTCGAGGCCGTGAGACAAGAGGCCTGATCATCAGAAACGGTGGCACAACCATGAGTCGATTCCCTGTTCGGCTTGCGTGCGAGCCCCCTGTGGGACGGCATGGCCTGACCCGAATCCCGGGGCTTGGCCAGTATCTAGCGAGCCTAGTGGCGTGACCGCGTCGCTTCCGTGCGTTAGCGTACACGGCATGGGCTACGCTTCATGCGAGTGTGTCGGCGGCGGGGAGTGCAGAGTGCCTCGTGTGACTCGGAGCTTTCTATCTATTTCAATGGGTAATCGGTTGCCTGCTGCCGTGGGGCATCCGGTTGCCTGTCTCTTGATGTGATCCGGGGTGCGGCCGGCAAGGCGTTTCAGCGGCGGCCACGGGTCATCAACCACCATCGGACCAGTCCCTTTTTTGCACCCTGTTATCGGGGGTGGCTTGTCCGATACGGGAGTGTCAGTCATGGCCCTGCAACATGATCCTCGTCAGAATCACTTGCTGGCGGCCCTGTCGAGGGATGAATACCAGCGCCTGGCGCCCCACCTCGAGCGCGTCGATCTGAGGCTGGGGGAGTCGCTGGCCGAGTCGGGAAAGGTGATGCGCCATGTCTATTTCCCGGTGGACTGCATCGTATCGCTACTGTGCGTCATGGAAGATGGAGATTCGACGGAAATTGCCGTCGTCGGTGCCGAGGGTATCGTCGGCATCTCGCTGTTCATGGGCGGCGAAACCACGCCTAGCCGTGCCGTCGTGCAGAGCGCCGGCAGCGCCTATCGCCTCAAGGGACAACTGATCAAGGATGAATTCGATCGCGCGTCAACGCTCCAGCATTTGTTGCTGCGCTACACCCAGGCCCTGATCACACAGATGGCCCAGACTGCGGTATGCAACCGG
Source organism: Halomonas rhizosphaerae (assembly GCF_030012485.1). Classification (NCBI taxonomy): domain Bacteria; kingdom Pseudomonadati; phylum Pseudomonadota; class Gammaproteobacteria; order Oceanospirillales; family Halomonadaceae; genus Halomonas; species Halomonas rhizosphaerae. The sequence goes on from NZ_JASCQQ010000007.1 coordinate 235,597, forward strand.
CATCACAGCCTGGATCAGCAGCTGTGTCGCTGGCTGTTGCTGAGCCTGGATCGCTTGCCGACCAACGAGCTGGTCATGACCCAGGAGTTGATCGCCAACATGCTGGGTGTCCGTCGAGAGGGCGTCACCGAGTCGGCCGGCAAGCTGCAGCGGGCCGGGCTGATTTCCTACCATCGTGGGCACATCAGTATCCTGGACAGGACTGGCCTGGAGGCGCGGGTATGTGAGTGCTATGCGGTCGTCAAGAAGGAGTACGACCGCCTGCTGAGCTATCATCGCACCGGATGACGGGGCCCTTTCCCTTATGGACCTGGTAGGGTGCTTGAGCAGGGCGTTTCCTGGCGTGTGTACCCTGGCGCACCGACGGCATGTTGCTGGACATGCCAGTGTTCGTGTACCGGCTTATCGGTGATTCCATGATCACTCCCTGCTGTCGTTGACGTCAGAGCCCTTTGATTTCTTGCCATGTGCCGATTGCCGGTTTTCCACCAGGAGCGTGCACATGAAGCCTTCGACCCTCGGTCCGATAACCAACCACCTCATCGACAGCTTGCCGCGTCAGGACAGGGCATCTCTCCTTGCCGACTGCGAGGTCATCGACCTGGAGTTCGGTGAAGTGATCACCGAGCCCGGTGGACGGATCCTGCATGTCCATTTTCCCCTCAACAGCTTCATTTCCCTGATTGCGAATTTGAGTGACGGTGAGCAGCTGGAAGTGGCGATGGTCGGCAGTGAAGGCATGTACGGGATGCCCTTGATCCTGGGACTCGATAAATCGCCCTTGCGCGCCCTGGTGCAGGGGGCAGGGCCGGCACTGCGCCTGCCGACGATTGTCTTTGGCCGTCACCTGGAGCAGAGTCCTGCGCTTCAGGTATTGCTGAAGCGCTATCTCTATGTGCTCATGCACCAACTGTCCCGGGTGGCGGCGTGTTCCCACTTTCATCAGGTCGAGGCCCGCCTGGCGCGCTGGCTGTTGATGACTCAGGATCGGGCGCATTCGGATCAGCTGCATCTCACCCACGAGTTCCTGGCCATGATGCTGGGGGTGCGTCGTGCCGGTATCACCCTGGCCGCTATGGCGCTTCAGGCGCGCCGGCTGATCAGCTATCACCGGGGGGATATCACGGTGCTGGACCGAGCGGGCCTGATCGAGGCCTCTTGTGGGTGCTATGCCGCCGATCGAAGTCTTTACCGGCGCGTCATCACCGACGGAGGCGCACCATGAGGTGGCTGGTGCGCTCTGGGGAGAGCGCGCCAGCCAGGATGTCATGACAACAATGTGGAGGGGGAGCGTCTCGATATCGTGGCTCAGCACCCCCAGCGACGCGGATGACGCCTTCAGGGTGATGAGGGGCGGGCGCCTACCCGGAGTATGGGCTGCGACTTCTGAGGATGGAGTCAAGACAACGGGGGCACGATGTGCCCCCGCCGACTGTGGGTTGGATCAATCGCGCTCGTATTCGGGCGAGTTCCGCAGCGTTTCCTCGTCAAGATCCGTGTAGAACACGGATTCGTCATCTTCCATGGTGTGCTCTATGTGGTCCCAGCCCAGCCCCACGTGTTGTCCGCCGAGCCCCAGGAAGCCACTAGTCTCGACCACGACGCCGACGATGCGGCCGTCATTGCCGATGACCAGATCCTGGATCTCGCCCACATCCTCATCTGTACCGCGGTGCTTGACGGTCTGGCCGATGACGTCGTCGGCGTAGAAGGCACCAGCGGGCTTACCGCTCATCTGCTGCTCGCCGGCTTTTTGCTGTTCGCCGGTGCTTTGCTGCTCGGCATGCTGCTCACCGTCTGCCTTCATGGCGTCTTGCTTCTCGGCGTCATGCTTCTCGGCTATTGCCGTCGTGCTAAATGCTAGTGCCGGTACAATGGCGGCGGAAAGGATTAACCTCTTTAGCTTCTTCATGATTGAGCCTCCTCTGCTTAACGGCAGTCTTCCGGACCCTCGTGGGTCTGGAGAGCAGTTCCCGAATCAGGGGAATGCCATGTCAGGCTGGGCAAAAAAGATCGCTTTGTCGGTGCGGTACCAAACATAGTTACGACATTCCTTGACGTGGCAATGAAGAAGATACAAGTCGAAATTTGGAGATGGTTGCAGTGCTTTCAGGTATCTGTAGGAACGGGATATCGGCGCGCTCTGTCACGCATGTGCGATTTCCAATGGACGTGAGGGTTCAGTCATGTCAGCCCTGCGCCATTGGCGTCCCCACTGCCAGACCTGCCGGTGACCTCGCCGGCTTCGGCGTTCTGCAAGCCGTGCGTTACCGGCGACGCCTCAGGGATGAGTACAGCACGCCAGCAACAAAGGCGATGCCAATGGACAGCAGCGGCTTCTCGCGGACGTGGCCGGTCACGCGTTCGAGCAGATCATCTGCCCGCTGGCGCCCATGGGCTGCTACCTCCCGAACGCGCTCATCGGCGTGGGATGCGTGCTGCCGAGCGTACTCCTCCGCCTTGCCAGCGGTCTGGGCGGCCCGGTTCATCGCTTCGTGAGCCTTGCCCTCGACCGGATCGGCAGTATCGTGTTCGCTTGCTTTCGTCGCCATGATCCAACCCTCTTGTGTCGCTGTGTAGACGGGCGACAACGCCCTGTCTGGTGTGACGATCATCGTCGTCAGTGGTCTCGATGCGTATCTGACGGTCGAATTCATCAGTCCATATCGTGTTGATATCTTTGGATAGTCGGGGTATGGACACCAACTACCGGGGCCTCCAGGGTCTGGAGAGCAGTCCCCGAGACCCGGAAAGCCATTTCGATCCGGGTTCAGCTTAGGCATAAGCGAACGATATTTCGGTGCGCCAGCACACAGAGCCGCCGTACCGTAAGGCAGCGCCCCCGATGCCTGCCTGAAAGAATGACCCCACATAAGTTGTGCAGCGCACAGACCGGACCTCGAGCCTCAACTATCTTGACAGGAGCCACCCTGGACTAAAAAGGGTCCATGGTGAGGGAAAGAACCCAAAAAACTCATATGGAGTTCAGGTCATGAACAAGAATCAGGTCAAAGAGAGTGCGAGTAAGAAAGACAAGAAGGTTGCCGGCGACAAGCGCACTGAGCAGACGGGTAATGCGAAAGAACATGGCGGCAAGGATGGAGCCGTGTTGAAAGAACTCAATAGCGATGCCAAGAAGGAAAAGAAATGAACGATGCAATGATGCCATCGAAGAGTGGTCACGCCGCCGCCGATGATATGCAGGCCGGCGTCACATTACTGAGTGCCTCCACGATAACCGGCGACAATGTCTGTAATATGCAGGATGAAGAGCTAGGCAAGATTCAGGATCTTATGCTCGATGTAGCCGAGGGAAGGATTCGTTACGCAGTCTTGGCCTCGGGCGGTTTTCTCGGCATGGGTGATCGCCTGTTCGCGATTCCTTGGAAGGCCTTGAAGCACGACAAGGTGAACAATCGTTTCATGCTCGATGTAGATGTCGAGCGGTTGAAGAATGCACCAGGCTTCGAGAAGCATCAATGGCCGAATATGGCTGACGCCACCTGGAGTTCGACCATCGAGTCCTTCTATACCAGGTGATCGGATTTATCAGGAGGCTGAGCGTGGCTTCTGCGATGGCCGGTGATGGGCTGTTGATATTCAATAAACACGAACAGCTAACGCAGGAATTCGCAATGGCTCACGATAGGCAGGAACCCTTGGCTGGCGGAGCGAAAGTTGCTAGCCAAGACCCGCCGGAGCTACGTCCGGAACAACGACTGTTCAATGCGGCTGAGCTTCGCCTGTTTCGCTACACAACGGTTCTGTTGTCTCTGGTTGCAATGACCTCGCTGATAGGGATCATCGTATGGTCATTCGGTTGGGTACTGAATGCGTTCTATAACCTTCTTCTGTCGCTTTCTCTGGCCGGTATTCTGGCGCTTGTGCTTTATCCGGTGGTGGAATTTCTCGAAAGAAAGCTTCGCTTGCCACGCTTGCTGGCCATTATTCTTCTACTGGTGATCTTTTTCGTGGGTATTGGCGGCCTGATTTTCCTGCTCGTCCCCGTTGTGGTCAAACAGTTCGTCCAGTTGATGACCGTTTTGCCTGACACACTGGCAAGCTGGCAGGAATATTTCTCCTTTCACTTCCCGGAACTCAGCTCCATGATTTCTACCCGCATGGAGAGCAACGGTGGGAAGGAGTCCGAGGCTGTCGTGCCAGGAATGGAAGACCCGGGCAGGAGGATCATGTCATATCTGGGGTTGTTGGCCGCTATCAGCTTCGTGCCTCTGTTCCTTTTCTTCACCCTGCTTTCTGGGAACTTGCTCCGGGGGCAGGCAACTGAACTTTTATCCATCTTCCATGAATCCACTCAGCAGAAAACGCTGTATTTCATGGATGTATTTGTCGGATACGTCACCGCCTTCTTTCAGGGCCAGCTGATCATCGCCGTGTGCATGGGTACCTTGTATGCCATGAGCTTTACGTTGATCGGCCTGGAGTACGGCGTTCTTGTCGGGCTGGTGCTGGGCCTGCTGAATATTGTCCCCTTCCTGGGCACTCTGATCGGCCTGCTGGTGGTTTTGCCCATGGCCTATCTGCAGTCGGATGGCGGCATTGAGTTACTGGTCCTGACCGGGCTGGTGTTCGCGGCGGTGCAACTGGTGGAAAGTTGGCTGCTGACACCGAAGATCATGGCCAACCGCTCGGGGCTGCACCCTGCACTCGTGGTTATTTCCCTTTTCTTCTGGGGCACGGTCTTGGGTGGCATTATCGGCATGGTACTCGCGGTGCCCCTGACGGCGTTCTTCGTTGCCATCTGGGGCGAGATTAAGTCCAGCCTGAAACGGACACTGAGTAGCGGGGATGAAAGGCCATGAAGGTAGCGGATCTTTCCATCACGATCGCAGATCCTTGCGAAGGGCCTGTTCCAATTCCTTGGTTGCGGTGATATCGAGAAGGGTGATGACCACCCCGTCAATCACATTGTCCAGACGGCGATAGGGCATGATCCGTACCGTAAACCAGCGGCCGTCGGAGGCGGGGACCTGCTTCTCGGAATATGCCAAGGTGCTCAGGGTGGTAAGGGCATCATCATTCAGTTCCGGATACTGCAGCGTAGTGGTCAGGTCACTGAGTGGGCGGCCGATATCGCTTTCACGGATATTGATGATCTTTGATGCCCTGTCAGTGTAACGACGGACGTTCAGGTTATGGTCGAGAAAAAGAATAGCGATATCGATGCTGTTGAGCAGATTTTTCATATCGCTCTGGGCGAGGGCGAGATCGTCGAGCTTGGTCTGCATTTCCGCGTTGATGGTCTGCAGTTCCTCATTCATGGACTGCATTTCCTCTTTCGACGTGGTCAGCTCCTCATTGGTCGACTGCAATTCCTCATTGGTCGACTGCAATTCCTCATTGGCCGACTGCAGCTCTTCCTGGGACGCGCGGTTTTCCTCCCTCAATGTCTGGATTTCATCCTGGTACTGTTGCAACTCCTTCGCATGAGTATGTTGCGTAGCCGTCTTCGACCTGTTCTTGTCCGGCTGGCCGGCATGAGCCGGGGCGATGTCGCGGAACACGATCATCTTCATCCCACGCAGGGTGGCAGGTTCTCGCAGCGCCTGTACGGTGATATCGACGCTCTGCGTTCCCCCGCCTGGCAGTTGCACCTGAAGGTCTTGCAAGGATACCGGTTCGCTCCGGTTCGAGGCCTGGCGCAGGGCGCTGGCGATGGGGGTCCGCAGGCCTTCCCGCACCATGGCGTAAAAATTCCAGTTGGCCTTGCCGGCGGCAGGCTCCAGGTACTTTCCCGTGCGTCCGCTGATATAGACGATATCACCCTCATCGTTGACCACCACTGCGGCGGGGGCATAGACCTGCAGTAACACCTGATCGGCTGCCGCCTGCAGATTATCATGTGTGTGGGAGGATGAGTCGCTGGGGGTCACGGGAAGCTCCTTGGCTATCCTGGCCAGAGGTGGAAACGACTTTACCGGCAACCGGATATCGCGGTTCTGGACATTCTCCTGGCGCAGGTAAAGTCGGAGTTTGGGTTGGATAGGTGCAAACAACTGAGTGTTGCGCCCTACCGTCTCCGAGCTCCCCAGCAACAGCACACCCCCAGTGCGCAGGCTGTAGTGAAACAGGGGAATGAGTTTGCGTTGCAGGCTCTGATCGAAATAGATCAACAGATTGCGGCAGGAAATCAGGTCGAGTCGAGTGAAGGGGGGATCGAGCACCACATCCTGCTGGGCGAACATTACCAGGTCGCGGATATCCCTGTTGATCTGGTAGCCGTTGCCATGGATGCTGAAAAAGCGCGCCAGGCGCTCCGCCGAGACACTGCTGCTGATGTCGGCAGGGTAATGGCCGCGGCGAGCTGTAGAAATGGCGTCGGGACTCAGGTCGGAGGCGAAGATCTGCAGGGTAATACCATGGGGACGTGGCAGCTTGTCCAGCGCCTCCGTGAAGATCATGGCCAGGGAGTAAGCCTCTTCGCCGGTTGAGCAGCCAACCACCCAGGCGCGCAGGTGGGGCTCACTGTGCTGTCGCGCCAGCAGTTCCGGCAGACCGGTATCCGCCAGATACTGCCAGACCTCGGCATCACGGAAAAAGCTGGTCACCCCGATGAGTACTTCCTTGAACAGAAGGTCGATCTCCTGGGGGTTGCGCTTGAGGAAATCCACGTAAAGGCTCAGGGTGGCGATTTCATGGATCGCCATACGCCGGGCCATCCGGCGGTGCAGGGTGCTGGGCTTGTAGAGGGAGAAGTCGTGCCGGGTTCGCTGTTGAAGCAGACGTAAAATGCGCTGCAAGGGCGTTGATTCCGGCTCAGTTTCTGCTTCTGGTTCTGTCGAAAGCCCGCCGGAGGCGCTCGGGGTGGGCGCCCGGGAAAGGCAGTTCAGGATACGGACGGGCAATTCGCCGGGCGGGGCGATGATATCGGCGCAGTTTGCGGCGATGGCGCTGTTGGGCATGGCATCGAACTGTGCCGTGTCGGGCTGTTGCACTGCCGTGAGGCCGCCCACGGCCTTGATCGCCTGTAGACCCAGGGTGCCGTCGGAGCCCATGCCGGACAGTACCACCCCGATGGCGTGCTCTCCCTGGGCGCGTGCCAGGGAAGAAAACAGCACGTTGATAGGCAGGCGCATGCCCCTGGGTTCCATGGGTTCGGCCAGGTTCAGAAGGCCGTCGACAACGCTGAGTTCCGTATTCGGCGGAATCACATACACGCAGTCAGGCTCGATGGGCATGCCATGGGTCGCCTGCCGCACCGACATCGGGGTAGTGCGCTGGAGTAATTCCGTGAGCAACGCCTTATGGGTGGGATCGAGATGCTGCACCACCACATAGGCCATGTGGCTGTGGGGCGGGATCCGGGCAAGGAACTCTTCCAGCGGCGCCAGGCCACCGGCGGATGCGCCAATACCCAGGATACGTAAGGCCGCCGGTGGGGGGCTTGGCGTATCGGCAGGGCTCAAGGCAGCCATGGCATGGAACGGCTAACGGGGTTACTCCCCACTGGCGCACTCGCAGCAGGCCAACAGGATATGCTCGCGCCCTGGGGGGATGGATGCCAGAAACTGTAAGTGGCGGGAGCCCTGTGCGCCTCCACCCGTCTCGGCTACGCAGGAATCCCTGGCACCGCTCTTCGCCACATGCTGTAGCAACCCGCGCAGCTGCGGCCGGCTCTCCGCTGGCAGGCATGTGTCGATGGGGTGTCCCTCAAGATCGTCACGCCCGACGCCAAAGAGTTCCGTGCCGGCAAGATTAACCTGAATAACCTTGCCCTCCAGGTCGACGAGAAAGTAGCCAAAGGGGGCGGAATCGTAAGAGTTCCGGTAAAGGCTCAATTCCTCCCCAAGTGCTTGCTCATTGGCAGCAACCTCCTCGTTCTGCAAGTCAAGCTCCACCTGATGGACCTGCAATTCATGGAGCAGCTTGAGGGCATCTTCCGCATTGTCGGGATTGCTGGACAGCCGGTGGAGGAGGCTCAGGGCGTCAACGCCCACGGACCAGTGACTCGCTGTCGGCGTCGTGCCCGTCTGCAGCCGCGCTTCAGCCTTGTCTCGCAGCTGTGTATAGACACTGGATTCATTAAAGGTGGCAGGCATACGAGACTCCAAGCTTTCGCGCGGGATACATTTTACATTGTAGCTTATTTCGGCAGGGATTGGTATGGAAATTTTGGCGATATCCGGGGTGTGTGCATTTTTATTCAACTCCATAAAGTGGCGGTCGCTTATGATCTGGCCGCAACGATTTGATATAGCTCCGTGCCGATAGAACGTTGCGGTATGCCAGAAACGCTTTCTCGACACTAAAATCAAGTATGAATAAGTGTCACTGATAGATGGGACTATTCCCCGACATCTTAATACGCGACAATGCGGGTTTCGCTATCCGGTGTAGAGATTCTTGTAATGCCTAGTGACCAATAAATCGACGGAAGCCCGGTTAGAACGGTGTGCACGCTGGCGAACTGATCATTCCGCGGAATTCTGTCATGATTTATTTTAGTTATAGCTGCCGTGCAAGTGCATAAGCTCAGCACAGCAGCACGGCAGGATGTGAATTCCTTTTGCAATCATTACAGATTCTCGAGTGATGCATTGGACACATTGTTGGCATCGTGGGTGGGGTCATGCTCTTCCGAGAAGCTCTTTCAAGTCCCGTGAAAATTATTCTTGTCTTTCTGGCTATGCTGCTGGTGGTTGCGACAGCTCTCCCATTACTTCGGTTCGATCAGTGGTGGATTCGTGTTTTTGATTTTCCAAGAGCGCAGATTGCCATCTCAGGTGTCGTATTGCTTGCCCTCTGTCTCTGTTGCTGGAACCCACGTCGCGTCCACGAATCCGTCGTTCTTGGGCTGTTGGTTCTGGCCGTGAGATATCAGGTTGTGAAGGTGCTTCCGTACACGATGCTGATGCCCAAGCAGGTACTGGCGACTGAGGCACGTTCTGACGACACCAACCTGAGGCTACTGGTTGCAAACGTGCTGATGGAAAACCGGAAGTCGCAGGCCTTCCTGGATATCGTGCGCGAGTATGATCCGGATGTGGTCTTGTCGTTGGAGACAGACCAGTGGTGGGAAGAAGCGCTAAGGCCCTTGGAAGAGAAATATCCGTACACGCTCAAGAACCCACTCGACAACACCTATGGCATGCTCCTACATAGCCGACTGGCGATGATCGATCCCGAGATCCGGTTTATTCTAAAGGACAGCATCCCATCGATGCACATGCAGCTGGTGCTGCCGTCAGATGACCGGATATTCATGCATTTCGTGCATTCCGATCCGCCCAACCCGAAGTATGCGACCGAGACAACGGAACGAGATGCGGAACTGTTGATCGTGGGCCGGGAAGTGGAGAAACGCGATAGGCCAACAATTGATGCAGGCGATTTCAACGATGTGGCCTAGTCATACACCACGAGCCTGTTTCAGAAAGCCAGTGGTCTACTCGACCCGCGCGTCGGGCGGGGCATGTATAACACCTACCACGCCAAGAACCTGCTACTGCGCTGGCCTCTCGATCACGTCTTCCACACCGATCATTTCAAGCTCGTCCGTATGGACAGAGGGCCCGCCTGGGGATCGGATCATTTTCCTATCTTTATCGAACTCAGCCTGGAGGCCGGCGCAGAATCGGAACAGGAGGAGCCGGATACGACCCGGACGGAAGAGGAGCAGGTAAATGAAAAGATCGAAGACGGTAAGCAGCACCCGGACGAGTGAGCCTGTCGACATCGGGTCGCCCGAGCACCCTCAATAGTGTTGCGATTGGAACTTTAGACCGCCTACTCAGCCGCACCGGTTTGATGGGGTGTCGGTTGTCGCGAGAATGCGAACCGAATTTCAGCGTGGCGCGCTGCGATCCAGATAGGCATCCATCAGCCTGGCGTTGCGCTGATTGGCCTTGAACGCGACATCGAACACGTCGCCGAGCACCGGAATCGCGCCGACCACGGCATCCAGCGCGACGTTCAGTGCCATGTGCGCTAGTACCCTGACCGACACACCGGCGTGCGCCGCCTGTGCGACGATGTAGAACGACACCCCGGCCGCAGCGAGATCGCCGACCACCGGTACTAGCCCGATGAGCCCGTCGACCCCGATGCGGAACCCTCCGGGCAGGCGAATCGAACTGTCCATCAGCCGCGCGAGCCAATGCACGCGCGCACGAGCGTCGGCGGGTCGGCGCTGGGGCGCGTCAGATGGTGACATCGCGGTGCGCCTTCACAAACGCCGTGTTCATCGTCTGGCGATGATCCACACGGCGTGGACGATCCCGGGAATATAGCCGAACAGCGTGAGCAGAATGTTGATCCAGAAATGCTTTCCGATGCCTTCCTGCAAAAAGACGCCAAGCGGCGGCAGGAAGATTGCGATGATGATGCGTAACAGGTCCAATGGCTGTGCTCCTGGTTGCGTTGGGATGCCGTTCGGGCAGCCGCACGCGGTAGCTCACGAGGGTCAAGAGACGCCGCGTGCTGATCCGTCTGGCCCGAGGGTTCGGTACGACATGCCACACTCACCGACACTACTACAATATCAGGCCCACCTTGCTGCCTTCGTCAGTGCTTCGACTTCAGCATGTCGTCGCGCTGGTGCTCCGCCCGCGCGGCGCCGATCGCCGTTTCCACTTTTTTCACTTCCTCGGGGGGTGGCAGGACCGCCGGCAACCCGAGCGACTCGATCCACAATTCGCGCAGGAACCCTTTCGTGTGGAGGAGGTGATGCTCTTCTTCCTTGCCCACCGCTTCGAAGGCGGTGCTGAGCACGCGGGTTTCCTCTCCCTGGCCGTGTTCTGCCAGATGCCCGATCAAGTCCCAGTTCTGGAGGTCCTTGGTTTCCGCCAGGACCACACACTCACCGGCAACGAGTTGGGCATCCGCGGCGCTGCCTTTTGCCTTCGCCATTTCCATCGCGGTAACCAGCGAATCCCCCAGGTGTGCTACCACTTCTCGGCCGGGCGTGACGGTATCCGGATTCAGTCCCAGCTCCTCGAACACCGTCAGCAGCACCTCTTCGTGGGTGCGGGTCTGCTCGAGGTACTCCTCCCATTCACCTTTCAGTTCTTCGTTCAGCACACATGAGAGCGCGGTTTTGTAGATCTTTGTACCACCGCGCTCCGTCTCGAGAGCTTGAAATAGCAACTCGTGCAACTGCTTCTTGATAATCGGTTTCTTATTCACGGTTTTACTCCTGACCATCGGTGGCGGCGCGCACGACAGGCGTGCTGCGACATTGGCTTGGGTTCAACGGTGCGACAGATGGCGGCCAGTTGAATGTCCAATGATAGGAGGTAGGTGCTGCTGGGTCGGTGCTGTAGCCCACATAGCAGTTCGGTGCCGCGGGCCTGATTCGCCCGGTCATCATCCACTCGCCGCGGTCCCAGTGTTCGATAGCGCACGGTGACCGCGTAATATGAGCCGTAGAATCGATTTTTTGGCGCCAGGCGCGCCACGATTATGTTGAGGCACGGAATCGTGGGTATTATCGTATGGCTCGTCATGGGCGGCCTGCTAGGTTGGGTCGCGAGCATGATCATGGGCACTAACGCCCAGCACGGCATCATCCTCAACGTCGTGGTCGGTATCGTCGGCGCACTTGACGGGTTTCTGATCGGGCCGCTGCTCGGCGTCGGCTCGATTAACGACGTCTTAACCATCACGAGCTGCGTCATGTCGCTGACCGGCGCGATAATACTGCTGGCCATCCTGAGTTTGTTCCAGCGCAGCAGGATACTCCGATCAATCAGCGTTTCCCCAGCCGGAGGGAAATATAAGAGGTTTACCGGTCTGCGGTCTTCAGTAACTCCTGAGGCCTCTCGACGCCGACCAGGCTGGAGCCGCCCCCATTCTCGCCCGGCCGGACGACACTAAACGAACCGTCGGTTTCCAGGACGACTGCGCGCACCTTGTGCAACGAGTTGACCCCGGCCGAGCGTACCGCCGCCCGTATCTCGTCTTCGGTTACACGCGCTTGACGCAGAGCCGTTGGCAGGAAATTGCCGTCGTAAAGCAGCATCATCGGTTCTCCCGTCGCCAGTCGCCGCACCCATCGTGCCCGGACGCTGGACCAGGTGACGGCGAACTGCAGGCCGATGAGCAGGGCGAAGGCCAGGACCCCTTCGGCTAGTGCGACATCCTTGGCCAGAAGGACGGTTGCCAGGGTCGAGCCGAGGGCGACGGTCACGATCAGGTCGAAGGCGTTCAACTTGGAGAGTGTCCGCTTCCCCGAGACGCGAAGGAAGACGACAAGCGTAACGTAAGCCAGGATGCCAACGACCAAGGTGCGCAACAGACTGTCCCATCCACTAAACAGCATCTGTTTTCTCCTGCCGACAGCGGGCTGTGTCATTTCGTTGGTGGTCGCGGTCTCGGGATGGATGGCGATGAGCGGCGACCGCATCGATGAAGGCCGTTGCGATCTCGGCTGCGTCGACGCCCTCCGCCAGCAGGATACCCGGGTCTTGGTTTGTCGCGGGCTCGATGCCTGCCATTTCCAGTAGCTTCCGTCCAGCGCCCAGGACCAGAATCGTCTTGCAGTGCCTGAACTGATCTTTTATAAACTCCACCGTATGCCCGTTACCCGCGAGCGCCTGGACCGCCTCGCTGCCATCGGGCACCACCAGCGCATCGAACAGGAATCCTGGAGAATTTTCCATCGACTTGTCAGCTTCAACCTTCTCACCGGAGGTGCCGACGAACGTGCCCACCCGTGGCCCCACGAAATGCACGACGGCACCCGCCTCGGTCAAGGCCGCGTGAAGGGCAACGAGCGAGGCATGGTGGACACCATTCTCGACCAGCACGGCAATCTGCCGTGTGCGGACTCCGCATTCGCCCGGGAGCGCCATTAGCGACAACGCCGGAGAAACGCTCACCTCCGGCGGATTCGGGTCGGCGACCGCCTTCGGCATGGCATTGGGAACTTCCATTCCCAGTCCGGACGCAACCTCTGCGGCCAGTTCCCGTGAAACGTTCCCCAGTGAAGCCAACATCCGCTCACGTATCGCGGGGATACCGACCTTGCTCAGCTCGAATCGGAAGGCGGCCGCAATATGGGCCTTCTCGACGGCCGTCTGACTTTCGTAGAACAAGGTGGCTTGCGCATAATGCTCCGCGAATTTCTCCGGTTTTCCTCGGACCTTGTCTCCGGTAATGGACTCGGGGTAGGAGACGAATCCGATTGTTCCGTCCTGGAAGGGGCAACCACCTGCCAGTGAGTTCGGCTCGTACGCCACGCGCCCGCGATGCAGTGCCTGACGGTGCATGCCATCGCGTTGGTTGTTCTGTACCGAGGCAAGCGACGAATTGATCGGGATCTCGTGGAAATTGGGACCACCGAGTCGCGTGATCTGCGTATCGGCATAGGAATGGATACGACCGGCGAGCAACGGATCGTTGGAGAAGTCTATGCCCGGTATGATGTGCGCCGTGCAGAATGCTACCTGCTCGGTTTCCGCGAAGAAGTTGTCCGGGTTGCGGTTGAGTACCATTCGTCCGACAGGCGTAAGCGGTACGAGCTCCTCCGGGACGATCTTGGTCGCGTCGAGCACATCGAAGCTGAAGCCTTCGGCCTGTTCTTCTGTGAATATCTGCAGTCCCAGCTCCCATTCAGGAAATTCGCCCGATTCGATGGCTTCCCACAAATCAGCCCGATGGAAATCGGGGTTAGCGCCGGATATCTTCACGGCTTCATCCCAGACGAGTGAATGGGTTCCCTGGAGCGGCTTCCAGTGGAACTTGCAGAAGACGGATTGCCCCTGTTCGTTGACCAGACGAAACGTATGTACGCCAAAGCCCTGCATCATCCGGTAGCTGCGAGGTATACCGCGATCCGACATCACCCACATCAGCATGTGGGTTGACTCCGGCATCAAGGAGACGAAGTCCCAGAAGGTGTCATGCGCCGACGCCGCTTGAGGCATGCCGTGATGCGGCTCCGGCTTGAGGGCATGGACCAGATCGGGAAACTTCATCGCATCCTGGATGAAGAAGACCGGTATGTTATTTCCGACCAGATCCCAGTTGCCTTCGTCGCTATAGAACTTCACCGCGAAGCCACGCGCATCGCGTGCGGTGTCTTTCGAACCGCGTTCACCGGCCACCGTGGAGAATCGCGCGAACACAGGTGTGATCTTGCCTTTCTCGGCGAAGGGGGCCGCGCGAGTGTACTGGGTCAGCGTGTCATAGGCTTCGAAATAGCCATGGGCTGCTGATCCGCGTGCATGGACGACGCGTTCCGGGATGCGTTCGTGATCGAAATGCGTGATCTTTTCTCGAAGGATGAAATCCTCGAGTAACGAGGGACCCCGCAATCCGGCTTTCAGGGTGTTCTGATTATCGCCAATGCGAACACCTTGGTTGGTCGTCAACGGCTCATTGCTGGGATCGACTCTGACACGGTCGAGTGAAGCGACGTTTGCGTTCTTTCCGAGTGGCGCAGCCCCGCCGGTTTTCGCAGTCCCGGTATCTTCGGTCGCCGTGCTCGCCGTCAACGCGCTGGAGCCCGGCTCCACGACCTCTCCTGCCGGCGGCGCCACGGCGTTGTCGTGACCGTACTCTAGCGCCTTGATGGGGTTGCAGGGCATCGCGGCGACGAAGTCGTCGCTGGCACTGGCATGCTCCGCGACGACGTCGTTGGTTCTGAGCACGCCGTCATTGCCCTGTACTGGTGTGCTGGACTCATCGCCTTTGCTTTTCACTCGCGACGATCGATCTGGTTTCTTGTTCTTAGCCATGATTATTCTCCGGGTACGTGGGGAATGTGGAACATTGCGCTGCCGTTCGATCCGCCAGTCTTTGTCGATCTTCATGTCACCGGGGAGAGCTGTCCGTGCGTTAGCGCACAATCGCACCGCGTTGGGCCTGGCGCAGGGCTCCCGTTCCGTTTTGGGCTCAGTGTGATAACACACCGACCGACGGTCGCTATCGCGTGACGCTATCTGACACAGATGCCGTGAATGATTCGTCAGGAGTGAGCGGTGGACTTGATAGCAGACAACTGTTCTGGACGGTCGAGAGTGGCGTGACCTGGATGCCCGCGTGCAGGCAACACCGCTATTGCGTCTGGTAGCGCACAGACCCTACGCCAAAACCTTGGAAAGCTCAGGTTGGACGCACATCGATTGAAATGTGCTAGCCACGGAGGCCTCCACGAGCAATCGCGAAATCTGTATCGTTTACTTTACGGCCTTGCAAATATTCCCGGTCGCATCGATTACGATGCAGCGCACGCCTCGCACACTGTGTGCTTACGCGTCCCGCCGTGGATGGTGTGTTTCTCTCGAGCACTTTCTGTACACGTGCGAATCCGTAATCCATCAAGAGCGGGCATTCGAATGAATGCCGAGGAGTGTGTCATGACACCATCGAACCCAGGTTCCAGTCGCCGCAGTTCAGGCAACATGTCCGACGACCCCAGTAACGGCTCCCCGAAGCAGAAAGTTGATCAAGATGTCCGCGAAGCGAAGCGTGAAGGGGGCGACGAAGCGCGCGAGAAGGTCGAAGCCGGCCAGCACCGGTTCGCGGATGAGGCGAACACCCTGTCGGATGCCATCGATGCAGCGGCATCAAAGCTCGACGATCAAGACCGCGAAGGCCTGGCGCGCTATGCCCGCGAGTTGAGCAGCAACCTGGCAAATGCGGCCGAAAAGCTCGAAGGTCGCAGCATCGATGAACTGGCGAACGATGCCAAGCAGCTGTCACGGAACAATCCCGCCTTATTCATGCTCGGTAGCATTGTAGTCGGATTTGGCTTGTCTCGGTTCTTCAAGGCAAGCGCAGAGCACGATCACCATGACGATGACAAGGCGAGCATGGAGCACGACCACCACGACGAGGACAACGCTTTCCGGAGCGATGACACTTCGCGTTATGAAGATGGCTCGACCGGCACGTCAGCGAAGCAGTACGAACGGGAAATGACGGAACCCTATACGACATCGACTGCCCCGGGCAGTAGTCACGGGAGGGAATTGCTATGAGACAGGAACAAGAATCCGCGGCGGTTCCATCGGCGAGCCGCGAATACGGTGCCGACTCGATTGCTGACCTGATTCGTAATCTAGCCACGGATCTGTCCACGCTGCTCGGCAAAGAGATCGAGCTGGCGAAATCCGAAGTCGGAGAATCTGTCGCAGAAGCGAAGACGGCAGTCGGCGCGATCGCGACGGGCGCTGCCATCGCCATGGCGGGGCTCGTGGTGCTGCTCATGAGCGCGGTGTACGGGCTCAGCAACGTCGTTGAACCGTGGCTCGCAGCGCTGATCGTCGGCGCGGTAGCACTGCTGGCCGGTTACCTGATGGTCGGCTCGGCCAAGAAAAAAATGAGCGCGAACTCGATCGTTCCGGATCGCACGCTGGAGTCTACGAAGAAAGATAAAGAAACATTGAAGAGGGCAACTCGATGAACAAGGACACTGATATCCGCAGCGATAGCATTCGCCGCGACGACGATCAAGGTGACGAGACGAAAAGACCGGAACAGCTGGAGCGCGAAGTCGACCAGGCGCGCGCTCGTCTCGGCAGGACCGCGAGCGAGCTGTCCGATCGGCTTTCTCCCGGCGAACTCATCGACCAGGCGCTCGGCATGGCCCGCGAACACGGAGGAGAGTTTGGCCGCAACCTGGGTGCCGAGGTGAAGAACAACCCGATGCCGATGATACTCACCAGCATCGGCATCTCGTGGATGATGATGTCGTCCGGTAACAATGACGCTGCGCATGCTCATGAAGCACACGATACGAGCACAGACGAGAATGGGCGCGGCTTGAAGGGTGCCCTTGGCGATACCGCCGCTAAATCGCAGGACAAGGCCGCCGCGGTGGGTGATCGCGTGCACGGGGCAACCGCGAACATGAAGGAGTCGGCGCAGAATGCCCGGGAAGGCCTGGTGCAGTTCTATCGCGACCAACCGCTGATCGCGGGAAGCCTCGGCATCGCTATCGGCGCTGCTCTGGGTGCGTTGGTACCGCCAACCGAGATCGAGGACGACATGCTCGGCAAAGCGAGAGATCGCAGCGTCGATGCCGCGAAGTCCGAAGCCGCAAGGAAGTACGGCGAAGTTCGCGAGTCGGTACGGTCGGAATAAACCGTTCCTACAGCAGATACCGCCTCGAGACGATCAGTTGCGCTGGAGAGTCCGCAGTCGTCAGGTTCCGCATTTTGCTATCCAGCAGTAAAGTGCGGTTTTTACCGGTGACTCCGCTAAATCAATGGCTTAGCACCAGTCAGGCTTCGCGCAGTCAATGCCGCGAGCTGAAAATATATCGGTATTGTCAGCTTCACCCTGCACCCATATGAGTACATGGTGAGAGGGATTACCCCAGCGAACAACTATCTGGAGCTGAGCTCATGGACAAGAATCAGGCCAAGGGGCATGCGAATAGAGGCGAAGGGTACGGTCAAGGAGATTGCCGGCAGGGTGACCGGCGACAATGAGCTGGAATACAAGGGCAAGGCCGAAAAGCAGGGCGACAAGGCTGAACTCGGGTACGGCGATCTCAAGACGTCAACCAAGTGAACAGCTCAGCGGCCTTCTCGACGTGCCGTCTTGATCCGGCCCGGTGACAGTCAGACCCGTATTTTCGTTGCCGGATGCTGCTGGCGCACCTCGTCGAGGTCGCGCCAGTCGCTAGGCTACAGGAGCGGGTTGAAATCGACTGCGTTGATATCCTGGCTCATCAGGTCATCGTCGCCTTCGGCGGCGCGCTTGGTCGGCTCATCGAGTTCCTCCTCGGGAATCGTCTCGAGTGGTGCTTCGGGCAAGCGTTGTGGCCTGAAGGGGTAGCCGTGCTGCTGCTCGCCTGGTTCGCGGCCGGGCAGGCGTGTGAATGTCTCGAACGTGGGCGGGGTAGGGATGGTGTGCTGGATGGATGATGACATGGTGACCTCGCGTCATTGTCCTGCCTTCACGATGTCGTGAAGCATCGGTAGCATGATTCTGGTGGAACGCCCGGCCACCGTCGGTGCGCTAACACACCCTCGCCACCGTATCGCCAAGCGTCCGGAGTGCCCTTGAACCCACCGGGCGCAGCCCTCATATACCTTGTGACGCTTTTCTGACCGGGACTGGTCAATATTGCACCGTTCTGGTCTAGAATGGAGTTTCGGGTCGACCATCGCGAAAGACGCAGCGGTTGGCCCTCTGGCGTGTTGCCCCGTGCGGAGTGCACGAGCGGCGGCACCTGGTGTAATGCAGGGGGAGCCCCTGCCTGTCACGGTGGTAGACACGATGACGATCATGACTTCCCGTGCCGATCTGCGCGAGCAGCTCGCACGCACCTACTGCCCCACCCGCATTCCCGCCGAGGACGAGGCGCGCATCGAGGAGATCAAGCGTCTGCTCGAGGCCAACAATGCCGTGCTGGTGGCGCACTACTATACCGACGACGCCATCCAGCAGCTCGCCGAGGAGACCGGCGGCTGCGTGGCTGACTCCCTGGAGATGGCGCGCTTCGGCGCCCGCCACGAGGCGGACACCCTGGTGGTGGCTGGCGTGCGCTTCATGGGCGAGACCGCCAAGATCCTCTCCCCGGAGAAGCGGGTGCTGATGCCCACCCTGGAGGCGACCTGCTCGCTGGACGTGGGTTGCCCGGCCGACGAATTCAGCGCCTTCTGCGACGCCCATCCTGACCGCACCGTGGTGGTCTATGCCAACACCTCCGCGGCGGTGAAGGCGCGCGCCGACTGGGTGGTGACCTCCTCCATCGCCGTTGACGTGATCGAGCACCTGCAGGCGCGCGGGGAGAAGATCCTCTGGGCCCCGGACAAGCATCTGGGGGGCTATATCCAGAAGCAGACCGGCGCCGACATGCTGCTCTGGGACGGGGCCTGCATTGTCCACGAGGAGTTCAAGGCCCAGGGCGTCGAAGACCTCAAGGGCCTCTACCCGGAGGCGGCCGTGCTGGTGCACCCGGAGTCGCCGGCCTCGGTGGTCGAGCTGGCCGACGTGGCGGGCTCCACCTCCCAGCTGATCAAGGCGGCGAAGGAGCTGCCCCACGACAAGCTGATCGTGGCGACCGATCGCGGCATATTCTTCAAGATGCAGCAGGCGGTCCCCGAGAAGACGCTCTTCGAGGCGCCCACCGCCGGCAATGGCGCGACCTGCAAGAGCTGCGCCCACTGCCCCTGGATGGCGATGAATGCGCTGGACAACCTGGCGGGCACCCTGCGTGACGGTTCGGGCGAGATCTTCGTCGACGACGCCCTGCGCCTGGCAGCCCTCAAGCCCCTCGAGCGGATGCTCAACTTCCAGCGTTAAGTACCAAGTGACAAGGGGCAAGCCACAAGGAACCCCGCCCGGGGCTAGTGAAGAGATGCAAGGTCAGGCGCCGCCAAGGTCTCGGTGCAATCTGAAGTGCATGCATACTGCCTTGCTCCTTGCTCCTTGCTCCTTGCTCCTTGCTCCTTGCTCCTTGTAGCTAGAACTTCTCCAGCGTCTCCCGGTAGCCGATGAAGTCCTCGCGACGCCGCTCGATATGGCTGGCGGCGGCGCCGTCACCCTCGCGCTCGGCCACCTCCTTGGCCACCTCCAGCTGGCGAATGGCGCGGTCGATGCGACCGGTGAGCTGCAGCTGTTCGGCGCGGGCCAGGTGGCCCCAGGCCTCGCGACCGCTGCGGCCGGCGGCCTCGGCGAGCAGGGTGAACGCCTGCGGGTCCTCGGGGCGGGCGTCGGCCAGGTCGCGCAGCACGCGATAGGCCTCGTTGGGGTCACGTTGCAGCAGCGCCTCGCCCAGCAGTCGGCTCGCCGGCGCGTAGTCCGGCATCAGCCGCAGCTGGCGACGGCTGCGGGTAATTGCCTCGTCGATGCGGCCGGCCTCGAAGGCGACCTGGGCCGCCGAGGCCGGCAGCATCGCCAGGTCGGGCTGTGACCGGGCCAGGGCGTCGAGCGCGTCCAGTGCCCGGTCGGTACGACCGGCCCGGGCATCGATCAGCGCGGCCAGGTAGCGCCGGGCCGCCTCGGGCGCCTGGTCCTGGGCCAGGCGGGTGCTGGCCTGCTGCGGGTCGCGCTCATGGATCGTCAGCAGCGCCCGGGCCCTCACCAGCTGGTAGTGAAGGTCCCCGTCGCGCGGCGTCGCCACCGAGACCTGGTTGGCGCGGGCCTGGGTATCGCTGATGCGTGACTCGGTCACCGGGTGGGTGAGCAGGAACTCCGGGGGATTTCCCCCCTGCAGGCTCATCATGCGCTGCATGGCGCGAAACATCTCCACCATGGCCCCCGGTTCATAGCCGGCGTCTGCCATGGCCTGCAGGCCCACGCGGTCGGCCTCCTGCTCGAAGCGCCGCGAGTAGCTCAGCTGGTCCTGGATGACGGCCGCCTGGGAGCCCATGGCGGCGGCGATGCCGGCATCGCCGCCGCCCCCGGCGGCGAGCAGCATGCCGGCGAGCATGGCGGCCATCGCCGGGATTTGGGTCTGCTCGGCGCGGGCCTGGCCGCGGGCATAGTGGCGCTGGGAGAGATGGCCGAGCTCGTGGGCGACCACCGAGGCCAGCTCGGCCTCGTGTTCGGCGAAGGCGAACAGCCCGGCATTGACGCCGATCACCCCGCCGGGCACGGCGAAGGCATTGAGCAGGCGGCTCTCCACCAGGGTGACGGCGGTGCGGGCGTCACCCAGGCCGCTGTGGGGCAGCAGGCGGGCCACCAGCGACTCCACGTAGTCCTGGGCGATGGCGTCCTGCCATTCGGGGGCGCGGGCGCGGAACTGGCGCAACCAGGCGCGGCCCAGGCGGTACTCCTCGCCGCTGATGGCCTGGCTGTCACCGCGGGTCAGGCTGGGTAGTCCGTAGTCGCCTCCGGCCGCGACCTCGGGGCTTCGGGTCAGGCCGGGTGCCTCGTAGCGGCCGGGTGACTGGGCCTGGGCCGGCAGGGCAAGCACCAGGCTCAGGGCGCAGGCGGTGAGGCAGGTTCCGGTTCGACGCAGCATGGCCGTCCTCGTCAAGGGGAGCGCAAGGGATGGCAGGTACCCAGATGTGACATTGATTCGGCCTGCAAAGTGCCTTTAAATCGCAGGGACTTGCGTGCGGGCGCGTTGCCCGGCACGTGCCACTGCATTTTCCCGGGAGACACCATGGCGCTGCAACCCGATGACCTGCTCGATGCCCGCGGTCTTCCCTGCCCCCTGCCGCTGCTCAAGGCCAAGCAGGCGCTGTCACGCCTCGCGACCGGCCAGTTGCTGGAGGTCATGGCCACCGATGCGGGCTCCTGGCGCGACTTCGAGACCTTCGTGGCCCAGAGCGCGCACGAGATGCCGGCTCGGGAGGAGCGCGGTGACGTCTACCATTTCTGGATCCGCAAGGGCGGGGAGCCGGCTTCATGACCCTGAGGTCGGTCTTCAGGCGCTGGATGGATCACTACTTCTCGGACGAGGAGGCGGTGATCCTGCTGGTGGTGCTGGTGCTGGGCTTCACCGCGGTGATCCTCTTCGGGCGCATGCTGGCGCCCTTCCTCACCGCCCTGGTGGTTGCCTTCCTGCTGCAGGGGCCGGTGAGCTGGATGGAGCGGCGCAGGATGCCGCGCCTGCTGGCGGTGTTCGTGGTGTTCCTCGCCTTCATCGGCGTGCTGCTGGCGCTGGCCTTCATCCTGATGCCACTGATCTGGAACCAGCTGGTGGGGCTGGTCCAGGAGGCGCCGCGGATGTTCGCCAGTGGCCAGCAGCTGCTGGATGATCTCCAGGAGCGCTATCCCAACCTGGTCACTCCCGACCAGATGCAGAACTGGATCGACGTGGCCGGCCGCGAGGTGACGCAGCTCGGCCAGCGCGCCCTGACCCTGTCGCTGGCCTCGCTGGGCAACGTCCTGACACTGATCGTCTACCTGATCCTGGTGCCGATCCTGGTGTTCTTCATGCTCAAGGACCGCGACCGGCTGGTGGGCTTCACCATCTCGCTGCTGCCCCAGCGGCGCGAGCTGATGACTCGCATCTGGGAGGAGATGGACGACCAGATCGCCAACTACGTGCGCGGCAAGTTCATCGAGATCATCATCGTCGGCACCGTCGCCTTCTTCACCTTCGCCTACTTCGGGCTCCCCTACACGGCGCTGCTGGCGGTGGTGGTGGGCCTGTCGGTGCTGGTGCCCTATATCGGGGCGGCGGTGACCACCCTGCCGGTGGCAGCGGTGGCCGGCTTCCACTTCGGCCTGACGAACGAGTTCCTCTATGTGCTGGTCGCCTATGGCGTGCTGCAGGCGCTGGATGGCAACGTCCTGTCGCCGATCCTGTTCTCCGAGGCGGTCAACATCCACCCGGTATCGATCATCCTGGCGATCCTCTTCTTCGGCGGGATCTGGGGCTTCTGGGGGGTCTTCTTCGCCATCCCCCTGGCGACCCTGCTCAAGGCGCTGGTCTATGCCTGGCCGCGGGGCATCAAGCAGCGCCACCTCAAGGAATCGGCCGAGACGCGCACCGAGTCGTGAGCGTCCCGGGGCGCGGTGCAACACGTGGCAGAGCGCTCAGCCGGCGTGCAGGGCCTGGGCGGCGTCCAGCACCTCCTGGGCATGGCCCTTGACCTTGACGCCGCGCCACTCGCGGGCGAGCCTGCCGTCGGCATCGATCAGGAAGGTGCTGCGCTCGATTCCCAGGTGCTCCTTGCCGTAGAGCTTCTTCAGCTTGATGACGTCGAACAGCCGGCACAGCGCCTCGTCCTTGTCGGAGATCAGCGCGAAGTTGAAGTCCTGCTTGGCCTTGAAGTTCTCCTGGGCGCGGATGCCGTCCCGCGAGACGCCGAGGATCACGGTGTTGGCGGCGTCGAAGGCCTCCTTGCGGTCGCGGAAGTCGCCGCCCTCGGTCGTGCACCCGGGGGTGCTGGCCTTGGGGTAGAAGTAGACCACCACCTGTTTCCCCTTCAGCTCGGAGAGGGTGACGGTGGTGTCGCCGGTGGCAGTGGCGGTGAAGTCCGGAACGGGCTCTCCGAGGCTGACGCTCATGGTCGTGCTCCTGTCGTGGATGGAAGATAGAAGGCCTGATTACACGCAAGCGCTGGCGAACTGTAAAGTCGCGGCTGTACAGGCTCCCGAGGCCTGAGTACCATTTGGCCCTTGGCACCGGGGCAGACCCCGGGGCGTTGCCCGAGGTCCCCGCGACCGCGAATGCAGGCGAATCGAGAGGAATCGAGAGGATGATCACTGGCAGTATCGTCGCGCTGGCGACGCCGATGAAGGTCAACGGCGATATCGACTGGGAGGCCCTGCGCCGCCTGGTGCACTTTCATCTCGACAACGGTACCGATGCGATCGTGGCGGCCGGCACCACCGGCGAGCCGACCACCATGTCGTTCGCCGAGCACTTCGATGTCATCCGTACCGTGGTGGAGGAAGTGAACGGGCGCATCCCGGTCATCGCCGGTACCGGCTCCAACAATACCACCGAGGCGGTGGAGCTGGCCCGCTACGCCAGCGAGGTCGGGGCGGACTGCTGCCTGACCGTGGCGCCCTACTACAACAAGCCCACCCAGGAAGGGCTCTACCGGCACTTCAAGGCCATCGCCGAGAGCAGCGACCTGCCGGTGATCCTCTACAACGTGCCGGGGCGCACCTGCTCGGACATCTACAACGAGACCGTGCTGCGCCTGGCCGACGTCGACAAGATCATCGGGCTCAAGGACGCTACCGGCAACCTTGAGCGTGCCGAGGACCTGATCGCGCGCCTCAAGGGCAGCGGCTTCATGCTCTATTCCGGGGATGACGCCACCGCCTGCGACTTCATGCTGATGGGGGGCCATGGCGACATCTCGGTGACCGCCAACGTGGCCCCACGGGCCATGCACGAGCTGTGCAGCGCCGCCGTGGCCGGTGATGCCGACCGGGCCCACCAGATCAACACCCGCCTGATGCCGCTGCACACCAACCTGGGGATCGAGTCCAACCCGATTCCGGTCAAGTGGGCGCTTTACCGCATGGGCCACATCGAGCCCGGCATCCGGCTGCCGCTGACCTGGCTCTCCGAGAAGTATCACTCCACCGTCAGCGAGGCCCTGCAGCTGGCGGGCCTGATCGACGACTGAGCGGTGCCCGGCACCGCGCACCCCGCACAACTCTAGGCAAGGTGGACGCATGAACTCTGCGCTGAAATGGATGCCGCTGGTGGCGGTGATCGCCCTGGCCACGGCCGGCTGTGCCCGTGATGGCTTCTATCATGATCGCAACCTCGACTACGGCGAGGCCGAGGAGACTGCGCCCCTGGTGCTGCCGGATGGCCGCGATGCCGAGCGCTACCGGGATGCCATGCCGGTCCCCGAGGTGAGCGGCACGCGGCCCGCCGAGGATGGCGTGGTCGAGGCACCGCTTCCCCAGGCCCTGTCGCCCGGGCGCAGCATGGAGCGAGGCTATGTCGAGCGTCGCGCGGTCGGCGACGAGCGCTGGCTGGTGGTGGGCGCCGAACCGGCAACGGTCTGGCCGGAGCTCGAGCGCTTCGTGCGCAGCCGCGGCCTGACCGTCACCGCCAGTGACTCCCGTCGCGGCATCCTGGAAACCGACCAGGCCAGGCTCAGCGTCCGCCCGGCGCTGCGCAGCGGCGACAGCGAGATACGCTGCGAGCAGGGCGGGACCACGCAGGCCGCCTGCCTGACGGCACTGGAACGCCACTTCGAGGGGGTCAGTGCTTCGTCGAGCGCCGCCTCGCTGGCTGCCCAGCGGCCCGACGCCCAGAATCCTGCCAGGTTCGAGCAGCGTGGCGACGACTGGCAGGTGATCCTGCCCTTCGCGGCGGACCGTCTCTGGGCCGAACTGAGCCACCAGCTGGAGCTCGACTTCGCGGTCGAGGGCCGTCGTGAGCTGCTCGAGCGCGACCCCGCCGCGCGCAGCTTCCTGGTGGGCTACCTGACCCAGAGCGAGCGGGAGCGGGGCCTGTTGCAATCGCTTGCGACCCTCAACCTGGGCGAGTCGACCCGGCAGGTCCGCCTGGTGCTGGAGGCCCGTGGCCCCGAGGAGACCGTGCTCAAGGCGCAGGGTGCCGGCGAGGAAGCGCTCTCCACCGAGGACCAGCGCGAGCTGCTCGAGCGGGTGGCGGGCCTGCTGCGCTGATGAGCGGTACGGTGCCGGGTGGGCGCGGGCGCCTCTCCTTCGCCTCCCTGGGCAGCGGCAGCAAGGGCAACGCCACCCTGGTCAGCGACGGCGAGACGCACCTGCTGGTCGACTGCGGCTTCACCCTGCGCGAGACTGAGCGCCGACTGGCCCGCCTGGGGCTGCATCCTCGTCAGCTCGATGCCCTGCTGGTGACCCACGAGCATGGCGATCATGTGCGGGGCGTCGGCCCCCTGGCCCGCCGCCACGGGATGCCGGTCTATCTGACGCCGGGGACCTGGCTGTCGGGTCGGCTCGGCGAGCTGCCGCGCCGCCACTGGATCACCCCCCAGGCCCGGTTCGCGGTCAAGGGGCTGACCATCGACCCCGTCACCGTGCCCCACGACGCCCGGGAGCCGGTGCAGTTTCGCATCGTCGCCGGCGAGCGGCGCCTCGGCCTGCTCACCGACCTGGGGCACCCCAGCGCGCATGTGATCGAGGCCTTCGCCCGCTGCGACGGCCTGGTGCTGGAGTGCAACCACGACCCGCGGATGCTCGCCGAGGGGCCCTATCCCGCGAGCCTCAAGCGGCGCGTCGGCGGCGACTGGGGGCACCTGGCCAACGGCCAGGCGGCCTGGCTGCTGCAGCGGCTGGGGCTCGACCGCCTGCAGCGCATCGTCTGCTCCCACCTCTCCGAACACAACAACCGCCCCGAGCTGGCCCTGGAGGCCCTGGTGCCACTGCTCGACGGCGATGAATCCCGGCTGAGGGTCGCCGCCCAGGACGATGGCCTGGTGTGGCAGACGCTCGGCTGAACGACCATCCTGATCCGTATCCGCGCCTCTGGAGGCTCCCCATGGAAAAGCGCCAAGAACTCTATGCCGGCAAGGCCAAGTCGGTCCATGCCACCGATGACCCCGATCGCCTGATTCTGACCTTCCGCGACGACACCAGCGCCTTCGACGGCGAGCGCATGGAGTCGCTGGCCCGCAAGGGGATGGTCAACAACCGCTTCAATGCCTTCATCATGGAGAAGCTGCAGGCAGCGGGCATTCCCACCCATTTCGACCGGCGCCTCTCCGATACCGAGAGCCTGGTGAAGCGGCTCGAGATGATCCCGGTGGAGTGCGTGGTGCGCAACATCGCCGCCGGCGGCCTGGTCAAGCGTCTCGGCGTGGAGGAGGGGCAGGCGCTCGACCCGCCCACCTTCGAGCTGTTCCTCAAGAACGATGCCCTGCACGACCCCATGATCAACGAGTCGCTGGCCGAGACCTTCGGCTGGGCGACCCCCGAGCAGCTGGCCGAGATGAAGGCGCTCACCTTCCGGGTCAACGAGGTGCTCAAGGCGCTGTTCGCCGAGGGTGGCCTGCTGCTGGTGGACTACAAGCTGGAGTTCGGCCTGTTCAAGGGCGAGATCGTGCTGGGTGACGAGTTCTCCCCGGACGGCTGTCGCCTGTGGGACGCCAAGACCCGCGAGAAGCTCGACAAGGACCGCTTTCGCCAGGGGTTGGGCGGCGTGATCGAGGCCTACGAGGAGGTCGGGCGGCGCATCGGCATCGATTTCGACTGACGCCGTCGGCGCGACGCGAGAAGGGCCCCGCGGGGCCCTTTGTCATGTCCGGCCCTCGGCCGGGACGATCTCGACCACCCTGAGGGTCGTGGGACCGGCGTGTTCCTGCCGAGCCTGGAAGCGCACGTCCACGTCGCGCAGCCGGACCCCGTAGACCCGCGCCTCGGCGCCGTTGCGGTAGGCGGGGCGCGGGTCCTGGGCCAGCACCTGACGGATCAGTTCGCGCAGCGAGTCACCGTCCGGGCGCTGGACGAGCACCTCCTCGGCCTCGGGCGAGAGGCTGACCGCCAGGGTCGGCGGCGGCTCGGGGGCGAACCCGGCGCGGGCCTCGGGGCGGGACTCCGCCCAGGGCAGATAGGGCTTGATGTCGAGCACCGGGGTGCCGTCGACCAGGTCGGCGCCGCGCAGCCGCAGGCGGACCCCGCGAGCGGTGTCGATCTCGACCAGCTCCACCAGCGAGAGCCCCAGGCGGTTCGGGCGGTGGGTGCTGCGGCTGGCGAAGACCCCGACCCGCGCGTTACCACCGAGGCGAGGCGGGCGCACCAGCGGGGTCCAGCGCGCCGGGCCGGTCTCTTCGGGGCTGAGGTGGAAGACGAAGGTCAGCCAGAGGTGGCTGAAGGCCTCCAGGCCTCGCACCGCCAGCGGGTCATCGAAGGGCGGGGTCAGCACCAGGGACGCCCGGGCCGCCGGTGCCAGACCTGGCTGGCGCGGGATGCCGAACTTGTCCGGGAAGTCGCTCTCGATGATGCCGATGGGCCTGAGGTGGAGGGCGTCGGGTGGGGCGGGGCGTTCGTTCATGGCATATCCTGACGGTGTCCACCCGCAGGGCTTGGCCCCGCGGCGTGGCTTGGGTAGTCTGCCGGCCCGGTCATCATCTCAGGAGGGTCTCGCATGCGTCTTGCCGACATCGATAGCGGTCCCGAGCCGGCCGAGCCGCCGCCCTGCGGGCATCGTCGTGGGCCGCGAATCGTCTATCGCACGGCCCGCGCCCGCGACGCCGCCGACCAGGCCGAGGTCTTCCACCATGCGGTGATGCAGGGCGCGGCGGGACACTACTCGCTGGCCGAGCGCCAGGCCTGGGCAATGGTCCTGCCCCGGGATGGCAGTGCCTGGGCGGCGCGCCAGGCGCTCTACACCACCCTGGTCGCCGACTGCGAGGGCCGCTGCGTGGGGTTCCTGGAGCTGGATATCCGCCGGGGGCGGATCGAGACCCTCTACGTCTGGCCGTCGCTTGGCCGACGCGGGATCGGCTCGACCCTGCTGGTGCATGCCGAGCGCCTGCTGCTGGAGCAGGGCGTGACCCGGGCCGCGATCGAGGCCAGCGCCATGCTGGTCGATGGCCTGGTGCACCGTGGCTGGCAGCGGCTGGGCGACGACTGGGTCGAGCGCGGCGGCGAACGCCTTTACCGCCAACGGCTCGCGAAGCGGCTCGCCGCGGTCGAGACCTGAGGCGCCCTCACGCCTCCTGCTCGACGATGCGCATCGACAGGTCGATGGCCGCGACATCCTTGGTCAGGGCGCCGCTGGAGATGCAGTCCACGCCGGTCTCGGCGATGGCGCGCAGGGTGCCTTCGTCGACATTGCCCGAGGCCTCCAGGGTGGCTCGCCCGGCGGTGCGGCGCACCGCCTCTCGCATGTCGTCGAGGCTGAAGTTGTCGAGCATGATCACGTCGGCCCCGGCGGCGAGTGCCTGGTCCAGCTCCTCGAAGGTTTCCACCTCCACCTCCACCGGCAGGTCGCGGGCGATGCTGCGCGCCTCGCGCACTGCCGCTGCGATGCCGCCGCAGGCCGCGATGTGGTTCTCCTTGATCAGGAAAGCATCATAGAGGCCGATGCGGTGGTTGTGACCGCCGCCGCAGGTCACCGCGTACTTCTGGGCGAGCCTCAGCCCCGGCAGCGTCTTGCGGGTGTCGAGCATACGTACCCCGGTCCCCTCGAGCAGGTCCACATAGTGGCGGGTGCGGGTCGCCGTGGCGGAGAGGGTTTGCAGCAGGTTGAGCGCGGCGCGCTCCCCGGTGAGCAGGCTGCGTGCGGGGCCCTCCAGCTCGAGGAAGGCTTGGCCGGGGGCGAGGCGGTCGCCGTCGGCGGCCTGCCAGTGCAGGGCGACCCGGGCATCGAGGCGCCGGAACAGCTCGTCGACCCAGGCCACGCCACACAGCACCGCGGCCTCGCGGGTGATCACCCGGGCCCGGGCCATCTGCTTCTCGGGCACCAGCTGGGCGGTGATGTCACCGGGGCCGACGTCCTCGGCCAGCAGCCGGGCGGCACTGTCACGGATCTCTTCGGCAAGGGCGTCCTGGTAATGCATGGCGGGTCCATCTCTGTGCGGGGAAGCTTGAGGCGGTCATTATAGGGAAACCCATGCATCGACGTCAGGGAAAAACCATGCGCATCGACGACGGCTGGCTGCCCGGAGCCCGGCGGCTTCCCTCGCCCAACCAGGACGAACGCCCGGCCGGGGAGGTCTCGTTGCTGCTGCTGCACTCCATCAGCCTGCCGCCCGGGACCTTCGGGGGCGAGCATATCGAGCGGCTCTTCACCAACCGGCTAGACCCCGAGGCACACCCCTTCTTCGCGACCATCGCCGAGCTGCGCGTCTCGGCCCACCTGCTGATTCGGCGCGACGGGGAGTGCGTGCAGTTCGTGCCTTTCCAGGCGCGGGCCTGGCATGCCGGCCGCTCGCGGTGGCGGGACGGCGGGCGCGAGCGCCGGGCGCTGAACGACTTCGCCCTGGGCATCGAACTGGAGGGGGACGAGGTCAGCCCCTACACCGGCGCCCAGTACCGGGCCCTGGCGGCCGTTACCCGGGCGCTGCTGGAGGCCTACCCGGCCCTCGACGAGGCGCGCATCACCAGCCATGCCCGGGTGGCGCCGCTGCGCAAGAGCGACCCGGGACCCGCCTTCGACTGGGCCTACTTTCGCCAGGAAATGGAAAGAATACGTTCCTGAAGGGGCCAGGGAGGCCTTGTCGATCAATTCTGAATGGCACGCTTGCTTCATACGGTAGTTTAGCTACAACTGCCTGAGAGGGGCCGGATTCGACGTTGTGGGGGCGCGTAATCCCCTGTGTTGCGGTGCAATACTGATTTTATGAAAATTATTTCCATTTCATCTTGAATTGGCAGGGCCCGGCGTTTACGGTATCTTCGCGCCAACGGCAGCGACACTTCACATACCACCTTGTAAAACAACTACAGGCCTGACGCGTTCGGTCTGCACGTCCGAACATGAGCGCCACTCGCCCCTCTGCGGGCTGTAGTCCCTATCGTCATTCGGAGAGACGTCTATGAGTCTGGAAACAAGAGAAGATCTCGATCCGGTCGAAACCACGGAATGGCTGGATTCCCTGGAGTCGGTCCTGGATCGCGAGGGCGAGGATCGTGCCCGGTACCTGATGACGCGCCTGGCCGACCGAGTGCGTCGCGATGGCATGCAGGTGCCCTTCTCGGTGACCACCCCGCATCGCAACACCATACCGGTGCACCGCGAGGCGCCGATGCCGGGCGATCTGTTCATGGAACGTCGCATCCGTTCGCTGATCCGCTACAACGCCATCGCCCAGGTGATCCGCAACAACCGCGCGAACCCGGGGCTGGGTGGTCATATCGCCAGCTTCATGTCGGCGGCGACCCTCTATGACGTGGGCTTCAACCACTTCTTCCGCGCCCCGAACGGCGACTTCGAGGGCGACCTGGTCTACATCCAGGGCCATGTGGCGCCGGGCGTCTATGCCCGTGCCTACCTGGAGGGGCGTCTCACCGAGGACCAGATGGACAAGTATCGCCAGGAGGTGGATGGCGACGGCCTCTCGTCCTACCCGCACCCCTGGCTGATGCCGGACTTCTGGCAGTTCCCCACGGTGTCCATGGGCCTCGGCCCCATCCAGGCCATCTACCAGGCCCACGTGATGAAGTACCTGGATTCCCGTGAGCTCAAGGACATGCACGATCGCAAGATCTGGTGCTTCATGGGCGACGGCGAGTGTGACGAGCCGGAATCCCTGGGCGCCATCCACCTGGCCAGCCGCGAGAAGCTCGACAACCTGATCTTCGTCGTCAACTGCAACCTGCAGCGCCTGGACGGCCCGGTGCGCGGCAACTCGCGCATCATGGACGAGCTCGAGGGGGTGTTTCGCGGCGCCGGCTGGAACGTCCTCAAGGTCGTCTGGGGTCGCCTCTGGGACCCGCTCTTCGAGAAGGACAAGAAGGGCATCCTGCAGAAGCGCATGGACGAGGCCGTCGACGGCGAGTACCAGAACTACAAGGCCAACGGCGGCGCCTATACCCGGGAGCACTTCTTCGGCAAGTACCCGGAAACCGCCGAGATGGTCAAGGACATGTCCGACGAGGACGTCTGGAAGCTCAACCGCGGCGGCCATGACCCCTTCAAGGTGTACGCGGCCTACCACCAGGCGACCCAGAAGGCCAACGGCCGTCCCACCGTGATCCTGGCGCACACCGTCAAGGGTTACGGCATGGGCGGCGGCGATGGCGAGGCCGCCAACGAGGCCCACCAGGTCAAGACCATGGAGTACGAGGCGCTGCGCACATTCCGCGACCGCTTTGGCATCCCGCTCTCCGACGAGCAGCTCAAGGAAGTGCCGTACTACAAGCCGGACGACGATACGCCGGAAATGAAGTACATGCATCTCCAGCGCGAGCGCCTGGGTGGCTACCTGCCGGCGCGCCGCAATGACTTCGAGGCGCTGCCGATCCCGGCGCTCGAGGACAAGACCTTCGCGTCGCAGACCGGCGGCTCCAAGGGGCGCGAGGTCTCCACCACCATGGCCTTCGTGCGTATCCTCAACGGCCTGGTCAAGGACAAGAAGATCGGCGAGCGCGTGGTGCCGATCATTCCCGACGAGGCACGGACCTTCGGCATGGAGGGCATGTTCCGCCAGCTCGGCATCTACACCTCCGAGGGTCAGAAGTACGAACCGGTGGACAAGGGACAGATCATGTTCTACCGCGAGGATCAGAAGGGCCAGATCCTCGAGGAGGGCATCACCGAGGCCGGCGCCATGTCGGCGTGGATCGCCGCCGCGACCTCCTACTCGAACAATGCCACGACGCTGCTGCCGTTCTACGTCTACTACTCGATGTTCGGCTTCCAGCGCATCGGCGACCTGGCCTGGGCGGCCGGCGACATGCAGGCCCGCGGCTTCCTGGTCGGTGGCACCGCCGGGCGCACCACCCTCAACGGCGAGGGCCTCCAGCACCAGGATGGCCACAGCCACCTGCAAGCCTCGATGATTCCCAACTGCCGCAGCTACGATCCGACCTATGCCCACGAGGTGGCGGTGATCGTCCAGGACGGCCTGAAGCGCATGTTCACCGACAAGGAGAACTGCTTCTACTACCTGACGGTGATGAACGAGAACTACGAGCACCCGGCCCTCGACGAGGTGCCCGCCGACGACATCATCAAGGGCATGTACCTGCTGCGCGAGACGCAGGGCGACAAGGGCCGCGTGCAGCTGCTGGGCTGTGGCACCATCCTGCGCGAGGTCGAGGCCGCCGCCGAGATGCTCGCCGAGGAGTGGGGCGTGGGCGCCGACATCTGGAGCGTCACCAGCTTCAACGAGCTGCGCCGCGAGGCCCTGGAGATCGATCGCCAGGCCTTCATCAATCCCGAGGCCGAGCCGGGCAAGCCCCACGTCACCGCCTGCCTGGAAGGCCGCAAGGGGCCGGCGATCGCCTCCACCGACTACATGAAGCTGTTCGCCGACCAGGTCCGCGCCTGGGTGCCGACCGACTACCATGTACTGGGCACCGACGGCTTCGGTCGCTCCGATACCCGCGAGAAGCTGCGCGCCTTCTTCGAGGTCGATCGCCGCTTCGTGACCGTGGCCGCGCTCAAGGCGCTGGCCGACCGTGGCGAGCTGGATCGCAAGGTCGTCGGCGAGGCGCTCAAGAAGTACGGCATCGACCCGGCCAAGCCCAACCCGCTTGAGGTGTGAGGCGCCGACCGACTGATCCGGTGGCATGGCGGGCCCGCGGGGCCCGCCCCCGTCAAGAGTTTGAAGGAGCGCGACCTTGAGTAGCGAAATCATCAAAGTTCCGGACATCGGTGGCGATACCGATGTGGAAATCATCGAGATCGCGGTGGCCGAGGGCGATGTCATTGCCCCCGAGGACACCCTGATCACGCTGGAGTCCGACAAGGCCAGCATGGACGTGCCGGCGCCGAAGGGCGGCAAGGTACTGAAGGTGCTGGTCAAGGAGGGCGACACCGTCTCCGAGGGCGACGACATCGTCGAGATCGAGGTCGAGGGCGGCGGCGAGGCCGAGGAGAAAAGCGAGGCTTCCGAGGCGCAGAAAGACCCCGAGCCCGCGCCCGAACCGGCCCCGGAGAAGCCCGCCGCCAGGAGCGGGGGCGGTGGCAAGCGCACCGTGGAGATCAAGGTCCCCGATCTGGGGGGCTCCGCGGATGTGGAGATCATCGAGGTGGCGGTGGCCGAGGGCGATGAAGTGGCCGCCGAGGATACGCTGATCACCCTGGAGTCCGACAAGGCCTCCATGGACGTGCCGAGCCCCCATGCCGGCAAGCTGGTCTCGCTCACCGTGAAGGAGGGTGACACCGTCTCCGAGGGCGACGTGATCGGCACCATGGACGTCGAGGACGCGGGTACCGGCGAGGGGGGCGGCGACGCCGAGCCCGCCGCCGAGTCGGCGCCCGAGCCGGCAGCGAGCGCCCCGCAGGCGTCGGCCCCGGCCGAGGAGGAGGGAGCCGGCGGTGGCGAGCCCGAGCGGAAGGAGATTCGCGTCCCGGACCTCTCCGGCTCCTCCGATGTGCCGATCATCGAGATCGCCGCCAGCGCCGGCGACGAGGTCGACGAGGAGGACCCGCTGATCACCCTGGAGTCCGACAAGGCCTCCATGGACGTACCCAGCCCCTACAAGGGCAAGCTGCTCGAGCTGACCGTGAAGGAGGGCGATACCGTCTCCGAGGGCGACCTGATCGGCTATATCGAGGTGGCCGGCACGCCGGGTACCGGCAGCAAGGCCGCGTCCCAACCGGCCGCGAAGACGCCCGAACCCCAGGCCGCGAAGGCCGAGGCGCCGTCGGGAACGCCCGCCGGCTCGCCGAGCCCCGAGGCCCAGATGGCCGCCCACAAGCCGCGCGACGGCAAGCTGGTGCATGCCGGTCCGGCGGTGCGCATGCTGGCCCGCGAGTTGGGCGTCGACCTGGGACTGGTCAGGCCCAGCGGCCCCAAGGACCGCGTCCTCAAGGAGGACGTCCACGCCTACGTCAAGCAGGTGATGGACGGCAAGGCCAGCACACCCGCGGCGGCAGCACCGCCGGCGGCGGCCGGGGGTGGCATCCCGCCGATCCCTGACCAGGACTTCAGCCAGTTCGGCGAAGTGGAAGAGAAGCCCATGGGCCGCCTGATGAAGATGGGCGCCACCAACCTGCATCGCAGCTGGGTCAACCTGCCCCACGTCACCCAGTTCGACGAGGCGGACATCACCGAGCTGGAGGCCTTCCGCAAGTCGATGAAGGCCGAGGCCGAGGCCCAGGGTGCCAAGCTCACGCCGCTGCCCTTCCTGATCAAGGCCTGCGCCTTCGCACTGCGCCAGTACCCGCAGTTCAACGTCAGCCTGAAGAGCGACGGCGAGACGGTGGTCCACAAGAAGTACGTGCATATCGGCGTCGCCGTGGACACCCCGGATGGCCTGATGGTACCGGTGATCCGCGATGCCGACCGCAAGTCACTGATCGAACTGGCCAAGGAGTCCGTGGAACTGGCCAAGAAGGCGCAGTCGAAGAAGCTCAAGCGCGAGGAGATGACCGGTGGCTGCTTCACCATCTCCAGCCTGGGCTCCATCGGCGGCACGGCCTTCACGCCGATCGTCAACGCCCCGGAGGTGGCCATTCTCGGCATCTCCAAGGCGCAGATGAAGCCGGTGTGGGACGGTCAGGCCTTCCAGCCGCGGCTGATGATGCCGCTGTGCCTCTCCTATGACCACCGGGCGGTCAACGGCGCCGATGCGGCGCGCTTCACCGCCTTCCTGGGCCAGGTGCTGACGGATATCCGTCGCCTGCTGCTGTAGGACGCCATCCTGCCTGGCACAACGGCGCCGCAAGGCGCCGTTGTCGTTTGTGGCAGGCGCTATCGTGCAGGGCAGACCAAAGTGCTATTCGGCTTCCAGGATATTGATGCACGGATCTTTTTTTCGTATTCGACGGCGCGCGGGTAGGCCCGTCGCTTGTCTGGACCTGACGGCACGGTTATCGTTCGGGTCTTCCCTTTCTTCGTGTACGAGATTCACACTTCAAGGAGCAGTCAGATGCGTTTGATCCTGTTGGGCGCCCCCGGTGCCGGCAAGGGCACCCAGGCCCAGTTCATCTGCGAGCGGTTCAGCATCCCGCAGATCTCCACCGGCGACATGCTGCGCGCCGCGGTGAAGGAGGGCAGCGAACTGGGGCTCAAGGTCAAGGAGATCATGAACAGCGGCGGCCTGGTGTCCGACGACATCATTATCGCCCTGGTCAAGGAGCGCATCAGCCAGCCCGACTGCGCCAACGGCTTCCTGTTCGACGGCTTCCCGCGCACCATCCCGCAGGCCCAGGCCATGAAGGATGCCGGGGTCAAGATCGATCACGTGCTGGAGATCGCCGTGGACGACGAGGAGATCGTCAAGCGCCTGGCCGGTCGCCGCGTGCACCCGGGCTCCGGCCGTGTCTATCATCTCGAGTACCAGCCGCCCAAGGAAGAGGGCAAGGATGACGTCACCGGCGAGCCGCTGATCCAGCGCGACGACGACCGCGAGTCCACCGTGCGCAACCGCCTGGCGGTCTACCACGAGCAGACCGCGCCACTGGTCGACTACTACCGGCAGTGGGCCAAGGAGGATCCCGAGGCGGCGCCGGAATACCATCGCGTCGAGGGGGTGGGCAGCATCGACGACATCACCGCCCAGGTGATCGAGGCGCTGGAGGACTGAGCCCCCTCGCGCGTCCCCTCGACGAAGGCCCGCCATGCGCGGGCCTTCGTCGTTGGCGGTGGCGCGCGTATAATGCCCCGACATTTCCCGCCGCGACCTCTTGCCCATGCCGATCCTGCTGGCCCTGGATGCCTCCTCGAGCGCCTGTTCCGCCGCCCTGCTGCGCCGCCGCGAAGGCCTCGACGACGAACTGATCTCACGCTTCGCCCTGACCCCGCGGGAGCACACCCGGCGGCTGCTGCCGATGGTCGACGAGGTGCTCGCCGAGGCCGGCCTGCCGGCCTCGGCGCTGGATGCCGTCGCCTATGGCAGGGGGCCGGGCTCCTTCACCGGCCTGCGCATCGCCGCCGGGGTCGCCCAGGGGCTCGCCTTCGGCCTCGACCGCCCGCTCGTCGGTGTCTCGACCCTCGAGGCACTGGCGCTGGGCGCCCATCGCCGCCACCACTACCGCTGGCTGATCACGGCGCTGGATGCGCGCATGGGCGAGATCTACGTGGCGGCCTGGCAGTGCCGCGATGGCGCGCCCGTGGCGTTGACCGAGGAGGCGGTGATGTCTCCGGCGCGGCTGCGCCTGCCCGCCGGCCATGACGACCACGACTGGGTCGGCATCGGCTCCGGCTGGACCCTGTGGGACCAGATGTCCGCCGAGGTGCAGGCCGGCCTGGGGCTCTGCCTGACCGAGCCCGAGGCCGACGCCGCCGACATGGCACGGCTGGCACTCCGCGCCTTCGTCGCCGGCGAGGCCCGACCGGCCCACGAGGTGCAGCCGGTCTACCTGCGCGACCGGGTCGTCTGGCAGAAGGGCCGATGAGGCGTGCCGTGCCGGTGGGGGTGCAGGACCCTACCCTGGCGGCCCGCCTCGGCCTGCCCCGGGCCGAGGCGGGCGAGGCCGAGCTGCTGCTGCTCCATCAGGGCGACCGCCTGGTGCTGGCCGGCGACCCGAAGCGCCATGGCCATCCGCTGGCGGTGGACTTCGTCGCCGGGCGCGCTGCCCATCGGCGTCGCTTCGGCGGCGGGCGTGGCCAGCTGGTGGCCCGCGCCTGCGGCCTGGCCAGGGGCGTCACGCCCTCGGTGGTGGATGCCACCGCGGGGCTCGGGCGCGACGCCTTCGTGCTGGCGAGCCTGGGGGCCGAGGTGCTGCTGGTCGAGCGTGTCGCGGCGATCTTTGCGCTGCTGGAGGACGGCCTGGCGCGGGCGCGGTGCGATCCCGAGACCCGCGATATCGCCGCGCGCATGGCACTCGCCCACGGCGACGCGACCCTTGGGCTTGAGGCGCTGGTGGCAAGCCGCGCCGTGGCGCCCCAGGTGATCCACCTGGACCCCATGTTCCCCCACCGGGACAAGTCCGCGCTGGTCAAGAAGGAGATGCGGCTCTTCCGCACCCTGGCCGGGGATGACCCCGATGCCCCTCGGCTGCTCGAGGCGGCACTGGACGTGGCGACTCATCGGGTGGTGGTCAAGCGGCCCCGCAAGGCCCCGCCCATCGAAGGGCCGCCGCCCCGTCACGTCATCGAGGACAGGACCAGCCGCTACGACCTCTATGTCCACCGCCGCCTGGAGGCCTGAGTTCAGCCCGCTTCCGGGCGACCGACCAGCTGCAGTCGGTGGCGCAGCGCCGGGTCGAACAGCGCCCGGCTTTGCTGGGCCGCTTCGCGCAGGCGGTCGTCGAACATCAGGCGGCCGTTCTCGGTGTACAGCCATCCCTGTGCCTCCAGGCTCTCCACCAGGCCGGAAAAAAGCCGGGTATCGAAAAACTCCGGCGCATCCAGCCCCGAGAGCAGTGCCAGCCGTTCGGCGAGCTCGCGGCTGCGCGCGGTCAGCTCGTCGGCCGTGAAGTGCCCGGCGGGCTCGCTCAGCAGCACCGACAGCAGCAGGTAGCCGCGCTCCAGGGAGGGCTGCATCAGGCCCCCGAGCATGCGCAGCTGCTCCCCGGCCTCCAGCGCCTCCCGAGGCCGTCGCCAGCCTTCGGCGTGACGTTCCAGCAGCCCCGCCTCGACCAGGGCGTCGAGCATGGTGGCCAGGTCCTCGCGCAGCGAGGCCGGCGCGGAGATCATCAGCTCCCGGGTGAGGATCGGCCAGCCCGGCGCGAGCAGGGCCTCCAGGTCATCAAGGTCATGGCATGCCTGGTGGCGGAAGGCGAAGGCGGTGAGCCCGGCGAGCGCGAAGAGGTGCAGCACGTTGTTGCGGTACCAGCCCAGCAGGCCGGCCCGGTGGTCATCGGCGACGATGATGTCGCCCAGCGGGTGCGGCCGGCGCTCGACCATCCCCAGGGCGAGCACCCGGTCGAGCCAGGCGTCGGGCGTGCCATCCGGGAGGCTGGCATGACGGCCGCCCGGGAGACGCTGCTGCAGGGCGACCAGCAACGCCAGCTGGCGCTTGAGCAGGCTGGCCTCGATGGCATGGTGAGGGGTGGCCAGCAGGACCAGGGCCACCAGGTTGACCGGGTTGAGGGCGGCGGCCGCATTGATGCGCCGCGAGAGGGTCTCGCCCAGGCCGGGCACGACCCGGGCCAGCCAGGGCGGGCGCGGGTCGTCGAGCCGTCGTCGCCAGCCGGGCACCTCCGCGTCGAGAAAGGCCGAGAGTGACAGGGGCTCGCCGATGTTCACCGTCACCTGCCCGAAGGGTTGGCGCAGCCGGCCGACTACCCGCAGCAGTCCCCACGGGCTCTCCTTGCGCTTCCTGCCGCCATGCAGCTCACGCTGGTAGCTGCCACTCTCGAGGATCCGCTCGTAGCCGATGTAGACCGGCACGAAGACCAGCGGCTGGCCCCCGCCGCGTGCGCTGCGCAGGTAGGAGCGCAGGGTCATCGAGAGCATGCCCGGCCGGGCAGGCAGCATGCGGCCACTGCGCGAACGCCCGCCCTCGATGAAGTACTCCAGCGGGTGGCCGCGAGCGATCAGGCGGTGCAGGTACTCGTTGAACACCGTGGCATAGAGGCGGTTGTCGCGGAAGCTGCGTCGCATGAAGAAGGCCCCGCCGCGACGCAGCAGCGGGCCGACCAGGGGCATGTCGAGGTTGCGCCCGGCAGCGATGTGCGGGGGCATGAGGCCGTCGCGGTAGAGCACGTAGGAGAGCAGCAGGTAGTCGATATGGCTGCGATGGCAGGGCACGTAGACCAGGGTGTGGTCGCCGGCGACGGCCTTGACCCGCTCCAGGCCGTGCACCGCCACGCCGTCGTAGAGGCGGTTCCAGAGACGCCGCAGCAGGCCGGCCATGAAGCGCAGCACCGGATAGGTCATGTTCGAGGCGATCTCACGGCCATAGCGGCGGGCCCGGCCCTCCAGACGCGCCACCGAACGCTGCTCCGCGGTCGCTACCTCGCGGATGACGCGGCGCACCTCGGGACTCGCCGCGACCCCCTCGATCAGGGTGCGCCGATGGGAGAGGTCCGGGCCCAGCACTCGGATGCGCAGGCGTCGAAAGTGCACCCGCAGCAGCCGCGCGACCTTGCGATTGGTGAGGCGGGCCTCGCGCGCGTCGAGCAGCTCGGAGAGCCTGAGCGGCGTGCCGAGATGGACCTCCACATCCTTGCCGTTGACCACCACCGACAGCAGGCGGCGAAGTCGCCCGGTGAGCTGCCAGCTGTCCGCGGCAAGCAGCTGCCAGAAGCCGAAGCGCTTGCCCGGGGCACGCCCCCAGAAGATGCTCACCGGCACCAGCTGGACGTCACGGGCGGGGTCCCGGCGGCACTGCTCGATCAGCGACAGGAAGGGGGCCTCCGGTCGCCGCGTGCGGCGCCACAGGCGGCGGCTCGCGGCGGGCAGCGGCACGCTGGCGGGCAGGGTGACCGCGCCGATGGTGCGCCGGCCACCGGCCGCCGGCAGGCCATGGGCGCGGGTCAGCGATGCCAGCAGCAGGGTGTCGGAGAGCGCCGGGTGCGGGAGCACATAGAGGGTCGGGAGCGTCGGCTCGAGGGGGAGCGCCTCGGGGTCGGGCTCGATCAGCCGGATCCGGGCCCAGCGCGCCATCAGTCGCTCGAGCGGCGCGCGCAGGGCACCGGCCAGCATGCGTGCAAGGCTCATCCTGTCGCCTGTGCCCGGGAGTGAGCCGTCAGTATAGCGGCCCGTTTCCCGGCGGTCAGGGGGCCGGGCTTTTCCCGGGCCGGCAAACATGCGTCAATGCTGTAACGGTATGTGACAGGGACGGTGCCATGCACGGCATGTGGCGAGACGGCAATCACTTCGAACTGCTTCCCGAGGCGGCCCTCTTCCTGCCCACGATGTTCGAGGCCGTCGACCAGGCGCGTCACTCCGTGCTGATCGAGCTCTACCTGATGGAGTCCGGCCGGCTCGCCACCGCGCTGATCGAGGCGCTGGTTCGCGCCGTCGAGCGCGGCGTATCGGTGCTGCTGCTGCTCGACGGCTATGGTGCCATGGGGCTCGCCACCGTCGACCGCCAGCGTCTCGAGGAGGGGGGAGTGGCGCTGCGCTTCTTCAATCCCCTGGGGGTGCAGTCGCTGGTGCGCAACCTGACCCGGGACCACCGCAAGCTGGTGGTGGTCGATGGTGCCGAGGCCTTCACCGGCGGCTTCGGGGCGGTGGACGAGTTCCTGGATGCCTGGTACGAGGTGGCGGTGCGCATCGAGGGGCCAGTGGTGGCCGACTGGGTGCGGCTGTTCTGCCGGCTCTGGGACTCCCCCATGAGTCGCGGGCCGGGCAGGGCCTCGCTCGTGCGGGGGCTGGAACTTGCCGCGCGCCAGCGCGAGGGTTACCGCGGCATGCGCGGCCGCGTGGTCTGGGGGCAGGGCTATCGCTACCAGGCGATCCGCCACTCGCTGCATCATCGGGTCTCGACGGCCACGGAGCGGCTGTGGATCTGTACCCCCTACTTCGTACCCACCTTCACCCTGCGCAGGCGCCTGGCCCGGGCCGCCCGACGCGGCGTCGACGTGCGCCTGCTGCTGCCGGGCGAGGTTCACGACCATCCCGGCGTGCGCTACGCCGGGCAGCGCTTCTATGGCCGCCTGCTGCGGGCGGGGGTGCGCATCTTCGAGTTCCAGCCCACCTTCATCCATGCCAAGTTCTCGCTGGCCGATGACTGGGTCAGCCTTGGCTCGTGCAACTTCGACCACTGGAGCCTGCAATGGAACCTGGAGGCCAATCAGGAGGTGGATGACCCCCGCTTCGCCGCCGAGGTCGCCGGGCTGTTCGAGCGCAACTTCGCGTCGAGCCGGGAGATCGACCCCGAGACCTGGTCCCGGCGGCCACGGATGCAGCGCTTTCGCGAGTGGCTCTACGGGACCCTGGATGCCTGGCTGACCCGGCTACGCTAGCCCGGCTTCGCCGGGCGCTATACGCCTTAAGCCGTAAGCTTGAAGAGACAACCGTTGGTACCTGTACCAGAAGCCACAAGCTGGTTTCCCGCTTCCCGCTTCCCGCTTCCCGCTTTCCGCTTCCCGCTTCCCGCTTCCCGCTTCCCGCTTCCCGCTTCCCGCTTCCCGCTTTCCGCTTCCCGCTTCCCGCTTCCCGCTTCCCGCTTCCCGCTTCCCGCTTTCCGCTTACCGCTTGCCCTTGCCGCGCCCGGCGGGCTGCTTGCGGCGTGGCTTGGGCTTGGGCGTCTCGGGGGGGACCCGATAGTGAAGGTAGAGGTCCAGCACCAGTTCCGGCAGCTGGGTGACGAGTCCCTCGAGCCGCGTCGCATCACCGGCCAGCTCCGCCATGTCGGGTTCGTCCTCGAACAGGCCGGAAAGCAGCATGAAGGGCAGCAGCAGGGTGGCGGCGGCCTCCTCGTCATCGGCGAACCAGGCGGCCTCGTCGAGGAAGACGCCTTCCATGAAGCCGGCGCACCAGTCGCCGATCGGCGTCTCCTCCGGGGTGTTGTCGCCGAGTTCGAGCTCGAAGGGCAGTTCCGGGAGGCCGCCCGTTTCCAGCACCTCGATGGCGTTGTGCCTGAGCCGCTCGAGCAGCCCCAGGATCGTCTCGCGCTCGGCGTCATCGGCGAAGGCCGGTTCACCATGGAACAGCTCGGCGACCCAGGCCGACGCGGGGGTGTCGCGCGGGGCGACGGCCAGCGCCACCAGGAAGCCGTGGGCGCCGATCAGGTCCAGGGCGTCGGCGTCGACCCGCTCGGAGTCGAGGAAGTCGTCGAGCAGGTCGAGCTCCTCGTCCTCGAGCAGCGGCTGGGGGAGGGGCGTTTCGGCATCGGACATGACGGCTCTCGCAGGGAAGACGGAAGCAGGGGAAGGCTTTACGCCTCGACACGAAGGCGCCATTCTAGCATCCCATGACGATACCCGCGCTTCCCGCCCCCGACCCCACCCGGCTCGACGCGCTCGACCGGGCCGCCCTCCACCGGACCCTCATCGAGCGGGCCGAGGCGGCCTACCAGCTGTGTCGTGAGCTGCATCCCGCGCTGCCACGTCCGGCGGTATGGCTGGACCTGCGTGGCAAGTGCGCCGGCCAGGCGCACTTCGGTCGCCGCGGGCTGCGCTTCAACCCGGTGCTGCTGGAAGAGAATCGCCTCGCCTTCCTGGTCGAGGTGGTGCCCCACGAGATGGCCCACTGGCTGGTGCACCACCTGGAGGATGGCCACCGGTCGCGCCCCCACGGCCGCGAGTGGCAGACCGTGATGTGGCGCCTCTTCGGCCTGGAGCCCCGCGCCACCCACCGCTTCGATACCGGCCGGGCGAGCCCGGCGCCTTACCGCTACCGTTGCGGCTGCCGAGAGCACGGCTTCACCGCCCGACGGCATGCCCTGGTCCGCCGGGGGCGAGGGTATCGGTGCCGGCACTGCGCTGAGACCTTGGTCTATCTCGGTCGTTCCGCTTCCTGAATTTGATCGTAAGTTATTGTGACATATGAGAAAAATGTTTCTACCAATGTCTAAAGGGAAGGCCGCCTCCTGACGTATATGCTGTGGTCAGGTTTTATGGGGCCGGCCCGCCCAACACACAATGCGGCCGGCAACATCCACCTGGAGGGTCCATCCCCCTGGACAGAGGCATATCCATGACCGAGCAGCAGAAAGTCTATCCGGTAAGCGACGAGTTTGCCGCCAAGGCCCACGCCGACAAGGCCACCTACGAGGCCATGTACCAGCAGTCGGTTGACGACCCGAAGGGATTCTGGGGTGAGCAGGCCAAGCGCCTCGACTGGTTCAAGGCGCCGACCAAGATCAAGCACACCTCCTTCGACTCGCACAACGTGGATATCCGCTGGTTCGAGGACGGCACCCTGAACGCCAGCGTCAACTGCCTCGACCGCCATCTCGAGACCCGCGGCGACCAGCCGGCGATCATCTGGGAAGGCGACGACCCCAAGGACGACAAGACGCTCACCTACCGTGAGCTCTACGAGAAGACCTGTCAGCTGGCCAACGGTCTCAAGGAGCTGGGCGTCGGCAAGGGTGACGTCGTCACGCTCTACATGCCGATGATTCCCGAGGCCGCCATGGCGATGCTGGCCTGTGCCCGCATCGGTGCCGTGCACTCGGTGGTGTTCGGCGGCTTCTCCCCGGACGCCGTCGCCCAGCGGGTGATCGGCGCCAAGTCCAAGCTGATCATCACCGCCGACGAGTCCGTGCGCGGCGGCAAGCAGGTGCCGCTCAAGGACAACGTCGATGCCGCCCTGACCCGCGATGGCACCGAGGTGTGCGAGAACGTGCTGGTGGTCAAGCGCACCGGCGGCGAGATCGACTGGAAGGACGGTCGCGACGTCTGGTACGACGACATCGTCACCAAGCAGTCCACCGACTGCCCGGCCGAGGAGATGGGGGCCGAGGATCCGCTGTTCATCCTCTACACTTCCGGCTCCACCGGGGCGCCCAAGGGGCTGAAGCACACCACCGGCGGCTATCTGCTGCATGCCGCCATGACCCATCAGTACGTCTTCGACTACCAGGAGGGCGAGGTCTACTGGTGTACCGCCGACGTGGGCTGGGTCACCGGCCACAGCTACATCGTCTATGGCCCGCTGGCCAACGGCGGCACCACCCTGATGTTCGAGGGCGTGCCCAGCTACCCGTCCCACGGTCGCATGGGCGAGATCGTCGACAAGCACAACGTCAACATCCTCTATACCGCACCGACGGCGGTGCGCGCCCTGATGGCCCATGGCGACAACGTCATGGACTCCAGCAAGCGCGACAGCCTGCGAGTGCTCGGCTCGGTGGGTGAGCCCATCAACCCCCAGGCATGGGAATGGTTCCATCAAGTGATCGGCAACGGGAAGTGCCCCATCGTCGACACCTGGTGGCAGACCGAGACCGGCGGGATCATGATCGCGCCGCTACCCGGTGCCACCGACCTCAAGCCGGGCTCCGCCACCCTGCCGTTCTTCGGCGTGGTGCCGGCACTGGTCGACAACGAGGGCAACGAGCTCAAGGGGGCCGCCGAGGGCAACCTGGTGATCCAGGACTCCTGGCCGGGCCAGGCGCGCTCCATCTGGGGCGATCACGAGCGCTTCGTGCAGACCTACTTCTCGGCGTTCAAGGGTGTGTACTTCACCGGTGACGGCTGTCGTCGCGACGAGGACGGCTACTACTGGATCACCGGCCGCGTCGA
Source organism: Halomonas rhizosphaerae (assembly GCF_030012485.1). Classification (NCBI taxonomy): domain Bacteria; kingdom Pseudomonadati; phylum Pseudomonadota; class Gammaproteobacteria; order Oceanospirillales; family Halomonadaceae; genus Halomonas; species Halomonas rhizosphaerae. Next base: position 279,572 of record NZ_JASCQQ010000007.1, read on the forward strand.
TGACGTGCTCAACGTCTCCGGCCACCGCATGGGCACCGCCGAGATCGAGTCCTCCCTGGTGGCCCACGAGGCCGTGGCCGAGGCCGCCGTGGTCGGCTTCCCCCACGACATCAAGGGGCAGGGCATCTACATCTACGTGACCCTGGCCGACGGCTTCGAGGAGAGCGACGAGCTCAAGAAGGAGCTGACGAAGTGGGTGCGCAAGGACATCGGCCCGATCGCCTCGCCGGATGTCATCCAGTGGGCCCCGGGCCTGCCCAAGACCCGCTCGGGCAAGATCATGCGCCGCATCCTGCGCAAGATCGCCGCCAACGAGTGTGACGGTCTGGGCGATACCAGTACCCTGGCGGATCCGTCGGTGGTCGACGAGTTGATCGAGCATCGCGCCAACCGCTGAGGGCGCTGCCCGCCCGGCGGCAGGCGGTCAACGTCTGCCGCCTAATGACACGCCAAGCCGGCCCCGCGGGGCCGGCTTCTTTGTGCCCGGTCATGGGAGTGTCGACAATATCCCGAGAGCCCTTGGGAATCGCCGCGGCCATGGGGTAACATGCGGACAACAACTGTAGAGCCCAGCGTGGCGGCCGTCGGTCCGCCGCTCGAGGAACCGGAGGAAGATCCATGGCCTTTGCCCAGAAATTCATCGTTGCCGATGACCATCCGCTGTTCCGTGCGGCCCTGACCCAGGCCCTGCGCCAGCTGGCGCCCCAGGCCGAGATTGTCGAGTCCGACACCATGGAGGCCACCACCGAGGTGGTCACCCGCCATCCCGATGCCGACCTGATCCTGCTGGACCTGCACATGCCGGGCGCCCATGGCTTCTCGGGCCTGATCCAGCTGCGTGGCCAGACGCCCGACATCCCGGTGGCGGTGGTCTCGGGCAGCGACGAGATCCACGTGGTGCGCCGCGCCATCGACTACGGCGCCTCGGGCTTCATTCCCAAGTCCTCGTCCCTGGCGCTGATCGCCGAGGCGGTCGGCGAGATCCTCGATGGCGAGGTCTGGCTGCCAACCGAGATGGCCGCGGCCCTGGGCGAGGCCAACGAGGAGGAGACCAAGTTCGCCGAGGCCATCGCCTCGCTGACGCCCCAGCAGTTCCGGGTGCTCAACATGCTCACCGAGGGGCTGCTCAACAAGCAGATCGCCTATGAGCTGAGCGTCTCCGAGGCCACCATCAAGGCCCATGTCACCGCCATCCTGCGCAAGCTCGGCGTGCACTCGCGCACCCAGGCGGTGATCGCCGCCCAGAAGCTCGAGGTCGAGCCGCCGAGGGTGGAATCCTAGCGCCAGGCGCCGAGCTACAAGCGCCAAGGAATTGCAGAAAACCCACCTGACGGTGGGTTTTCTGCGTAATGCGCTTACGCTTTGTCTGGCCGCTTGGCCGCTTGGCCGCTTGGCCGCTTGGCCGCTTGGCGGCTTGGCGGCTTGGCGGCTGCTACTGCGCCGCGCGGCTGGCCTGCAGGGTGCGGGTGAGCAGGGCGCGCAGGGCGGCGGGGCGCACCGGCTTGAGCAGCAGCTGGTAGCCAGCGCGCCTGACCTCCTCGGCCACTTCCTCGGTGCGGTCCGCGGTGATCACGATGCCGGGCACCGCGCCTTCCAGCCGCTCGCCGAGCGCTTCCAGGGCCATCAGCCCGGTGACCTCGTTGTCCAGGTGATAGTCCGCCAGGATCGCGTCCGGGTCGCCATCCAGGTGGCGCAGCACCGACTTGGCGCCGCCGATGGTGGTGGCCGTGAAGACCTCGCAGCCCCAGCCCGAGAGCATCGCCTTCATGCCCTCGAGGATCAGCGACTCGTTGTCGATGCAGAGGATCCGGGTGCCGGCGAGCTTGTTGCCGGCGCGCTTCGGCGAGGCGTCCTCGGCCTGCTCCGTCGCGGTGCGGGGGGCGACCACCGGCACGCTGACCGAGAACATGGTGCCGAAGCCCTCCTTCGAACGCACCCGGATGGGATGGTCGAGCACCCGGGCCATTCGGTCGGCGATGGAGAGCCCCAGGCCCAGGCCCTTCTCGCTCTCCTTGTGCCGCGTCGCCTGGTCGAGGCGCCGGAACTCCTGGAAGATCTCGAGTTGCTTGGCCTCGGGAATCCCCGGGCCTGAGTCCCATACCTCGATGGTGATGCGCTCCCCATGGTGGCGGCAGCCCAGCAGCACCCGGCCGGCCTGGGTATAGCGGATGGCATTGGAGAGGAAGTTCTGGATGATCCGGCGCAGCATCTGCGGATCGCTGTCGACCCACTGGCGGGTCGGCACCACCACCAGGTCCAGGCCGCGCTCCTCGGCCATCACCTCGAACTCGGCGCGCAGCGGCTGGATGATATCGGCCAGGGCGAAGTGGCTGCGCCGCGGGGTGAGGGCGCCGGCATCCAGCTTGGAGATGTCGAGCAGGGTGCCGAGCAGCTCCTCGGCGGCCTGCAGCGAGTTGTCGATATGGCCGATGGTGCGCTTCATGTCGTCGGCCGCCATCTCCTGGGCGAGGGCCGAGGTGAACAGTCGTGCGGCATTGAGCGGCTGCAGCAGGTCGTGGCTGGCGGCGGCCAGGAAGCGCGTCTTGGAGGCATTGGCATCCTCGGCCAGCTGCTTGGCCTGGCGCAGGGCGAGCTCGGCCTCGGCGCGTACCCGGTTCTCCTGGCGCAGGGCCGCGTTGGCCTCGGAGAGCGCCTGGGTGCGTTCGCGCACGCGCTCCTCCAGGGTCTCGTTGGTCTCCTTGAGGGCGATCTCGGCCAGGCGTCGCTCGGTGATGTCCTGGTAGAGGGCGAAGAAGCCGAGTATCGCCCCGCTGTCGCCGAAGTGGGGCGTGTAGGTCACCAGCATGTAGCGGCGGTCGTCGCCGATGGGCAGCGAGACCTCGAAATTGACCCGCTCGCCGGCCAGGGCGCGCTCGATCCATGGGGCCCGCTCGCGCGCCATGCCGGGGTCCATCACCTCTTCCACGCGCTTGCCGATCACCGCGTTGCGGTCGATGCCGAAGGCCTGCTCGTAGGCGCGGTTGGTGAAGAGGTAGCGACACTCCTTGTCGAAGTAGGCGATCAGCGCCGGCACGTTGTCGGTGTAGATGCGGATGTTGTTCTCGGAGCGGATCAGCGCTTCCTCGATGCGCTTCTGCTGGGTGATGTCCTGGTAGGTGTAGACGAAGCCGCCCCCTGGCATGGGATTGCCCTGCACCTCCAGCACGCTGCCGTCCTGGCGGTAGCGCACATAGCGATGAGGATGGCCCTCGCGGATGTTGTCGATCAGCAGCCGCACGTGCTCCTCGGGATCGCCGGGCCCGTATTCGCCGTTGTGGGCGTTGTAGCGGAAGATCTTGTCCATCGGGGCGCCGACGCGGATCAGGTGGTCGGGGAAGCGGAACAGCTCCAGGTAGCGCTGGTTCCACACCACCAGCCGCAGGTTCTGGTCGACCACGCTGATGCCCTGGTTGATGTTCTCGATGGTGGCCTGCAGCAGGGCGCGATTGAACTCCAGCACCTGGGAGGCCTCGTCGACGATGGAGATCACGTCCGAGATGCCGATGCCGCGCCCCTGGAGGGCCGAGTTGACCACGATCCGCGCCGAGGAGGCGCCGAGCACCGAGGCCAGGAAGCGCTCGGTGAACTGGATGACGTCGATGGAGGCCCGGGTGTTGTCCTCCAGTGGCTTGCCGGTGCGCCGGGCATAGTCCTCGAATGCGCGGCTCACCTGGCCGGCGCCCAGGAAGCGTTCGCAGAGCACCTTGAGGTCGCCCACGGTGGTGGCGCCGGTCCAGGGGCGGTTCACCGAGGTCTGACGGGTCTCGACGCTGTCGACGAACAGCGAGGCCTGGATCCGCTCGACGACCCGCTGGGGCGTCATCTGGGAGACGAAGATGTAGCAGAAGAGGTTCACGCCCAGGGAGAGCATCACGCCATGGGTGAAGCTGTCACCGACATTGAGGCCGAACAGCGAGGTTGGGGCCAGCCAGGCGATCCCCAGCGGTCCGCCGTCGAGCCAGTTCCCCGGCAGAACGCCGGCACCGATCAGGGTGGGCATCAGCAGGCTGTAGGCCCAGATGGCGAAACCGGCGTTCATGCCGGCGATCACCCCGAGGCGGTTGCCGCGCTTCCAGTAGAGGCCGCCGATCAGTGCCGGGGCGAACTGGGCCGCGGCGGCGAAGGAGAGCATGCCGGTGCTGGCCAGCGAGCTGAACTCGCCGATCAGCTGGTAGAAGCCGTAGGCCATGGCCAGGATCGCGGCGATGGTGATGCGCCGCGCCCGCAGCACCAGGCGGCCGTAGTCGCGCGGCTTGGTATCGAACCAGCGCAGGCGGAACAGGGCGGGGATGACGATCTCGTTGGAGATCATGATCGAGACCGCCACCGCGGCGACGATCACCATGCCGGTGGCGGCCGAGAAGCCGCCGATGAAGGTCAGCAGCGTCAGCCATTCGTTGCCCGCGGCCATGGGCAGGGCCAGCACGTAGGTGTCCGGCTCGATGCCGCTGTCGGCGAAGATGGTCAGGCCGGCCGCCGCGATGGGGATGACGAAGAAGGCGAAGGCCAGCAGGTAGAGCGGGAATAGCCAGCGGGCCTTGGTGGCGTCGTCGCGGTGGATGTTCTCCACCACCGCGACGTGGAACTGGCGGGGCAGGCAGAGGATGGCCAACATGGCCAGCAGGGTCTGGGCCCAGAAGCTCTGGCCGAAGTCCTGGTCGGCCAGCTGACGCTGGAGCTCGAGCTGGGTCTCCGCGCGGCCCAGCAGGTCGGCCAGGCCGTCGAACATCCCCCAGGTGACGTAGGCCCCGAGCGCCAGGAAGGCGAGCAGCTTGACCAGCGACTCGAAGGCCACGGCGTGGATCAGGCCCTCATGATGCTCGGTGGCATCGGTGTGGCGGGTGCCGAAGAGGATGGCGAAGGCGGCCATCACCATCGCCACATAGAAGGCCGTGTCGCCGAACAGCGGCGCCTGGGTGATGTCGCCGGCATCGGTGATCACGCTGAAGGAGGTGGAGACCGCCTTCAGCTGCAGGGCGATGTAGGGCAGGGTGCCGATCAGCGCCACCAGGCTGGCGAAGGCGGCCAGCGACTGGGTCTTGCCGTAGCGCGAGGCGATGAAGTCGGCGATGGAGGTGACGTTCTGGTGCTTGGCGACGCGGATCATCTTGGCCAGCACCGGCCAGAACAGCAGCAGGGTGAGGATCGGCCCGACGAAGATGCTGGCGAAGGACCAGCCCGCCGTGGCCGCCTGGCCCACGGCGCCATGGAAGGTCCAGGAGGTGCAATAGATGGCCAGCGCCAGGCTGTAGATCACCGGGCGGCGTTGGCTCGCCCCGTGTTCCCGGGCTCGGCGATCGCCCCGCCAGGCGATGGCGAACAGCACGGCGATGTAGAGCAGCGAAACGGCGATCAGCAGCCAGCCAGCGAACATGCACTCTTCTCCCTTACGGATGCGCCCATTCTAGGGCATGGCCGGCCCCGGAACAGCCGTTGGTAAAGGGGTGCCGGTCAGCCTTCCGTGCAGATGGCGCGGTAGAGCGGGCTGGAGGCCTCGACGCGGCGCATCTCGTCGGTGCGGGGCGCGCGCGACTCGCCTTCCAGGGGCAGCATTTCCCGGGTCGCGCAGTTCATCAGGTAGGCCTGGTGACTGACCTGGTCCACGTACTCCTTCTCGAAGCGGTAGAGGATGAACTCGACCAGGCGACCGTCATCTCCCCGGCTCACCGCCAGGTTGTCGCGGTCCACGATGGTGAAGGCCCTGGTCATGGGGAAGGCGAAGGTCCAGGGACGCCAGAACATCTGTCCCTCCTCCACGGAGACCACCTCGGCCGATGGCGGCAACTGCTGCTGCTTGTGCTCGAACCAGGTGTATTCGGTGTAGATCTGGTAGCCGAGCATCCCCAGGCCACCGCAGGCCGGGATGATCCAGCGCGGCAGTCGCTTGCCGCTGGCCAGCCGCAGGATCAGGCCGATCCCTGCGGCGCCGAGGCCGGCGAAGACCGCTGCTATCAGGTGCCATATCATGATTCATGCGTCCTTCAAAGCGATCGGGCTTCCCTGAGGAAGCCCGATCGGTCGTGGTTGGACTGGCCCGGCTAGCCGGGCCAGGAGGCCATTATGGCTCAGTGCCCGGTCGCGACACCAGCACCCTTGGGATAGCGGACGCTTTCCACCAGGTCCTGGATCTCCTGCGGAGGCTCCTCGGTCGCACTGGAGACGGCGAAGGCCACGGCGAAGTTGAAGATCGCGCCGACCGCACCGAAGGAGAGCGGCGAGATGCCCAGGATCCAGTTGTCCGGCGTGTTGGGCAGCATGTTGGTGCCCGGAATGAACAGCCAGCCCAGGTAGGTGAAGATGTAGAGCAGGGTAGCGCCCAGGCCGGTCAGCATGCCGGCGACGGCGCCCTTGTTGTTCACCCGCTTGGAGAAGATGCCCATCATCAGCGCCGGGAACAGCGAGGCACCGGCGATACCGAAGGCTAGCGCCACCGTCTGTGCCGCGAAGCCCGGAGGATTCAGGCCCAGGTAGGTCGCCAGGAGGATGGCGCCGGCCATGGAGATCCGCGCCGCCAGCATCTCGCCCTTCTCGGTGATCTTCGGGTTGATCATGGTCTTGATCAGGTCATGGCTGATGGCCGAGGAGATGGCCAGCAGCAGGCCGGCGGCCGTGGACAGAGCCGCGGCGATACCCCCGGCGGCGATCAGGCCGATGACCCAGCTTGGCAGGTTGGCGATCTCCGGGTTGGCGAGTACCAGGATGTCGTTGTTGACGGTAAGTTCGCTGCCTTCCCAGCCGCGCTCTGCGGCGGTTTCGGCGAATTCCTCGTTGCCGTCGTTGTAGACCTGGATGCGGCCGTCGTCGTTCTTGTCCTCGAAGTTGATCAGGCCGGTCTCTTCCCAGGTCCGGACCCACTCGGGACGCTCCTCGTAAAGGATGGGGTTGGTGGCGGCGTCCTCGTAGTTCTCGACCTGGCCGGCCATGTCCGGATAGACCGTGGTCATCAGGTTCAGGCGTGCCATGGAGCCCACCGCGGGGGCGGTCAGGTAGAGCAGGGCGATGAACACCAGGGCCCAGCCGGCAGACCAGCGGGCATCGGCCACCTTCGGCACGGTGAAGAAGCGGATGATGACGTGGGGCAGGCCCGCGGTACCGACCATCAGCGACAGGGTGAACAGCACCATGTTCAGCTTGTTGTCGACGTCGGCCGTGTAGTCACGGAAGCCCAGCGCGTTGATCACGTCATCCAGCTTCGCCAGCAGCGGCACACCGGACTCGGTATGGGTGCTGAACAGGCCCAGGCCGGGAATGGGGTTGCCGGTCAGCTCCAGCGAGATGAACACGGCCGGGATGGTGTAGGCGATGATCAGCACGATGTACTGGGCCACCTGGGTGTAGGTGATACCCTTCATGCCGCCGAAGACCGCATAGAGGAAGACGATGAAGGCCGCGATCCAGATGCCCCAGGTGTTGGAGACCTCCAGGAAGCGGGAAAAGGCCACGCCGGCACCGGTCATCTGGCCGATGACGTAGGTGATCGAGGCGACAACCAGGCAGATCACGGCGACCAGCCGGGCGGTGTTGCTGTAGAAGCGGTCACCGATGAAGTCGGGCACCGTGAACTTGCCGAACTTGCGCAGGTAGGGTGCCAGCAGCATGGCCAGGATGACGTAGCCGCCGGTCCAGCCCATCAGGAAGGTGGAGTTGGCGTAGCCCCCGGAGGCCAGCAGGCCGGCCATGGAGATGAAGGAGGCGGCGGACATCCAGTCGGCGGCGGTGGCCATGCCGTTGGTCACCGGATGCACGCCGCCGCCGGCCACGTAGAAGTCCTTGGTCGAGCCCGCTCGGGCCCAGATCGCGATGCCGATGTAGAGGGCGAAGGAGGCCCCTACGAACAGCAGGTTGATTGCAAACTGACTCATGCTGGCTTACTCCCCGAGTCCGAACTGTTTGTCGAGACGGTTCATCTTCCAGGCGTAGAAGAAGATGATGCCGATGAAGGTCAGGATCGAACCCTGCTGGGCGAACCAGAAGCCCAGGTCCGTCCCGCCGACGGGAATGCCGGCCAGCAGCGGGCGAAGAAGGATGGCGAAGCCGTAGGACACCAGGGCCCAGACGATCAGGCACCCCGTGATCAGGCGTACGTTCGCCTTCCAGTAAGCAGCGGCATTGGCTTTGTCGTCTGCCATAGTGTTGCTCTCCACTTGTTGTTCAGGTTGGGAAGTTGCCCAGAGCGTTGAGGTCACTCATCAGGACAGTCGTGTCGACGGAGCCAGCCTGGCCTGCGCAGTCTGGATCAGCCTGTCATCAGGTTGCCCGCTCCTTGTCGAGGCACATTGTCGACGCGGGATTGTCCTGCATGGCTCAGGGCCAATAGTGGGCAGCAAACGCCTAAAATAAATCCCAGACTTTCGTATCATGAAAAGATACCGATGGAAGACGTGCCTGATAAGTTTTTTACTATCAGTATCTTAACGACGGATGGCGGGCAAGATGGCGGCGCGGGAAGCGTGGGCATAGGACGATGGTATAGCCCCGAAATCCAGGGCGGTTAATGCTCACCCCGGGCGGCCTTTGACGATGGTCTAAGGCCGCCAGGATAGGACGATTGTCTAGGTTATTTACTGAAACCCGACTTTGCTATCTTGGATTCTCGCTGGAATCGAAGCACAACCTAGCCAGCGGGGTGGTGATCACCGCGCAACGAGGACGGCCCCATGGTCGAAGTAGAACTCTCACAGCCGCCTTTTACCTTCCTCGACGAGGAGGGCCGGGAGCGCGTACGCAGCGGCATCGATCTGGCCTATTTCGACCGTGACGAGATCATCCTCGATGCCGGCCAGCCCGGGGAGTACGTGTACCTGATCCATAAGGGCGAGGTCGCCGAGCTCGACCCGACCCTGCCCGGCGCCCAGTCACGCATCGGCCACTACACCGCGGGCGACCTGTTCGGGGCCATCAGCATCCTCAATGGCAAGAGTCGCTATCGCTTCCGGGCCGAGCAGGAGTGTCTCTGCTATCTGCTGCCCAAGGGGCTGTTCAAGCAGCTTTGCGAGGCCTATCCGGCCTTCTCCGAGTTCTTCCGCCAGCGCCTGGCGCAGAAGACCCGGCTGCTCACCGAGCGCCGCGCCGAGGGCGGGGTGACCATGGCCGGCTTCATGCTCGCCCTTGTGGGCGAATGCATGCGCGACCCGCTGCTCGTCGCGGGCACGACCAGCATCGCCGAGGCGGTTCACACCCTGAACGACAGCCATGCCGACAGCCTGCTGGTGCAGGGCGACGACGGGCCGGGCATGGTCACCAAGACCGATCTGCTCAATGCCCTGGTGCTCGAGGGGCTGGCCCAGAACAGCCCGGTGCAGGCGATTGCGCACTTCAAGCTGGTCACGGCAACGCCGGGGCAGTACCTGTTCGAGGTGCTGGTCCAGATGACCCGCTTCAAGGTGGAGCGCGTGGTGGTGATGGAGGACGGCGCCCCGGTGGGGGTCGTGGAGCTGACCGACGTGCTCAGCTACTTCTCCAGCCGCAGCTACGTGGTCAGCCTGCAGGTGGAGCAGGCCAACAGCCTGGAGGCACTGGCCGCCGCCAGCCGCCGCACCCCGGAGCTGGTGCGTGCGCTCATGGCCCAGGGCGTCAAGTTGCGCTTCGCCATGGGGCTGCTGGCGGCCCTCAACGGGCGCATCATGAACAAGGCCTGGGGCTTTCTGATCGACGAGCTCTACCACGCCGACAGCTGCCTGATCGTGATGGGCAGCGAGGGGCGCGGCGAGCAGATCCTCAAGACCGATCAGGACAATGGCCTGATACTGGCCGACGACCTGGAGTGGCCCGACTGCCATGAGCAGATGCAGCGCCTCACCGAGACGTTGATCGAACTGGGCTATCCGCCCTGTCCGGGCAACATCATGGTCTCCAACCCGGAGTGGGTCGGCACCGAGAGCCAGTGGCGCGGACGCATCGCGCAGTGGGCGGCGAGCCGTGACGGCGAGAGCCTGATGCGCCTGGCGATCATGCTCGATTCCCACGCCGTGGCCGGCAACCCGGCCCTGCTCGAGCGGCTACGCGAGGAACTCTTCGAGCGCTGCAGCCGCGACGAGATCTTGCTCTCCTACTTCGCGCGTACGGCGCTGCGCTTCTCCACGCCGCTGACGCTCTTCGGGTCCCTGAAGAAGCCGCAACATGGCGTCGACATCAAGAAGGGGGGCATCTTCCCCATCGTCCATGGCGTGCGCACCCTGGCCCTTGAGCGTCGCATCACCGCGACCTCCACCCTGGACCGGCTCGAGGCGCTGGTGGCCGACGGTCGCCTCGAGGAGCGCTTCGCCGAGGACCTGGGGGAGGCCCTCTCGCTGTTCACCGAACTGCGGCTGCGCCAGCAGCTCGAACGCCTCGACGACCCGGAAGGCCGGGGCGAGGAACCCGACCGGGTGGTGGTCCAGGAGCTCTCGTCGCTGGAGCGGGACCTGCTGCGCGAGGCGCTGCATATCGTCAAGGACTTCAAGCAGCGGCTGTCGCACCGATTTCACCTCGAGTACTCGTGAGCCTCGAGGCGCGCGCTCAGGGAACGATAACGACAACAGGAGGTTCATCCATGCTCAAGGCACTGCGGCGCGCCGCCGATCGCCGACGACAGGCCCACGGCGACTATGGCTGGCTCTTCTCCCCCTACACCGGGGACGAGATGGTCGCCATCGACTGCGAGACCACCGGACTCGATACCCGGCATGCCGAACTGGTGTCGCTGGCGGCGGTGCGTATCCGTGGCGACCGTGTGCTGACCAGCGATTCGCTGGACCTGCGCCTGGCAAGGCCGGCGAGTCTCTCCGGCGACTCGATCCGCATCCACGGCCTGCGCGGTATCGATCTGGTCGACGGGGCGGGCGTCAAGGAGGCCCTTGAGCAGTTTCTGGACTTCGTCGGCAATCGCCCGCTGGTCGGCTGGTGCCTGGACTTCGACCTGGCGATGCTCAACCGCTACCTGCGCCCCCTCTTCGGCTTCGACCTTCCCAATGCCGGCATCGACGTGGCACAGACCTACCAGCGGCAGCTGCGCCGCAGCCACCCCGAGCTGGATGTCCGGCCGCGCTTCGAGCAGGTGGCCGAGCGCCTGGGGGTGCCGGTCATGGGGCGCCACACCGCCCTGGGCGATGCCGTCACCACGGCCCTGATCCACCTGCGCCTGGCGCGCGGTCCCATGCTGGCGGAGCGGCTCTGCTGAGCCCGGCTGGGTGGCGTTTCGCCTGGCCACGGTGTGGGTGGTAGGATAGCGCCCGTCATTTCCAGCCGCTCAGGCAGCGCCCGAGACCATGCAAGACGCCCTGATGTTCGACCCCCGTGAGACCGCCGCGCCCGACAGTCTGCCCCCCAGGCAGCCTGCGTCGACCCTCGAGGGCCTTGATGCCCGAGGCAAGCGCGAGTTCAACAAGCTGCACAAGCGCCTGCGTCGCCAGGTGGGCAATGCGATCATCGACTACGGCATGATCCATGAGGGGGATCGGGTGATGGTCTGCCTCTCCGGGGGCAAGGACAGCTACACCCTGCTGGAGATCCTGCGCAACCTGCAGCGCAACGCCCCGGTGGCCTTCTCGCTGGTGGCGGTGAACCTCGACCAGAAGCAGCCCGGCTTCCCGGAGCACGTGCTGCCCGAGTACCTGGAGGGCACTGGCGTCGAGTACCACATCCTCGAGCGTGACACCTACTCGGTGGTCAAGGAGAAGACGCCCGAGGGCAAGACCACCTGCGCACTCTGCTCACGTCTGCGGCGCGGTTCGCTCTACGGCTTCGCGGAAGAGATCGGCGCCACCAAGGTGGCGCTGGGGCACCACCGCGAGGACATCCTCGAGACGTTGTTCCTCAACATGTTCTTCGGCGGCAGCCTCAAGGCGATGCCGCCCAAGCTGCTCTCCGACGATGGCCGGAACATGGTCATCCGGCCGCTGGCCTACTGCCGGGAGGCGGACATCGCCGAGTTCGCCCGGCTGATGGACTTCCCGATCATTCCCTGCAACCTCTGCGGTTCCCAGCCCAACCTGCAGCGCCAGGTGGTCAAGGAGATGCTGGCCGACTGGGAGAAGACGCATCCCGGCCGTCTCGAGAGCATGTTCAAGGCGGTCACCAAGGTGGCGCCCTCGCAGCTGGCCGACCGCGAGCTCTTCGACTTCGCCGGCCTCGAGGAGAAGCAGACGCGGATGCAGGCCGACCGCATCGATATCCTCAATCAGTAGGTCAGCGACAAGCCACAAGGAACAAGCGCCAGGAAACAGGGAACCCCATCGGGCATTCGCACGATGGGGTTCCTGCATTACGGCAGAGGAGGCGGGCAGTCTCTGGCTTGGGGCTTGGGGGCGTGGGGGCTACTTGGCCCCTTCCTCCTCGGCCACCTCGATCAGCGCCTCCAGGTCGAGGATGTTCACCTCGCGGCCGGACACGGCCACCAGCCCCTGTGACTGGAAACGGCCCAGGATACGGCTGACGGTCTCCACGGCCAGGCCCAGGTAGTTGCCGATGTCGGCCCGGGACATGGAGAGCCGGAAGCTGTAGGGGGAGTAGCCGCGACGGCGGAAGCGGTCGGAGAGGCTGGTGAAGAAGGTGGCCAGGCGCTGGTCGGCGGTCTTGCGCGAGAGCAGCCGCATCATGCGCCGATCGTCGCGCATCTCCTTGCTCATGCTGCGGTAGAGCTGGCCCCGGAGCTCGGGCAGCGACTCGGAGAGGGTGTCGAGACGGTCGAAGGGGATCTCGCAGACCGTGGTGGTTTCCAGGGCCACGACGGTGCCGGGATAGCGTTCCTCGTCGATGCCGTCGAGTCCCACCAGTTCGCTGGGCAGGTAGAAGTTGGTCAGCTGGTCCTCGCCGCTGCCCTCGGTGGTCACCTGCTTGAGGCTGCCGGAGCGCACCGCGAAGACGCTGGTGAAGGGACTGCCCTGGCGGAACAGCGACTCGCCCTTCTTGAGCGGCGCCCGACGCCGGATGATGGCGTCGAACTGGTCCATGTCCTGAACCTCGAGCGCCAGGGGCAGGCAGAGCGAACTCAGGCTGCACGTCTGGCAGCGGGTCTCGTTCAGCAGTGAACGGCGCCTGCCGGTCGCGGTGTCAGGCATGCTCTCCTCCATGAATGATGACTCAGGTCACAGTATGGAGGATTGTCGTCCAGCGGCAAAGCATCCCTTAGGAGGTACTCCCCGGCGCGAGCGCGCGATGCCCTGCGCCGCGCCGGTCAGACGGCACGGGCATCGAAGGCCGCGGCCAGGCGGTGCACCAGCAGCCGTCCCGTCGGCGTGACCTCGAGGCGCTGTCCACGTCGCTTCACCAGGCCGTCCCGCTCGGCGCTCGCCAGCCGGGCGAGGGCATCGCTCAGGTGCGCTCCGGCATCCAGGCCGAACTCCTGCCCGAGGGCGGCCAGGTCCAGGCGCATGTCGCACATCAGGCGCTCGATCGCCCGGGCTCTCAGCCGGTCGTCGTCGGTCAGTCGCCGGCCGCGCTCCACCGGCAGCTGGCCGGCATCGAGACGCGCCTCGTAGTCGTCAAGTGCCATGGGGTTGCGGGTGGCGATGCCGCCGAGCCGGCTTTGGGCGCCCACGCCCAGGCCCAGATGGTCGCAAGGCGCAAGCGCGCTGTAGCCGTTCAGGTTGCGCGACAGCAGGCCCCGTGCCTGGGCCGCTGCCAGCGGGTCCTCGGGGCGGGCGAAGAGTTCCATGCCGATGTGCACATAGCCCGCATCGGCAAGCCTCGCGAGGGCGGTGTCGATAATGGCCAGCTGCTCCCCCCGCGGCGGCAGTTCCTCGGCTTGGATCCGGCGCTGGGCCGTGAAGCGCTCGGGGCGGTGGTCGTAGTGGAACAGCGACAGGCGGGCCGGCGCCATGGCGATCACCTGCTCGAGGGTCTCGGCAAAGCTCTCGCGAGTCTGGCGGGGCAGGCCATGGATCAGCTCGAGGCCCAGGGAGCGGAAGCCCAGCCGGTGGGCCTCGTCGATCAGCTGTTCGGTGAGCACCCGGGGCTGGTGGCGGTTGATGGCGCGCTGGACCCGTGGGTCCAGGTCCAGCACCGACAGACTCAGGCGGTTGAAGCCCAGTGCCTGGAGATGGCGCAGGGTGAAGACATCGGCTTCGCGGGGATCGACCTTGATGCTGTAGTCCCGCTGGCGCGAACCCGACAGGCCGAAGCGGGCATCGAGCCGGTCGATCAGGTCGCTCATCTGGTCCAGGGTCAGGAAGGTCGGGGTCCCGCCGCCCCAGTGCAGCTGCATGATCTCCCGTGCCCCGTCCAGATGGCGCGAAGTGAGTACCATCTCCCGATCGAGCCGCGAGAGGTAGGGCTCGGCGCGCCGGGTGTTCTCGGCGGTGACCCGGGTGCAGGCGCAGTGGTGACAGCTTTGGCGACAGAAGGGCACGTGCACATAGAGTGACAGGCCCTGCCCGCCGGCGTTGCTGCGCGCCAAGGCCGCCGTGAGGTCTTCGTCGGAGACATCCGTCGTGAAGCTGTCGGCGGTGGGGTAGCTGGTGTAGCGCAGCCCGCCAGCAGCATGACGACGCAGCAGGCCCGCATCGCGGATCAGCGCAGTGCCGCTGGGACGGTCGTCGACGACGGCGCGAGCGGACATGGACGGCACTCCGGAGGTTGAACGTGCCTTCATGCTAGCGGCGCGTGCCAGGGGGCGCGTTGAGCTGCGTCAAGCGAAGTGGGATTCACGCCGGGATTCAGTGGCCCGCCGAGACGGGCAGCAGCGTCCACAGCTGCCAGAGGGCAAAGGCGATGATCGACAGCGCGGCCAGCGCCCGGGTGGCCGGGTGGCGGATCAGGGCGCCGAGCTGGCGGGCGGCGAACCCGGTGGCCAGCAGGGCCGGCAGGGTGCCGAGGCCGAAGGCCCCCATCAGGGCAGCGCCGCGCCAGGGATCGGCGATGGCCAGGCTCCAGGCGAGCATGGAGTAGACCAGCCCGCAGGGCAGCCAGCCCCAGACCGCCCCCAGGGCCACCGCCTGGGGTACTCGCACCACCGGCATCAGGCGTCTGCCCAGCGGCTCGAGGTGCTTCCAGAGCCGGCGCCCCAAGGCCTCGACCCGCAGCAGTCCCTTCCACCAGTCGGCGATGTAGAGGGCCATCAGGATCAGCATTGCCGCGGCCAGGGCCTGGAGGACCAGGCGCGCCTGGGGCGTGAGGGCTATCAGGGTGCCGAGCCCCGCCACCAGGGCACCGGCCACCATGTAGCTGGCGATCCGGCCCAGGTTATAGCCCAGCAGCAGCCCGGAAAGACGTGCCGGGCTGCGCATGCTGGGCGGGACGGCGAAGGTCAGGGCGCTCATGATGCCACCGCACATGCCGATGCAGTGGGCGCCACCGAGCAGGCCGAAGACGAAGGCGGCGGCCAGCGGGGGCAGGTCGAGGCCGGTGGGGTCCATCAGTCGTGGCGTTCCTCGTCGTCGGGGGACACGTCACGCTCAGGGGGGCGCCGCTCGCCCTTCGTGCGGTCGTTGTCGTCCTCGTCGAAGAGGATGCGGTAGGCGGGCCCTTCCAGGTCCTCGAACTGGTCGTGCTTGACGGCCCAGAAGAAGGCCCAGACGGCCAGCCCCAGCAGGATCAGCGAGAGGGGGATCAGCAGGTAGAGGATGCTCATGCGTTCACCAGCCTGGGGGCGTCGCTGCCGACCGGTCGTGAGGGGGCGTCCCGGGTCAGGCGCAGGGCATTGCCGACGACCACCAGGGAGCTGGCCGACATGCCGATGGCGGCCAGCCAGGGCGGCACGAAGCCCATGGCCGCCAGGGGCAGCGCCGAGACGTTGTAGACCAGCGACCAGGTCAGGTTCTGGCGGATGATGCGCCGGGTGGCCCGGCCGGTCTCGATGGCCTCGACGATACGCCCCAGGCGCGGGCCGAGCAAGACGGCGTCGGCGCGGGTGCGCGCCAGGTCGGTGGCACCGTTCATGGCGATGGCGATGTCGGCGCCGGCCAGGACCGGGACATCGTTGATGCCGTCACCGACCATCGCCACCCGTTCGCCGCTGGCCTGCAGGGCCTGGAGGCGGGCCAGCTTGTCCTCGGGGGTGGCCGCCGCCTGCCAGGTGTCGATGCCCAGGCGCCGGGCCATGTCCGCCACCGCCGAGGGGGTGTCGCCGGAGAGCAGCTCCACCGCCAGGCCCCGTCCCTGCAGGGCCTCGACCGTCTCCCGGGCATCCTCCCGGAGGCGGTCGTGGAGGGCGAACCAGGCCCGCGGCTGGCCCTCCTCGGCCAGCAGCAGCCACTGCCCCTCGCCGGGCAGTGGCGGGGGGGCCTCGGGGGCGGCGAACTCGGGCCTGCCGAGCCGCCAGCGGCGATCGACGATCCTGCCCTCCAGGCCCTGGCCGGGTCGGCTGAGCACCTCCCCGGCCGTGACGGTGGCCTCGCGGAAGGGGCGGAAGGCGCGCGCGATGGGGTGTTCCGACTGGGCCTCCAGGGCGGCCGCCACGCGGCGTGCCCGGGCCTCGTCGAGCGCGCTGCCCGGATCGCCGGTCAGGCGGGTCTCGACCAGGCTCATCTCGCCGCTGGTCAGGGTGCCGGTCTTGTCGAAGATCACCCGGTCGAGCTGCGATAGCGTCTCCAGGGCATCGGCGCGGGTGATCAGCACGCCGCGGCGATGCAGGCGGCCATGACCGGCGGTGAGGGCCGTGGGGGTGGCCAGTGCCAGGGCGCAGGGACAGGTGACCACCAGCACGGAGAGCGTCACCCAGAGGGCTCTCGAGGGGTCGATAAACCACCAGGCGATGGCTACCCCGAACGAGATGATCAGCACCTGCAGCACGAAGTGGTGGGCCATGCGCGCCGCCAGCTCGGCGATGCGAGGCCGACTGGCGAAGGCGCGGTCGGTGAGGTCGACGATGCTGGCGACCCGGGCATCGGCGCCGGCATGGGTGACGCGCACCGTCAACGGACTCTCGATGTTCTGGCTGCCGCCGGTCACGCGGTCGCCGACGCCGCGGGTCACCGGCAGGTACTCCCCGGTAAGCATGGACTCGTCGAGGCTCGACTCGCCAGACTCGATGACTCCGTCGGCCGGCACCCCATGGCCGGGCTTGACCAGCACCCGGTCGCCGGCGGCAAGGTCGCTGGCGGGCAGGATGCGCTCCTCGCCCGCCTCGGTAAGGCGAATCGCCGAGAGGGGCAGGGCGCCGGACAGGGCATTGCCGCTGTGCCCGCTGCGGCGTCGGGCACGGCCCTCCACGTAGCGGCCGAAGAGCAGGAAGAAGGTGAACATGGCCACCGAGTCGAAATAGACGTCGCCATGGCCGGCAATCACCGCATAGCCGCTGGCCAGGTAGGCGCCGCCGATGGCCAGCGATACCGTCACGTCCATGCCCAGCACCCGGGTCTGCAGGTCGCGCAGGGCGTTTCGGAAGAAGGGCTGGGCCGAGAAGAGCACCACCGGGGTGGCCAGGGCAAAGGAGAGCCAGTGGAAGAGAGCGAGAAAGTCGGCGCTGATCTCGTCGGGGCCGGCCACGTAGATGGGGATCGAGAACATCATCACCTGCATCATGCCCACGGCGGCGACGATCAGGCGGCGCACGTTCATGCGCTCCTCGTGCTGCAGGCGCTGCTGCGCCGCATCGGGCTCCCAGGGCTGGGCCGGGTAGCCGATGGCGGCCATCTCGGCGAGGATCCGTGACAGGGCGACCCGCCCGGGGGCCCAGCTGACCCGCAGGCGATGATGGGTGAGGTTGACGGCGCTGGCGGTGATCCCGTCCAGGGCATTGAGGCGGTGCTCGATCAGCCAGGCACAGGCCGCACAGGTGATGCCGTCCACGGCCAGGGTGGCATGCACCGTCCCGTCTTCCCCTTCGGGGTGCACGAAGCGTGCCTGCAGCCCCGGGTCGTCGAAGACCGCCCAGGTCTCGGCCCTGGCGGCCTGGCGGTCGTCCGGTCGCTCGGGCAGCTCGGTGCGGAAGCGGTAGTAGCTCGCCAGGCCGCCATCGACGATGGCGTGGGCCACGGCCTCGCAGCCGGGGCAGCAGAGCGGGTGGCGCGCCTCGTCGAGGGTGATCGACCAGGGCGCACCCGCCGGCACCCGGTTGCCGCAGTGGTAGCAGTCGGGGGCCGCATCAGGCGTCTGGGGGCTCTGGGTCATGGCGTCTCGTCGGCCGGCGTCAGAGGCCGGGGACGAGGGCGATCTCGTCGTCGCTGGGGAAGCGGGCCTCGCCGGTCAGGCGCCATTCGGCGTCGCTGCCCTCGGCGGGCTGCAGCTGGAGGTACCAGCGGTAGTTCAGCGGCTCGTCGATCATCCCCACGTAGCGTCCGTCGCGGACATGCTCCAGGGTCAGCGAACGGTCGCGGTGGCTGTCGGTGGGAAAGATCAGGGCCAGGTGGAGGCGCTCAGGACGGCGCTCCCCCTGCAGGTCGACGACGATGTCGCCGGTGCGGGCGTCGGCGCGCATGACTGCCTCGAGCCCCAGTGTCTGCGCATGCTCCTGCTTGGCCAGCTGCTCGTTGATGGCCAGGCCGCGCTCATAGTAGTCGCCGCCCACCGAGCCGTCATAGTAGCGGATCGACAGCGTCAGATAGACCAGGCTGAAGGTGATCGAGGAGGCCAGCAGGCCGATCAGGAACCAGGGCCAGAACTGCTTGTACCACGGTGGGATGCTCTCGTGTTCCGCACTCATCAGCGGGTCTCTCCTATGAAGCGGCTGTCGCGTTCGATGGCGATGTCGGCATCCAGCGCTTCCAGCCGCAGGATAATCTCGGCGCTGGGCCGGTCGATGGCCTCGGGCGGAACGCTGGCCTGGATCACCAGCTGGCGCGACTCGCCGGCGGGCACGCTGACCTGGTCGGTATCCAGGGTCAGGCCGGGCAGGCCGGAGGCCTCGAGCCGGTAGACATGCGCCTGGTTGTCGAGGTTGCGCACCGTCAGGGTATAGACGTTGCTGATGCGGCCATCGCGGGTCATCTGGAACAGCTGGTTGCGCTCGCGCTCCACGTCGAAGCCCAGGGGCGTGCGATCCGCCACCGCCC
This sequence comes from Halomonas rhizosphaerae, assembly GCF_030012485.1. Classification (NCBI taxonomy): domain Bacteria; kingdom Pseudomonadati; phylum Pseudomonadota; class Gammaproteobacteria; order Oceanospirillales; family Halomonadaceae; genus Halomonas; species Halomonas rhizosphaerae. Next base: position 298,480 of record NZ_JASCQQ010000007.1, read on the forward strand.
AGGCGAAGACGCCGATCATCACCAGCAGGGCCGCCAGATAGCCCATCAGGCGCGGCCGCAAGATATGGGTGGGCTTGCCCTCCAGAGCATTCTCGGTGGTGTAGCGTATCAGGCCGCGGGGATAGCCCATCTTGTCCATCACGCTGTCGCAGGCGTCGATACAGGCCGCGCAGGTGATGCACTCGTACTGCAGGCCGTCGCGGATGTCGATGCCGGTGGGGCAGACCTGCACGCAGAGGTCGCAGTCGATGCAGTCGCCGTGGCCGGCGGCACGGGCCTGTTCGTGGCTGAGGCTCTTCTTGCGCGGGCCGCGGGGTTCGCCGCGAGCGGTGTCGTAGGAGACGATCAGGGTGTCGCGGTCGAACATCACCGACTGGAAGCGGGCATAGGGGCACATGTAGATGCACACCTGCTCGCGCAGCCAGCCGGCATTGAGGTAGGTGAACACCAGGAAGAAGCCGACCCAGAAGTAGGACCAGCCGTGGGCCTCGAGGGTGGGCAACTCCACCACCAGGTCGCGGATGGGCGTGAAGTAGCCGACGAAGGTGACCCCGGTGGCCAGGGCGATCACCAGCCAGATGGCGTGCTTGGCGGACTTGCGCCACAGCTTGTCGGTGGTCATCGGCTGCTTGTCGAGCTTGATGCGACGGTTGCGCGAGCCCTCCAGGCGGTGTTCGACCCAGATGAACAGGAAGGTCCAGACACTCTGCGGACAGGTATAGCCGCACCAGACGCGGCCGGCGAACACCGTGATGAAGAACAGGCCGAAGGCACAGATGATCAGTAGCCAGGAGAGCAGCATGAACTCCTGGGGGTAGAAGGTGGCGGAAAAGATGTGGAACTCGCGACCAGGGAGATCGAACCAGATCGCCGGCCGATCACCCCATGGCACCCAGGGCAGCAGGAAGAAGGCCAGCATCAGGGCCCAGTTGGACGTGCGGCGCAGGCGCTGGAAGACGCCCTTGATCTCGCGCACGTAGATGTGACGTCGGCTGGCGTACATCTGCTGGGTGACCGCTTCCTGCGGCGTGTGATGCTCCACGGGATCCGGGGTGACATCGTGGGTCGGGATCTTCTCGCTCATGGCAGGCTCACGGCTGGCAAGGAGGGCAGGGCCTGTCGGGGCCGCTGGGATGGGGAATATTGTATCGGGGTGGCCGCACAACGAGAAAGGGTGCGACCGGAGGCCGCACCCTTTGAAGCCTGAGGCTCCTGTCTCAGTCCTCGAAGCGCAGGCTGTAGACGTAGGCGGCGACCAGGTGGACACGCTCCTCGCCGATATAGGCGGCCTGGGCCGGCATATGGCCGTTGCGGCCGTTACGCAGGGTCTGGCGCACCGAATCGGCAACGCTCTGCCCCGGCGCCTGATAGAGCCAGATATCGTTGGTCAGGTTGGGCGCCCCCAGTGCCTGGTTGCCGGTGCCGTCGGGCATATGGCAGGCCGCGCACACCGAGGCGAAGGTCGCCGCACCGCGCTCGGCGCGATCGGCGTCGTGCTCGAGGTCCGACAGGGCCAGCACGTGCTGGGTGACGTTCTCGATGTTCTCGCTGCCCAGCTGCTGCCAGGAGGGCATCAGGCCGTTACGCCCCTGGTGCAGGGTCGTCAGGATGTTCTCCGGCTCGCCGCCGTACAGCCAATCGTCATCGGTCAGGTTGGGGAAGCCATAGCCACCCTTGGCGTTGGAGCCATGGCATACCGCGCAGTTGTTGAGGTAGATGCGCTCGGCGACCTGCATGGCCTCGTCGTCTTCGGCCAGCTCGGGGATCGGTACCTCCTCGTACTGGGCGAAGATCGGCGTGAAGCGCTCCTCGGCGCGGGCCACTTCCTCTTCCCACTGGCCTTCCTGGGTCCAGCCCAGCACGCCGGCGAAGTTGCCGAGGCCCGGGTAGAGCACCAGGTAGCCGAGTGAAAAGACGATGGTGCCGATATAGAGCTGCAACCACCAGCGGGGCAGCGGGTTGTCGTACTCTTCGATGCCATCGGCGGCATGGCCGGTGGTCTCGACGTTGCCCTCGGCATCGGGGGTCTTGTCGGTCTTGCGGTTGGCATAGAGCAGCCAGAAGGCAATCCCGATGGAGCCCAGCGTGATGACGATGATCCAGGCACTCCAGAAGCCGGAGAGGGAGTCACCCCAAAGATTATTCATGTGTTCCTGTCTCCCCTGTCATGGCGGGAATCGGTCTCGCGCGAGGCGCTCGTGTCACGGTTCGCCGGCATATCATCCTCGTCGGCGAAGGGCAGGTTCTTTGCCTCGTCGAAATCCTTCTTGCGTCGCTTCGAGTAGGCCCACAGGGTGAGCCCGATGAAGGCGATGATCAGGATGCCCGTGATGATGCCGCGAAAGGTTCCGGTATCCATAGTCAGCGTGTGCCCTCGAGCACGGTGCCAAGCTGTTGCAGATAGGCGATCAGCGCGGTGATCTCCTGCTCGCCGCGCACCTCGCGGGTGGCGTTGTCGATCTGCTCGTCGGTATAGGGCACGCCGAGGGCCCGCAGGGCGCGCATCTTCTTCGGCGTGTCCTGGCCATCCAGGGTGTTCTCGAACAGCCACGGATAGGCCGGCATGACCGATTCCGGCACCACGTCACGCGGGTTGTACATGTGGGCGCGGTGCCAGTCGTCGCTGTAGCGCCCACCGACGCGGGCCAGGTCCGGCCCGGTGCGCTTGGACCCCCACAGGAAGTTGTGGTCGTAGACCGATTCGCCGGCCACGCTGTAGTGGCCATAGCGCTCGGTCTCGGCACGGAAGGGGCGGACCATCTGCGAGTGGCAGCCGACGCAGCCCTCGCGGCGATAGATGTCGCGGCCTTCCAGCTCCAGCGCGGAGAGCGGCTCGAGCCCCTCGACGGGTTCGGTCGTCTGCTTCTGGAAGAACAGCGGCACGACCTCGGCCAGGCCGCCGAAGCTGATCACCACCAGGATCAGTACGGCAAGCAGGCCGACGTTCTTTTCGACGATCTCGTGTCTCATTGGTGTCGGTTTCCCCGGTTAGCTCAGGCAGTCTGCGGAATCGGCTGACGGGCGCCTTCGCCGCGCCGGACGGTCATGAAGACGTTGAAGGCCATGATCAGCATGCCGGCCACCCAGCACAGGCCGCCGATCAGGCGCACGATGTAGCCCGGGCCGCTGGCCTCCACGGATTCGACGAAGGTGTACATCAGGGTGCCGTCGGGGTTGATGGCGCGCCACATCAGGCCCTGCAGGATGCCGTTGACCCACATGGCGGCGATGTAGAGCACGGTGCCGATGGTGGCCAGCCAGAAGTGCACGGCGATCAGGTTCACCGAGTGCATCTCGGTGCGGCCGAAGAGGCGCGGGATCAGGTGGTACATGGAGCCGATGGTGATCATCGCCACCCAGCCCAGGGCGCCGGCGTGCACGTGGCCGATGGTCCAGTCGGTGTAGTGCGAGAGGGCATTGACGGTCTTCACCGCCATCATCGGTCCCTCGAAGGTGGACATGCCGTAGAAGGAGAGGGCCACCACCAGGAAGCGCAGGGTCGGGTCGGTGCGCAGCTTATGCCAGGCGCCGGAGAGGGTCATCATGCCGTTGATCATGCCGCCCCAGGAGGGGGCCAGCAGGATGATCGACATGATCATGCCCAGCGACTGGGCCCAGTTGGGCAGGGCGGTGTAGTGCAGGTGGTGCGGGCCGGCCCACATGTAGACCATGATCAGCGCCCAGAAGTGGACGATGGACAGGCGGTAGGAGTAGACCGGACGCTCGGCCTGCTTGGGTACGAAGTAGTACATCATCCCCAGGAAACCAGCGGTCAGGAAGAAGCCCACCGCGTTGTGGCCATACCACCACTGCACCATGGCGTCGATGGCGCCGGCGTAGATGGAGGTGGAGTACATGGCGGTGACCGGGATGGCGGCGTTGTTGACGATGTGCAGCACCGCCACGGTCAGGATGAAGGCGGCGAAGAACCAGTTGGCCACGTAGATGTGGGAGGTCTTGCGCAGCTTGATGGTGCCCAGGAAGACGATGGCATAGCTGATCCAGACCACGGCGATCAGGATATTGATCGGCCATTCCAGCTCGGCGTACTCCTTGGTGGTGGTGTAGCCCAGCGGCAGCGAGACCACCGCGGAGACGATCACCGCCTGCCAGCCCCAGAAGGTGAAGGCCGCGAGCTTGTCGCCGAACAGGCGGGTCTGGCAGGTTCGCTGCACCACGTAGTAGGAGGTGGCGAACAGTGCCGAACCGCCGAAGGCGAAGATCACGGCGTTGGTGTGCAGGGGGCGCAGGCGGCCGAAGCTCGTCCACGGCAGTCCCAGGTTCAGTTCCGGCCATACCAGCTGTGCGGCAAGGATGACACCGAGGGTCATGCCCACGATGCCCCACACCACCGTCATGATCGCGAACTGCCGAACTACCTTGTAGTTGTAGGTCGGGTGTTCAAGTGCTGTGCTCATGTCAGGTTCCCATCGAACGCGGTTTGGGGGTGTCCCGCGGCATTCTGCCTCGGGGCGACCTCCGCAGGATGATGCAGGTCTTTAACCAACGCTGATTCTAGCGCAGGCGTGCGACAAGCTGAACACGCCAATGTGTTGATTCATGAACGAGAAGGGGCTGAAATTGTCAGACCGTTTTTGTCGGGATTTGCCGCCCATCGACCGCCAGACCCTGCAGCGATTGCTGCGCGAGGGCGAGTCCGGTGGCTGGAATATCCAGGGGCTCGGCCCCCTGGAAGTGCGTGGAGAGTGTCGGGCAGGCCGGCTGCTGATGGCCCACGGCGCCGGTGCGGGGCAGGATTCAACCTTCCTGCAACGGTTGCGTGATGCGCTGGCCGGGGTGGGGGTCCAGACACTGGCCATCGAGTTCGCCTACCTGCAGCAGATGCGCCGTGAGGGGCGGCGGCGACCGCCACCAAGGGTCGATCGCCTGGTCGAGGAGCTGGTTCAATGGTGCGACAGCGTGTCGCACCGAGACCTTCCGCCACCCTGGCTGGGCGGCAAGTCGATGGGCGGACGTGTCGCCAGCCTGCTGGCGGCCCGCGACGGTGCCCCTGGCCTGGTGCTGTGCGGCTACCCCTTCCATCCACCCGCCAAGCCCGAGCGCCTGCGGCTTTCCCACTGGCCGCTGCTGGCATGCCCGACCCTGGTGGTGCAGGGCAGCCGAGATCCCTTCGGGACCCGTGACGAGGTGGCGGGCTATGCGCTCCCCGGCACGGTGCGACTGCACTGGCTCGAGGACGGCGACCATGACTGGAAACCGCGTCGCGCCTCCGGCAGGACCCAGGCGGCACTGATCGACGAGGGGGCGGCGGCGATCGCTGCCTTCATGAGCGCCCACGCCTGAAACTCCCGAGCCGCGGGCGGTGCGGGCAAGTCGATGAAAGGGCGGCGGTTCTCCGCTCTGGAGCGCCCCCTGGCGGCGATGCGAAAAGCGTTGACATTGGTCGGGGCCCCTGTAGAATGCAGCGCCACGTGACCGGGGGTGGTTAGCTCAGCTGGGAGAGCACCAGCCTTACAAGCTGGGGGTCACAGGTTCGAACCCTGTACCACCCACCATCGCCTCGGCGATGCCCGATCATGTCGCAGGAAGAGAGCAGCGGACCGGTAGTTCAGTTGGTTAGAATGCCGGCCTGTCACGCCGGAGGTCGCGGGTTCGAGTCCCGTCCGGTCCGCCATCGTCTTCCCTGTCGCAGGTTATCTTGCGGACCGGTAGTTCAGTTGGTTAGAATGCCGGCCTGTCACGCCGGAGGTCGCGGGTTCGAGTCCCGTCCGGTCCGCCATGATGGCATGACGACAGCAGCAAGCTTGCAGTAACGCGTGGGTGATTAGCTCAGTTGGTTAGAGCACCAGCCTCACATGCTGGGGGTCACTGGTTCGAGTCCGGTATCACCCACCACGCGGACCGGTAGTTCAGTTGGTTAGAATGCCGGCCTGTCACGCCGGAGGTCGCGGGTTCGAGTCCCGTCCGGTCCGCCATCTGCACACGAATTCTTCAGCCCCGAGGCCCTACAGGCCTCGGGGCTGTCTCGTTGGTGCCCGGCTTCCCCTCCCGCTCCTCGCTATCATTGGTCGATGACCCTTTGCGTCATCCGGCTCGACTATCATACAGTTGTTTGAATCGACCGCCGTTCCGACCGTGAGGATCCTGCCGTGAGTGCTTATCCCCAACTGTTCCGATCCCTGCGGGTCGGCCACCTGACACTACCCAATCGGGTGCTGATGGGCTCGATGCACACCAACCTCGAGGAGGCGCCGGGCGGCTTCGCGCGGCTGGCGGCCTTCTATGCCGAGCGGGCCCGGGAAGGGGTCGGGCTGATCGTCACCGGCGGCATCGCGCCCCATCCCGAGGGCGCCGTCTTCGAGGGGGCGGCGACCCTCGAGCGCTCCGAGCAGGTGGCGGACCACCGTGGGGTGGTCGAGGCCGTGCACGAGGCCGGCGGGCGCATCTGCCTGCAGATCCTGCACGCCGGCCGCTATGCCTACACGCCGGAGCTGGTGGCGCCCTCGGCGCTCCAGGCCCCCATCAATCCCTTCACGCCCCGGGCGCTCGACGGCGACGAAGTCGAGGCACGCATCGAAGCCTACGTGCACTGCGCGAAACTGGCCCGGGAGGCCGGCTACGACGGCGTCGAGGTGATGGGGTCGGAGGGCTATCTGATCAACCAGTTCATCTGTCCCCGCACGAACCATCGCGACGATGCCTGGGGAGGCAGCCTCGAGAATCGCCTTCGCTTCCCGGTGGAGGTCGTGAAACGCATCCGTGAGGCGGCGGGGAGCGACTTCCTGCTGATCTTTCGGCTGTCGATGATCGACCTGGTGGAGGAGGGCAGTACCTTCGAGGAGGTCGTCGCCCTGGGGCGCGCCCTCGAGGCCGCCGGCGCCAACCTGATCAACACCGGCATCGGCTGGCACGAGGCGCGCATCCCCACCATCGTCACCAGCGTGCCGCGGGCCGCCTTCACCGAGGTGACCCGGCGCATGAAGGCCGAACTCTCGGTGCCGCTGATCACCACCAACCGCATCAACATGCCGGAGGTCGCGGAGCGGGTGCTCGCCGAGGGGCACGCCGACATGGTCTCCATGGCGCGGCCCTTCCTGGCCGACCCCGCCTGGGTAAGCAAGGCCGCCGCGGGACGCGGCGAGGAGATCAATACCTGCATTGCCTGCAACCAGGCCTGCCTGGACCAGGTCTTCCTGGGGCGGGTGAGCTCCTGCCTGGTCAATCCGCGTGCCTGCCACGAGACGGAGCTGGTGGTCGCCCCGACCGCTGAGCCGAAGGCCATCGCCGTGGTGGGCGGCGGTCCCGCCGGGCTAGCCACCGCGGTTACCGCGGCCGAGCGCGGCCATGCCGTGACCCTCTTTGAGCGCGGCACCGAACTGGGCGGGCAGTTCAACCATGCGCGGCGGATTCCCGGCAAGGAGGAGTTCGACGAGACCCTGCGCTACTACCGGGTAAGACTCGACAGGCTGGGCGTCACGGTGCGCCTGGGGTCCGAGGCGGATGTCCAGGCCCTGCGCGACTTCGATGCGGTGGTCCTGGCCACCGGCGTGCGACCGCGCAGGCTCGAACTGCCGGGCAGCGACCACCCGAAGGTGATCGGCTACCCGACGGCGATCACCCATCCCGAGCGGGTCGGCCGGCGCGTGGCGATCATCGGCGCCGGGGGCATCGGCTTCGACGTGGCGGAGCTCTTGACCCACGCCGGCGACGCCGCACCGGCGGTCGCGACCTGGTGCGACGAGTGGGGGGTGGATCTCGGCGTGGCGCAGCGTGGCGGCCTCAAGGCGGCAGAGCCTCGCGCGAGCCCCCGGCAGGTCACCCTGCTGCAGCGCAAGACCAGCAAGCCGGGCAAGGGGCTCGGCAAGACCACCGGCTGGGTGCATCGGGCCTCGCTCAAGCATCGCGGGGTCGAGACGCTGGTCGGCTGCGAGTATCTCGGCATCGATGACGAGGGGCTGCATATCCGCCTCGATGGCGAACCGCGGTGTCTCGAGGTCGATACCATCGTGGTCTGCGCCGGGCAGGAGCCGGTGCGTGAGCTGCTCGCGCCGCTGCAGGCGGCCGGGATGGGAGTGCATGTCATCGGCGGTGCCGACGAGGCGGCGGAGCTCGATGCCCGACGGGCCATCGAGCAGGGAACCCGGCTGGCCGCACGACTCTGACGCCGATCGCGGCCGCCTGTTCTCGCCAGCCGTTGACCGCCCGCCGGCCTCCTCCGGCGGGCTGCGTCGTTTCAGCGTTTAATCTTTCGTGATTCCTCATGAACCGAGTGGCGCTCGCCGGGCTCTCAGGGGGGAGGGCTCGGGTGCGTTGATTGGTGAGGCAAACCGTTATCCGCTGATGCTGTCTACGCTGATGAGACCCCACCCTGGCTTGTCACCACCATGTCGAGTGGCTGGGGAACCGGGCATACAGGAGGCATCGATGAGCATCTTCGATCATGTGCAGAACCGCTTCGCTCGCGTCCAGCAGGAAGAGATGAGCCTGCAGGAGTATCTGGAACTCTGTCGCCAGGAGCCCGTGGCCTATGCCTCGGCGGCCGAGCGTATGCTGGAGGCCATCGGCGAGCCAGAGGTGATCGATACCGCGAAGGATCCGCGGCTGTCCCGCATCTTCTCCAACAAGGTGATCCGCCGCTATCCGGCCTTTGCCGAGTTCTACGGCATGGAGGAGGCCATCGAGCAGATCGTCGCCTACTTTCGCCATGCCGCCCAGGGGCTCGAGGAGCGCAAGCAGATCCTCTATCTGCTGGGGCCGGTGGGGGGTGGCAAGTCATCCCTGGCCGAGCGGCTCAAGCTGCTGATGGAGAAGGTGCCCTTCTATGCCATCAAGGACTCGCCGGTCTACGAGTCGCCGCTGGGCCTGTTCTCCCCGGAGGAGGACGGCGAGCTGCTGGAGAAGGAGTACGGCATCCCCCAGCGCTACCTCAAGAGCGTGATGTCGCCCTGGGCTGCCAAGCGCCTCAAGGAGTACGGGGGGGACATCTCCCAGTTCCGGGTGGCGCGTCTCTATCCCTCGCGGCTCAACCAGGTGGCCATCTCCAAGACCGAGCCGGGCGACGAGAACAACCAGGACATCTCCTCGCTGGTGGGCAAGGTGGACATCCGCCAGCTCGAGCTCTACTCCCAGGATGACCCGGACGCCTACAGCTTCTCCGGCGGGCTGTGCCGTGCCAACCAGGGGTTGATGGAGTTCGTCGAGATGTTCAAGGCGCCGATCAAGGTGCTGCATCCGCTGCTGACGGCGACCCAGGAGGGCAACTACAACCCTACCGAGGGCATGGGGGCGATCCCCTTCGACGGTGTGGTGCTGGCCCACTCCAACGAGAGCGAGTGGCAGACCTTCCGCAACAACCGCAACAACGAGGCCTTCCTCGACCGGGTCTACATCGTCAAGGTGCCCTATTGCCTGCGGGTCACCGAGGAAATCAACATCTACAAGAAGCTGCTTGAGCACTCGTCGCTGGCCGAGGCGCCCTGTGCACCGGATACCCTGCGCATGCTGGCCCAGTTCTCGGTACTCTCCCGGCTCAAGGAGCCGGAGAACTCGAGCATCTATTCCAAGATGCGGGTCTACGACGGCGAGAACCTCAAGGACACCGACCCCAAGGCCAAGTCGATCCAGGAGTACCGCGATGCGGCCGGGGTCGACGAGGGCATGGAGGGGCTGTCGACGCGCTTCGCCTTCAAGATCCTCTCCAAGGTGTTCAACTTCGACAACCACGAGGTCGCGGCGAACCCGGTTCACCTGCTCTATGTGCTCGAGCAGCGCCTGGAACAGGAGCAGCTGCCCCGGGAGACCTTCGAGCGCTACCTGCGCTTCATCAAGGAGTTCCTGGCCCCGCGCTACGTCGACTTCATCGGCAAGGAGATCCAGACCGCCTATCTCGAGTCCTATTCCGAGTACGGCCAGAACATCTTCGACCGCTACGTCACCTATGCCGACTTCTGGATCCAGGATCAGGAGTACCGCGACCCCGAGACCGGCGAGTTCCTCGACCGCCAGGCCCTCAACGAGGAGCTGGAGAAGATCGAGAAGCCGGCGGGCATCTCCAATCCCAAGGATTTCCGCCACGAGGTGGTCAACTTCGTGCTGCGGGCCCGTGCCCAGAACAACGGCATGAACCCCAGCTGGCAGTCCTATGAGAAGCTGCGTGGGGTGATCGAGCACAAGATGTTCGCCAACACCGAGGAGCTGCTGCCGGTGATTTCCTTCAACGCCAAGGCCTCGACGGCAGACCAGAAGAAGCACGAGGACTTCGTGGCACGCATGGTCGACCGCGGCTACACCGAGAAGCAGGTGCGCCTGCTCTCCGAGTGGTACCTGCGGGTACGCAAGTCGCAGTAGGCCGAGGAGGTCGTCATGACCTATTTCATCGATCGTCGAGCCAATGCCAAGCACAAGAGCGCGGTCAACCGCCAGCGCTTCCTCGACCGCTACCGCACCCATATCAAGCGGTCGGTCGAGGAGGCGGTGAACCGTCGCTCGATCACCGACATGGAGCGCGGCGAGAAGGTCTCGATTCCCGCCCGGGACATCTCCGAACCGGTCTTCCAGCACGGCCCGGGGGGCAAGCGCACCATCGTCGCGCCGGGCAACAAGGAGTTCGTCGAGGGGGACCGGCTGCGCCGACCCGGCGGCGGGGGCGGTGGAGACGGTGCCGGGGAAGGCGGGGCCTCCAACCAGGGCGAGGGCATGGACGAGTTCGCCTTCACCCTGAGTCGCGAGGAGTTCCTCGACTTCGTCTTCGATGGCCTGGAGCTGCCCCACCTTGAGCGCAAGAACCTGGTGGACCTCGACGAGGTGCGTCCGGTGCGTGCGGGGGTGTCGAAGGAGGGCGTCCCGGCGCGCATCAACATCGTGCGCTCCATGCGCGAGGCCCAGGCCCGTCGCATTGCCATGCGGGCGCCGATCCGCCGGGCGCTGCGCGAGGCCATGGAGGCACTGGCCGAGGAGGAGCGCAAGGACCCGGTGCTGCGCAACCCCGCCCGCATCGCCGAGCTCAAGGGAGAGATCGAACGGCTGGAGAAGCGCCTGGAGGCGGTGCCCTTCATCGATACCTACGACCTGCGCTACAACAACCTGATCGACCAGCCGCAGCCCTCGAGCAAGGCGGTGATGTTCTGCGTGATGGACGTCTCGGGGTCCATGACCCAGGCCCACAAGGACATCGCCAAGCGCTTCTTCCTGCTGCTCTATCTCTTCCTCGAGCGCAACTACGAGAAGGTCGAGCTGGTCTTCGTCCGCCACCATACGGCGGCCAAGGAGGTCGACGAGGAGGAGTTCTTCTATTCCCGCGAGACCGGCGGCACCATCGTCTCCAGCGCCCTGACGCTGGTCGACGAGATCATCGAGGCACGCTACCCGCCCGGGCAGTGGAACCTCTACGTGGCGCAGGCCTCGGACGGCGACAACTGGGACGACGACTCCATCACCTGTCGCGACCTGCTCGTCGAGCGCCTGATGCCGCGGCTGCAATACTTCACCTACGTGGAGATTACCCCCCATGCCCACCAGGCGCTGTGGGAGGAGTACGAGCGGGTGGAGGCCGAGTATGCCGAGCGCTTCGCCATGCGCCAGATCGTCGAGGCCGGGGACATCTATCCGGTCTTCCGCGAGCTGTTCAAGCGCCGCATTGCCAGCACGTGATCACCAGAGCAGGCGGCCCGAGGAGGCAGCATGACCCGACGCAAGCCCATTGCCACCGGATCCGACTGGAACTTCGAGATCCTCGACGCCTTCGAGGAGGAGATTGCACGCCTGGCGGACGAGTATCGCCTGGACACCTATCCCAACCAGATCGAGGTCATCACCACCGAACAGATGATGGATGCCTATGCCAGCGTGGGCATGCCGGTGGGCTATCACCACTGGTCCTTCGGCAAGCAGTTCCTGGCCGTGGAGCAGGCCTATCGCCGTGGCCAGATGGGGCTCGCCTACGAGCTGGTGATCAACTCCGACCCCTGCATCGCCTACCTGATGGAGGAGAACACCCTGATGATGCAGGTGCTGGTCATGGCTCACGCCTGCTATGGCCACAACTCCTTCTTCAAGGGCAACTACCTGTTCCGTACCTGGACGGATGCCTCTTCCATCGTCGATTACCTGGTGTTCGCCCGGAAGTACATCGGTGAGTGCGAGGAGCGCCACGGTGTGGCCGCGGTGGAGCAGCTGCTGGATGCCTGCCACGCCCTTCAGAACTATGGCGTCGACCGCTACAAGCGCCCCTCGCCGGTCTCCGCCGCCGAGGAGGCGCGGCGCCAGAAGGAGCGCGAGACGCACCTCCAGGCCCAGGTCAACACCCTGTGGCGCACCATCCCGGGCCGCCCGCGCGGGGATGCCCTGCCCGGCATGGCCGACGAGGAGGATCCGCTGGGCCTTCACGAGGGCGGTCGCTATCCCCCGGAGCCCCAGGAGAACCTGCTCTACTTCATCGAGAAGAACGCCCCGCTGCTGGCCCCCTGGCAGCGCGAGGTGGTGCGCATCGTGCGCAAGCTGGCCCAGTACTTCTATCCCCAGCGCCAGACCCAGGTGATGAACGAGGGCTGGGCGACCTTTTGGCACTACACCCTGATGAACCGGCTCTACGAGGAGGGCCTGGTGGATGAAGGGCTGATGCTGGAGTTCCTGCAGTCGCATACCGCGGTGGTCAACCAGCCGGCCTTCGACAGCCCCTACTTCAGCGGCATCAACCCCTATGCGCTGGGCTTCGCCATCTTCACCGACCTCCGGCGTATCTGCGAGGCGCCGACGGAGGAGGACCGGCAATGGTTCCCCGACAGCGCCGGTGGCGACTGGCGGGAGACCCTGGAGTTCGCCATGAAGAACTTCAAGGACGAATCCTTCATCCAGCAGTTCCTCTCACCCAAGGTGATCCGCGACCTCAAGCTGTTCACGGTGGTCGACGACGATCAGGAGGAGATGCTGGAGGTGGCGGCGATCCATGACGAGCGTGGCTATCGGCGCATTCGCGAGTCCCTCGCCACTCAGTATGCCCTGGCGGTGCGTGAACCCAATATCCAGGTCTACTCGGCGGACATCCGCGGCGACCGTTCGCTGACCCTGCGCCACGTCCAGGACAGTCGGCGTCCGCTGGCGCGCAGCGTCTACCCGGTCATCCGTCATCTCCACCAGCTGTGGGGCTTCCCGGTGCGGCTGGAGTCGGTGCAGGGCGACGAGGTGGTGCGACGCTACCACTGGCCACTGCCCGAGGAAGAGCGGCGCGACTGAGGCGGCTGAACGGCGAGACCCGCGCCATGGCGCGGGTCTCGTCATTGGGGCCTGACGGCGTAATCAGCTCTGGGCGGACCAGGACTGGCACCAGCCGGCCGGCTCGACGCTGTTCTCCGGGAACAGCTGGCAGCCTTCGTTGTCGGCCTGGAAGAACATGCAGTTGTCACACCGCTCACCCTCCTCGTAGGCCGGATGGTCGCTGGCGTCGCTGGCGTTCTCGACGTAGTTCAGGGCCTGGGCCTGCTCGGCGCTCGGGTCGAGCCGCGGCAGGTCCTGGGCGAAGGCGCTCTTCGACAGGATGCCGGCGCCGAGGGGCAGGGCGGCAAGGCCCAGCAGGCTGTTGCGCATGAAGTCACGACGGCTATGGTCGGCCATGGTCTCTCCTTGTCATCACGGTGGGTCTTGGGGTCACGGTGGGCACGCGTGGTGCCCGTTTCTTCTTGGCGGGTGGTCGAGCCACCTCTTGATCCGACAGGCGCGTCCCTGCGGAGTTCGTTCGGTCAATGGTAGTAAACTGATGGGGGTATCGCGAACCGGTCGGGGTATGTGCGGCAATCCGCCGCACAGCCGCCGGCCCAGGAGGAGGGAGGCCATGGCGTTCACTCGATTTTCCTCGCCGATCGGCGAGATCCTGCTGTGCGCTGGCGCAGCCGGGCTGCAGAGGGTGGTGCTGGCCGCCGAGCAGACACCCGACCCGCCGGGGGAGGTCCGGGACGATGAGGCCCTCAAGGGGGCGCGTGACCAGTTGCTCGGCTACCTCGCCGGGCGCAGGCGTCACTTCAGCGTGGACCTGGCCCCCGGGGGCAGCGACTTCCAGCGGCAGGTGTGGTCGGCGTTGCTGAGGGTGCCCTATGGCGAGACACGCACCTATGGCCAGCTGGCCCGGCAGCTGGGTCGGGAGGGGGCCGCCCGTGCCATCGGTGCGGCCAGTGGCGCCAACCCCTTGCCGCTGCTGATTCCCTGTCACCGCGTGGTGGCCGCCGACGGCCTGGGAGGCTACAGCGGCGGGCCTGATCTCAAGCGCCGCCTGCTGGCCCTGGAGGAGAGCTCCGGTGCCCAGGCATGACCCCTCTGTTCAGCGCCCTCGACGGCGCTGCTATACTCGCGCCAGCTGCGGTGGCCACCCGGTCGCCCGCAGAACGAGACGCGCGCACAAGCGCCCATAGCAGGGAGAAGTCCGATGCAGAACGCGGTGATTCTGATCAATGCCGAGAAGGGCCAGGTGAAGGCCGTGGCCGAGCGGCTGGCCGACGTGGAGGGCATCAGCGAGGTCTATTCCACCTGTGGCCGCTATGACCTGGTGGCCATCGCACGGACCCGTGACTTCGAGAGCCTGGCGGAGCTGGTGACCGGACGCCTCAATGCCGTCGAGGGCATTCGCGACACCGAGACGCTCAATGCCATGCAGGTCCACTCCCGGCACGATCTGGAGACCATGTTCTCGCTGGGGTGGTGAGGGAAGGCGTGGGCCGCGTGCCCGCCGTATGATCGGACAGGGAAGGGTCAGGCATGGCAGCAAGACGAAGGCGCGTCGCCAACCGCTGGCGCCGCCAGGCGCGTCGCTTCGGCATCACGGCGCTGTTCGTGGCAGTGGCCGCCGGGCTCTGGCACTTCCAGGAGCGCGAGCTGCGCGACGGGCTCAGCTGGCAGGGCGTCACCACCTGGCAGGAGCTCACCCCGCTGAGCTTCCATCGCGTGTTGCGCAACGACGGCTTCCTGGTGGGGTGGTCCGATGTGCGGGTCAATCCGCTGTGGGTCAGCTATCTGCTGCACGATGTCGAGGACCCGAACGCCGGGCCGCGACCCGGCTTCCAGCGCGACTGGCGCGCGCTGTGGCCGATCTCGCCGGACAGCTACTTCGGCAGCGGCTATGATCGTGGGCATCTCGCCCCCAACTATGCCATCGCCGCGGTCCATGGCAGTGCGGCGCAGCGCGACACCTTCCTGATGAGCAACATGTCGCCCCAGCGGCCCGATCTCAACCGGCGCCTCTGGCAGCGCCTGGAGGAGGTGGTGATGGATCGCTTCGTGCCACGCTTCGGTACCCTCCAGGTGATCACCGGTCCGGTCTTCCCGGCGTCGTTCCGGGACAACGTGCTCAATCGGGTCGGCCTTGTGGAGGTGCCCGAGGCCTTCTACAAGATTCTGGTGGTGCCGGGCGAGGAGCCGCGCGCCCTGGCCTTCCTCATGCCGCAGCGGGTGGCGGGCGACGAGTCGCTGGATGACTTCCTGGTCAGCATCGATGAGCTGGAGGCGCGCACCGGCCTGGACTTCTTCCCGCAGCTGCCCAAGGCGGCCGCCGTGGCACTGGAGGCCGAGGTGGAAACTGCGGGCTGGGGGCTCGAGGCCGTGGCCAGGCTGCCCGGCCGCTTCTGAATGGCGGACACAAAAAAACCGCGAACATGGCGTCGCGGTTTCCTGTGGGGCTGCAATGTTGACTCGGCTGCATGACGCGAGAAGAAGTGGTGCCCAGGAGAGGACTTGAACCTCCACATCCGTAAGGATACTAGCACCTGAAGCTAGCGCGTCTACCAATTCCGCCACCTGGGCGCATCATGCTGTCGTCGTGTTCGCGAGCATCGCGTCTGCGATGGTGCCCAGGAGAGGACTTGAACCTCCACGTCCATAAGGACACTAGCACCTGAAGCTAGCGCGTCTACCAATTCCGCCACCTGGGCGAACACGAGCGATCCGAGCTGACAAAGAGCATGGGAGCGAACTCCCGGGTATCCGTTCGAGAGCGACGGGATACCGATGGTGCCCAGAAGAGGACTTGAACCTCCACGTCCGTAAGGACACTAGCACCTGAAGCTAGCGCGTCTACCAATTCCGCCATCTGGGCAGGCGAGGCGTATGGTACCCGATTCGTTTGCCGATGCAAGCGGATCTGGCCCCGCCATCCAGGATTTTTTGTCGCGCGCCACGCGTCGGCGGCGCCGCCATGGTTGGGTGATGGGGGCACCGGCGCTATACTGCGCCCATGACAATCGACCCGAAATCCCAGATGCCACGCGCCGGACGTCGTCCCCGCGCCCTTTCGATCACGCTGCTCCCGATGCCGCCAAGGATGCCCACCGCATGACCCACTGGACGCTCAGCGACGATCCGCACGCCAAACGCGAAGCCCACAAGTACGACAAGCCCGCTCCCAGCCGCGAATACCTGCTCGCCCGCCTGGAGGAGGCCGGCAAGCCGCTTACCCACGAGGCGATGAGCCAGCAGCTGGGCCTCGACGACGAGGAGCTCCAGGAGGCCGTGCGCCGGCGCCTGGCGGCGATGGAACGCGATGGCCAGGTGCTGCGAAACCGCCGCGGCGCCTATGCGCTGATCGACAAGCTCGACCTGATCAAGGGCAAGGTGCTGGGGCACCGCGACGGCTTCGGCTTCCTGCTGCGCGACGACGGCAAGAAGCCCGACCTGGTGCTGCCGCCGCGGCAGATGCGCCGGGTCTTCCACGGCGACCATGTGCTGGTTCGGGTGAGTGGGCGCGATCGTCGGGGCCGCGACGAGGCCACCATCGTCGAGATGCTCGCGCGCAACACCCAGACCATCGTCGGCGTCTACCGCGCCAATACGCCGGAATTCGGGGTGCTGATCCCTGAGAACTCCCGCATCACCCAGGAGATCATCATTCCCCACAGCGCCTGTGGCGGGGCCCAGGATGGCCAGGTGATCTCGGCGAAGATCGTCCAGCAGCCCGAGACCCGGGTGCAGCCGGTGGGCGAGGTGGTCGAGGTGCTCGGTGAGCGCATGGATCCCGGGATGGAGATCGACATCGCCATCCGCAGCTACGAGATCCCCGCCGAGTTCCCGCCGGACGTCCACGACCAGATCGCCGGCATGTCCGCCGAGGTGGCCGAGCAGGACAAGCACCATCGCATCGACCTGCGCCACGTGCCGCTGGTGACCATCGACGACGAGAGCGCCAAGGACTTCGACGACGCCGTCTGTGCCTGGAAGACCAAGTCGGGCAGCTGGAAGCTGCTGGTGGCCATCGCCGACGTCTCCCATTACGTGCGGCCCGGCAGTGCCCTGGACCAGGAGGCGATCACCCGCGGCAACTCGGTGTACTTCCCGGGTCAGGTGGTGCCGATGCTGCCGGAGCTGCTCTCCAACGGGCTCTGTTCGCTGAACCCGGCCGTCGACCGCCTGGCGCTGGTCTGCGAGATGAACATCTCCCAGAGCGGGGCCATCAGCCGCTACCGGTTCTACGAGGCGGTGTTCCAGTCCCATGCGCGCCTCACCTACAACAAGGTGGCCGCCATCCTCGACGACGAGGGGGAAGAGGGCGACGCCCTGCGCGAGGAGTACCGCGAGCTGGTGCCGTCGCTGAAGAACCTGCACGCCCTCTACCGGCTGCTGCGCGAGGCCCGGGTGGAACGGGGCGCCATCGACTTCGAGACCACCGAGACGGCCATCGTTTTCAACGACGAGCGCAAGATCGAGAAGATCGTCCCGCGCTCGCGCAACGACGCCCACAAGATCATCGAGGAGTGCATGCTGGCGGCCAACGTGGCCACCGCGCGCTTCCTCGACAAGCACGACCTGCCGGCCCTCTATCGCATCCACGAGAAGCCTTCGCCGGAGCGCCTCGACAAGCTGCGCCTGTTCCTCAACGAACTGGGCCTGTCGCTCGGCGGCGGCGACGACCCCAGCCCCCAGGACTACCGTGACCTGGCCGAGGCGATCAAGGGGCGTGACGATACCGACGTCATCCAGACGGTGATGCTGCGCTCCATGAGCCGGGCGGTCTATTCGCCGCAGAACGATGGCCACTTCGGCCTGGCCTATCCGGCCTATGCGCACTTCACCTCGCCGATCCGGCGCTACCCGGACCTGCTGGTCCACCGCGCCATCCGCTCGGTGATCCGCGGCCCGCGCCAGACCAATACCGTGCTGCGTGCCGAAGGGGCCAGCGTGGAACCCCCCAGCAAGTGGGCACCCTACACCTTCGAGCAGATGCTCGAGCTCGGCGAGCACTGCTCGATGACCGAGCGGCGTGCCGACGACGCCACCCGCGACGTGGAGGACTGGCTCAAGTGCGAGTTCATGTCCGACAAGCTCGGCGAGGTCTATGACGGCAGCATCGCCTCGGTCACCCAGTTCGGCATCTTCGTGCGCCTCGACGAGGTGTTCGTGGAAGGGCTGGTGCACGTCACCTCGCTGCCTTCCGACTACTACCACTACGAGCCCGAGAAGCACCGCCTCAAGGGCGAGCGCAGCGGCATGAGCTACCGCCTGGGCGACGGCGTCACCGTGCAGGTGGCTCGCGTCGACCTGGACGAGCGCAAGATCGACTTCGAGCTGGCCGACGACAAGCCGCGTCCCAAGCGCCAGCCGCGCAAGCGTCGCGGCGGCGACAAGGCGGGCGACGGCAAGCCGGGTGACAAGTCGGGCAAGAGCGGCCGGCGTCGGCGTGGCCCGCGTCGCTCGAGGGCGCGCGGCTGATGGCGGCAGGTCGCAAGCCCCGGCACGACAGGACGCCGGGGCAGGAGAGCAGGGCCCGGCGTCACGCCGGCAGGGAGTCGCCTCGCGCGCCCGCCCCGCCCGGGGGGCTCGAGGCGGTGTTCGGCGTGCATGCGGTGCGGGCGCTGCTCGACCGCGGCGAGGTGCCCCGCGAGCTCTGGGTCCAGGAGGGCAGTGCCGGCACGCGCTTGGCCGAGCTGGTCGAGGTGGCCCGCCAGGGCGGTGCGCGTCTCCACTCCCGTCCTCGGGACGAGCTCGACCGCCTCGCCCAGGGGGCCGCTCACCAGGGCATCATCGCCTTCGCCACGCCGCTCGCCTTCGAGGGCGAGACCTCGCTGTGGCTCAGGCTCGAGGGCTGGCCCCATGAGCCCCCCCCGCTGCTGCTCGTGCTCGACGGCATCACCGACGTGCACAACTTCGGTGCCTGCCTGCGCAGCGCCGATGCCGCGGGGGTGCACGGGGTAATCGTGCCCAAGGACAAGGCGGCGCCGCTCAATGCCATGGTGCGCAAGGTGGCCTGCGGGGCCGCCGAGAGCATGCCGGTCTACCAGGTCACCAACCTGGCCCGCGCCATGGCCAGGCTCAAGGCGCTCGGCGTGTGGATCACCGGCACCGCCGGCGAGGCCGAGGCGAGCCTCTTCGAGGCCGACTTCACCGGCCCCACGGCGCTGGTGATGGGGGCCGAGGGCAAGGGGATGCGCCGCCTCACCCGCGAGGCCTGCGATACCCTGGTCAAGCTGCCCATGGCCGGCGGTGTCTCCAGCCTCAACGTCTCGGTGGCCACCGGCATCTGCCTGTTCGAGGCGGTGCGCCAGCGCCAGGGGCGCGCGCCGGGCGACTGAGCGACGCCCGCCTTGCCAGTCGGGCCGCAGATCATTAGAATACTTGCGCCCGCTCGTCCTGCGAGCGGGTCTTTCTGTCTTCTGACAACCCGTCTTTTGACAATCACTCCTTGCTTCCCCTGAGCGATACGCGTTCGCCATTGAGGAAGCTGCCAAACCGCAAGGAGATCCCATGCGTCACTACGAGATCGTCTTCATGGTCCACCCGGACCAGAGCGAGCAGGTCCCGGCCATGGTCGAGCGCTATACCGGCCTCGTCACCGAGAACGGCGGCACCGTGCATCGCCTCGAGGATTGGGGCCGTCGCCACCTGGCCTACCCGATCAACAAGATCCACAAGGCTCACTACGTGCTGATGAACGTCGAGTGCAGCGGCGAGACCCTCGACGAGATCGAGAACATCTTCCGCTTCAACGACGCCATCATCCGCAGCCTGGTGGTTCGCGCCAAGGAAGCTGTCACCGAGGCCTCGCCGATGATGAAGCCGGTGGAAGAGAAGCGTGTCCGTCGCGACGAGAAGCCGCGCAGCACCGAATCCGCCTGAGCCACCCCATCGCACCTCTGAAGGAGTCTTCCCCATGGCACGCTTTTTCCGTCGCCGCAAGTTCTGCCGTTTCACCGCCGAAGGCGTGAAGCAGATCGACTACAAGGATCTGGACACGCTGAAGGCCTACGTCACCGAGACCGGCAAGATCGTTCCCAGCCGCATCACCGGGACCAAGGCCCGTTACCAGCGCCAGCTGTCCACCGCGATCAAGCGGGCACGCTACCTGGCGCTGCTGCCCTACACCGACAGCCACCAGTAAAGCACTGCGCGTGATGTTGCCCGTCGCCCGCTGGATGATGCGCGGCACGCCCCACGCCGCGGCCGGGGCGGCCGTGGCCACCGCGATTCCCTGGCTGTTCTGGCTGGGGGCCGCCGTGGCGGGCCTGGTCACCCTGCGACACGGCCTGGCCGCGTCGCTGCCGGTGATCATCGCCGCGGCCGTGCCGGCCGGCTGGTGGTGGACCCAGGGGGACGTCATCCCGCTGGCCAGCGTGCTGCTGGTGGTGCTGATGGCGGTGGTGCTGCGCGCCCGGCTGCGCTGGAGCGAGGCGCTCCTCGCCGGCACCCTGGCCGGGGCGGCGATGATCCAGCTGGATATCTTCCTGCCGCCGGGCGGGGCAGGGCCGGTACTGGAGCAGCTGCGCCAGGGCTCGCCGGACATCGCGTCGATGCTCGCCGAGCTCTCCCGCCAGGGCATGGACACCGAGCAGCTGGCCGGCCTGCTGATCAGCGGCGTGACCGCGCTGATCGTGCTGCTCGCCGCCGTGGCCTGCCTGGCCCTGGCGCGCGGCTGGCAGGCCGGGCTCTACAACCCCGGCGGGTTCCGCGAGGAGTTCCACGTCCTGCGCCTGGCGCCCCGTGAGCTCGCCGTGCTGGTGGTGCTCGGGGTACTGGGAGCCGTGCTGCAGCTCCCCGCCCTGGGCATGCTGGCCTGGGTGCCGCTGCTGGTGGCCGGCATCGCGCTGGTGCATGGTTTTATCGGATTGAAGGGAATGAACGGGCTGTGGCTGGTCGCCTTCTATGTGCTGCTGATCACCACCTGGCCCATGATTCTCATCGTGCTGCTCGCGGCCTTCATCGACACGTTCGCGGACTTCCGCGGACGACTGGCCCGCAGCCACTGACAAGAGGTTTACGAGAATGGACGTCATTCTGCTCGACAAGATTGGCAAGCTGGGCGGTCTGGGTGACCAGGTCACCGTCAAGCCTGGCTACGGCCGCAACTACCTGGTGCCCTATGGCCTGGCCGTGCCGGCCACCAAGGAGAACATCCAGGCCTTCCAGGCCCAGCGTGCCGAGCTCGAGGCCCAGGCCGCCGAGCGCAAGGCCGTGGCCGAGGCGCGTGCCGAACAGCTCAACGACATCGAACTGTCGCTGGTCTCCAAGGCCGGTGACGAGGGCAAGCTGTTCGGCTCGATCGGTCCGCGTGATCTGGCCGAGGCCATCTCCAGCGCCGGGCTCGAGGTCGCCAAGAGCGAAGTGCGCATGCCGCAGGGCCCGATCCGCCAGACCGGCGAGTACGACATCGACCTGCACCTGCATGCCGAAGTCGACGCCACCGTCCGTGTGGTGGTCGTGGCCGAGTAAGGCCTGCGCGACGGCACGCCCGCCGGGGCGTGCCGCGACAGGGGGGCGAGGAGTGAATCCTCGCCCCCTTTTCGTGTGATGCGTCCTGTCACGAACAGGTGTTGTCGTCCTGCCTCGGGCATGGGGTCGGGGCGTGCCATCGCGTAGAATGATCCTGCCCCTTTCCCCTGAAGGTCCGCGCACCATGAACGAACCCCTCACCCTCGACCGGGAAACCGCTGCCCTCAAGGTGCCGCCGCATTCGCTGGAGGCCGAACAGTCCGTGCTCGGCGGCCTGATGCTCGACAATCAGGCCTGGGACAACGTGGCCGACCGTCTGGTGGCGGATGACTTCTATCGCTACGAGCACCGCCTGATCTTCAACGTCATGGCCGGCCTGGCCGAGGCGGGGCGCCCGCTGGATGTGGTGACCCTCTCCGAGGCGCTGGAGGGGCGGGACCAGCTCGATACCGTGGGTGGCCTGGCCTACCTGGCGGAGCTGGCCAGGAGTACGCCGTCCGCCAGCAATATTCGCGCCTATGCCGACATCGTTCGCGAGCGTGCCACCCTGCGCAAGCTGATCCGTGCGGCCAGCCAGATCGCCGATGGCGCCTTCAGCCCCCAGGGGCGCCCCGCCGACGAGCTGGTCGACGAGGCCGAACGGCTGGTGTTCCAGATCAGCGAGGAGCGCCCCAAGTCGGGGGGGCCGATCGGCATGAGCGAGCTGCTGACCAAGGCGGTGGATCGCATCGACGAGCTGTTCAACCTGCAGGGCGAGATGACCGGGCTCTCCACCGGCTTCCGCGACCTGGACGAGATGACCTCGGGGCTGCAGCCCTCGGACCTGGTGATCATTGCCGGCCGCCCCTCCATGGGCAAGACCACCTTCGCCATGAACCTGGTCGAGCATGCGGTGATCGCCAGCGACAGGCCGGTGATGGTGTTCTCCATGGAGATGCCCGCGGACTCGCTGATGCTGCGCATGCTCTCCTCGCTGGGGCGCATCGACCAGACGCGGGTGCGTACCGGCCAGCTGGAGGATGAGGACTGGCCGCGCCTGACCTCGGCGGTCAATCTGCTCAAGGACAAGCAGCTGTTCATCGACGACACCGCCGCGCTCTCGCCCAACGAGATGCGCTCGCGGATCCGTCGCGTGGTGCGCGAGCACGGTAACCTCGCGCTGATCATGATCGACTACCTGCAGCTGATGCAGATCCCCGGCTTCTCCGAGAACCGCACCGGCGAGATCTCCGAGATCTCCCGCTCGCTCAAGGGGCTGGCCAAGGAGTTCGGCTGCCCGGTGGTGGCCCTCTCCCAGCTCAACCGCTCGCTGGAGCAGCGCCCCAACAAGCGCCCGGTGATGTCGGACCTCCGCGAGTCCGGGGCCATCGAGCAGGATGCCGACATCATCGGCTTCGTCTATCGCGACGAGGTCTACAATCCGGATAACCCCGACAATCAGGGGTTGGCCGAGGTGATCATCGGCAAGCAGCGTAACGGCCCCATCGGCACCGTGCACATGGCGTTCATCGGCAAGTACACCCGCTTCGAGGACCTGGCCCCGGACAGCTACCGCGAGGCCTTCGGCGAGTGACGGCGCCCTTGAGTCCCGTGACCGGCCCCGTATAATGCCCAGCCCTCGAATCACACAGGAAGGAGGCACCATGGCAGGCGGATTCCGACGCGGCAATCGCCGGCGTACCCCGAAGCTCGAGGGGCGAGGCGAGCTCCAGTCGATGGAGCGTGAAGGCCCCTTCAAGGAGTGGCTGGGGATGCCTGACCTCTACCGCTATCACCTGGTGGTGGACGGCGAGGCCTACAGCTACCAGACCGAGGATGCCGAGCTGCCGGTCCAGGTCGGCGACCGAGTGGTGTTCCGCTACAAGGAGACCAAGGCCGGCAACTGGGTGGACCGCAACTCCCTGGGCAAGGCGATCGATCCTTCCGAATATCAGTAGGTCCGGAACCTGACGAAGCGGTCAGGGTCACATCAAGGTAATGTCGACGACACGATACCGTCATCGGGTGCAGTCAGGCTGTGCCCGTTCTTGTATCTCGACATCATCGCCCCGGACATCAGGAGGAAGGACCCATGGAATTCCAGGAATTGAAAGCCTTCGTGGCACGCCACGACAACTTCGAGATCCGCGTGATCGGCCATGCCGGCAGCCGGTTCTACCAGGTCGAGCTGGAGGACGTGGAGGGACAGCGTCACATGCTGACCCGTGCCGCCAAGCCGATCCTCTTCCGCTCGCTGGATGACGTCTATCTGGAGCTCAAGCGCGCCGGCATCCACCGTGCCTATCTGGTCCAGCAGGTGCCCCACGACGAGATGATCGGGCGCGAGACCCACTATCAGGACCCGCTGACGTCGCGCATGCCGCTGGTCTTCTGACCCTATCCCTTGTCCTTGCCCTGCCGCCGCCGTTGCAGCCAGCGCCCCAGGCGCAGGCGGCGGCGGGCGAACCAGCGATACCCCGCATCCATCATGCCCGCGATCCCCGGCAGGGTGCTCAGCCACACCAGCCGGCGATAGCCCAGCACCGCGTAGAGCGCGCGGCTGGCATCCATGCCGATGTACCAGCGCCCCCCGGCGTCGCGGACGTGCAGAAGGCCCATCATCGCCTCGACGCTGGTGCCGAGCGCCGCGGCGTCGAAGTCCGCTGCCTGGATATCCACCAGCCTGACCCGCGCGCGGCGCGGGTGACGCGCCAGCCAGGCCACCTCGCGCTGGCAGAGCGGGCAGTGACCATCGTGGTAGAGGGTCGCCGGGGCGCGGGCCTGGAGGCTCTCGCGTCGTGTCATGGGATCAACTCCTGAGTGGCGTCGTAGCCCGCCCGGTGCACGCCCTGGCCATAGGCGGGGGCGGTGTCGAGTCGCGCCAGGAAGGCCTCGGCCTGCTCGCGCATGGCCGCGCGCTTGTCATCGCTCATGCGCCGCAGGCTGGCGTAGATCAGCGACATGCGCGGGTTGCCGCTCAGGGCGTCGGCATGGCGTTCGAGGAAGGCCCAATACAGGCTGTTGAAGGGACAGGCGTCGGGGCCCGTGGCCTGCTTCGGGTCGAAACGGCAGTGCCGGCAGTGGTCCGACATGCGGTCGATGTACTTCCCCGAGGCGCAGTAGGGCTTGGAGCCCATCAGTCCCCCATCGGCATGCAGCACCATCCCCAGGGTGTTGGGCAACTCCACCCATTCGCAGGCATCGGCGTAGACGGCCAGGTACCAGTCGCACAGCGCCTCGGGTGCCACGTCGCAGAGCAGCGCGAAGTTGCCGGTGACCATCAGCCGCTGGATATGGTGGGCATAGGCCTGGTCGCGGGTCATCTCGATGGCGCGCCTCAGGCAGCGCAGGTCGGTGTCGCCGCTCCAGAAGGCGGCCGGCAGGCCACGGCTCGCCCCCAGGGCGTTGCGACGCTTGTAGGCGGGCATCCGCGTCCAGTAGAGGCCGCGCACATACTCCCGCCAGCCCAGCACCTGACGGATGAAGCCCTCCACCGCGTTGAGCGGTGCCTCGCCGCGGTAGTAACGAGCCTCGACCGCCTCGCACACCTCCCGGGGCGAGAGCAGGCCCAGGTTGAGGGCCGCGGATAGCCGGGAATGGAAGAGGAAGGGCTCGGCGTCGCTGATCGCGTCCTGAAAGCGGCCGAAGTCGGGGAGAAGACGCTCGAGAAAATGGCGCAGGTCACCCAGCGCCTGACGGCGCGTTACCGGCCAATGAAAGTTCTCCAGAGTGCCGAAATGCGCGGGGAAATGCTCCGCCACCAGCGCCAGCACGGCCTTGGTGGTCTCGTCCCGGCCGTGACGGGGCGGCGGGGGCGGGCGGGTCCCCGTGGACAGCGGCTCGCGATTGTCATGGTCGAAGTTCCACCGGCCGCCTGCCGGCTGGCCGTCCTCCATCAACAGGCCGGTGCGCTGGCGCATCATGCGGTAGAAGTGCGCCATCCGCGGCGCCTTGCGCTTCCGGGCCCAGGCAGCGAACGCCTCCGGCGCCGTGAAGAAGCGGTCATCCTCGATCAGGCGCCAGGGCAGGTCAGCGTCCTCGCGCTCGCGCATCGCCTGCCACAGCCGCCACTCGCCGGGGCGCACGACGCGGACCTCGTCGCAGGCGTAGAGGCCGGCCAGGCGCTCTGCCTCGTCGACCAGCGCCTGGGCATTGTCCGGGTCGTCCAGGGCGCTGTAGTGGACGCGATGGCCCCTGTCGCGAAGCTCGGCGGCGAAGTGGCGCATGGCGGAGAGGATCAGGGCGATCTTCTGGGGATGGTGGGGCACATAGGTGCCTTCGGCGGCCACCTCGCACAGCGCGACCACCGTGTTGTCCGGCAGGTCACGCAGGCTGGCCATGTCATGGCTGAGCTGGTCGCCGAGCAGCAGCACAAGCGGTCGGGGCATGATCCTCTTCTCAAGCTGTACAAATTCCGTTCATAGTACAACTTCATCCCACCCCGGGCGAGCGGGCTGTTAGACTAGGGCGCAATGACTCATCGACCCGAAGGAGCTCCCGCATGACCCCCCCGAACCCGGATAAGGCCTCCCCCGACCTGGATTCACCGGGGAGCGGCCGCCTGGCCCATGCCCCGGCCGACCACCCGGCGGTGGCCAGGCCGAAGGTCGGCGTGGTGCTCGCCAACCTGGGCACGCCGGATGCCACCGACTACTGGTCGATGCGCCGCTACCTGAGCGAATTCCTCTCCGACAAGCGGGTGGTCGACTACCCGGACTGGAAGTGGCAGCCGCTGCTGCAGCTGATCATTCTCTCGCGCCGGCCCTTCAAGTCCGGTGAGGCCTATCGTGGCATCTGGAACACCGAGAAGGACGAGAGTCCGCTGCTGACCATCACCCGCGAGCAGACCCGCAAGATCGCGGCGGGGCTCCACGCGCAGTTCGGCGAGAGCGTGGTGGTGGACTTCTGCATGCGTTACGGCAACCCCGCTACCGACAGTGTGCTGAAGCGTATGCAGGCGGCGGGTTGCGAGCGAATCCTGTTCTTCCCGCTCTATCCGCAGTACGCCTCGCCGACTACCGCCACGGCCAACGACCAGGCCTTCCGCACCCTGATGACGCTCAAGTGGCAGCCGGCGATTCGCACCGTGCCCGCCTATTTCGAGCATCCCGCCTATCTGGATGCCCTGGCGAATTCGGTGCGCGAGGCCTACGACGCCGCCGAGACGCCCCCCGAGGTGCTGGTCGCCTCCTACCATGGGGTGCCCAAGCGCTATCTGCTGGAGGGTGACCCCTACCACTGCCAGTGCCAGAAGACCACGCGCCTGCTGCGCGAGCGGTTGGGCTGGGGGGAGGCGGCGATCCAGACCGCCTTCCAGTCCAAGTTCGGCCCCGAGGAGTGGGTGGGGCCGGCCACCGTGGAGCACGTCGCCGAGCTGGCCCGTCAGGGCAGGAAGCACATCGCGGTGGTGTCGCCGGCCTTCTCGTCGGACTGCGTGGAGACCCTGGAGGAGATCGAGGAGGAGATCCGCGAGAGCTTCCTCGAGGCCGGCGGCGAGACCTTCACCTACATCCCCTGCCTGAATGATCGCGACGACCATATCGCCGCGCTGCTCTCGATCATCGACAACGAGCTGGGCGGCTGGGTGTAGGCCCTGCCGGTCCTTGTCGGTTCCTGTCCACCCTGCCTCGGGCC